>NZ_JBYOKH010000008.1:0-149467 GCF_057799415.1 Achromobacter sp. 18P8.1.1 | reverse complement strand
GGGCGGCCGCGGTTTGTTCAAACGCGGCATTGAGGGCCGCGCCATCGATGCTGACGGTACCGGCATTCAACAAGCCCTCCAGATAGGCCCGCGCGGCCAGTTCCTGACGTTGGGAGCGCAGCGCGGCGCGCAGCTCTACTTTCACCTGATCGAACGGCGTGACGCTGGCCGGCCGCAAAGCGGACAGCTTCAGGATGTGAAACCCTGCCGCCGACTGCACCGGCGCCGACACCTCGCCCTCTTTCATCTGCTCGATCACCGGTCGCATCTCAGGCATCAACTGCGCCAACGGCACGAAACCGATGTCGCCGCCCTGTGCGCGCGACGTGTCATCGCGCGAGTAGCTCTGCGCCAGCGCCGCGAAATCGGCCTTGGGCGCCTGGGCCCGCTTGACGAGGTCCTGCGCCTGCTTGCGTGCCGCAGTGACCGCGTCGGCATCGCCCAGCGCGGCGGGCAGGAAGATCTGGCTGACCCGGTATTGCGCCGGCACCGCCAACTGCGGCTTGGCCCGCTCATACGCGGCTTGCAGATCGGCCTGGGCCGGATAGTCGTCCGGCGCCCGGCTGACCGATTCCAGATAGCTTTGCAGCACGATCCTTTCCTGCGCCGCCTGGAACGCGCGCTTGAGCTCCGGCTTGTCCTGCCAACCTTGCGCACGAGCCTGCTCGACCAACGCCTTTTCGGCCAGGCGGGCGCGCAGCCATTGGTCCAGGCCCGTCCGGTTTTCCTTCAACTGCTCGCGCGCCTGCGGCGGCATCGCCTGCAATTGGCGCAGCAGTTCGTCGCGATCAACCTGGACCGCGCCCAGCGTAGCGATCGCGGGCGGCCGGCTGACGGGCGCGGCGGCAGGTGCGCTGGCCGACGCCACTGCGGACGGGGTGGCGGACGCCACCGCCTTGGGCGGCGCGGCCTCGCTGCTTTGGGCGTCTTTGCCACGCATCAGCGCGATGGCGCCGGCCAGCACGGCAATGAACAGCACCGCGGCAGTCAGGCGCAGCCGGTTGGAAGCGCTCAGGGACTTGGTCATGATGGAAACCTCTGTATGGCATCAGCGCGCCGCCGGACGCGCATACATCCGGCGGCGCGCTGCGGGGGGCGCGTTACGCGGCAACCGTCGTTTCGGCCGTCTCGGCCTCGGTGTCCTGCGGCGCTTCGGCGGGGGCGTCAGCAACATCCTGGGCCGACGCATTGGCACGCAGGAACAGCAGGAATTCCTGCAGCAGGCGATCCCACAGTTCGGTGGTGGCGCGCAGATAGTTCTCCGACACGCCGCCGGCCACGATCACGTCCAGCTCCAGCACCAGGAACACACCCTGCACCGACAGGCGGGCAAAGCGCTTTTCCACGTTCCAGCGGTCGGCCAGGCCGGCCGGCAGCTCGCCTTGCACGCGCAGCGCGCAGCTCAGCGTGTAGTCCAGATAGTGGCCTTCCTGCTGGGCCGGATTGCCCAGGCGGGCGGCAAAGCCCACGCCCTGGCTGGCGCTCAGCAACTGGACCATGCCGTTCTGTTCGGACAGGGTCACGCGGTAGCCCAGGGATTGCAGCAGCGCCTGCAGGCGTTCGGCGTTCACGTCGAGAATCAGGCTGGTTTCGGTCATTTCGGTATTTCCTGGATAAAGAAAAATGGCAATCGGGGGACAGACTACGGGTTGGACGTTGCAGCAGCTTGACTCCGCGGCACCTGCGCGTCGTACAGCTTGTCGCCATACGCCTGCGCCTGCTCTTCGAACTTGACGCGCGCCTTGCCCGCGAAAGGTTGCTTGAGCGCCAGGATGTCGCCGGTGCTGATGCGTTCATAGGCGGTGAGGATTTCCTTGCCCGCCTCGTACATGTCGCGGTTCTTGGCCACGCAAACCTTGACCTCCTCGTCGCGCTGCGCCAGGTTGCGGGCCAGCGTCTGGCGTTCCGCTTCCTTGGCGCGCGTCAGCGTCAAGAGCTCGTCGTACGCGCCCTTGAACTTGCCCAACTGCGCATGACTGGCCGCGATTTGCGCCTGGGCGCTTTCCATCACTGCGCCCTGCTGCTCGGCCAGCTTCTCGGCCTGCCCGCGGCTCTTGGCCAGTTGCCCGCGCAGCGACTCCAGTTCCTTTTGCGCGGCGTCGCGCTGCGCTTCGGCCGCGGCTTTCGCCGCATTGACCTGCGCCTGCTCGCTTTGCAATTGCTGCAGCTGCTGCGTGGTGCTGCGCAACTGGGCGCGCAGGCGCTCTTCCATGCTTTCGGCCTGCGCGCCGCCGGCCAGGCTCAGCCCGGCCGCGCACAGGGCCACGGCGGCGGCGAACCGCCGGCCGCGACCCGCCGCGGGCGAATGGCGGGTTTCATCCCATACGATGTGCATGTCCATGGCCTCAGAACCTGGCGTTGATTTCGAACTGCATTGTGTCGATGGCCAAGGGCGCGCCGTAGATCTCCTTGGTGCTCATCCAACGGAAGACGCCGTAGACGTTCTTCTCGAAGGCGTAGCCCGCGCCGATGTAGTAGCCGCGCGCATTCGTGCCGCCCTGGTGGAACGACGAATCGTTGAACGCGTCGGGCAGCGCATCCGGCTGGATGTACTTGTAGCCAACAAAGGCCAGCCAATCGCCCTTTTCCTTCAGGTCATACGACCGGCCCAGCGTGGCTTGCAGCATCCAGGCGTTGGGGCCGCTTTCGATGTCGCCGTTCTCGCCGAAGTTGTTGACGATGTAGCCCTGCGAGCGGCTGGCCATCTTGCTCTTGCTGTAGGCCAGGTTGCGGATGTAGTTGCCGTTCAAGCGCAAGCCCAGGCCGTCGAACACGCGCGTGTCCCAACGCAGGTTCAGGTCCAGCAAGTCGAACTTGGACGCCAGGCCCACGTACTGCGGCTGCGGCGTGTCGGCCGGGTTGAGCGGATTGGGCGCGATGTTGCGCAGCAGGAAGAGCGTATTGCCCTTCTGCATGAACGCCGGGCGCGACCAGTCGGTGTCGCAGTTCTCATCGCCCGCCCAAGGCGAGCAGGAGCTGGAGCGCTTGCCCGCGATGTTGTCGAAGTGGTAGTAGGCCAGCGCGCCGCGCAGGCTGTTCTGGTTGTTGATCTTCCAGTCGGCGCCGACCTGCGCGCCCAGCAGCCATTTGTTCTCGGTGCTGCCCTCGCTCAGCGACGACGAGTTCCAGCCGTTGTTCGCGTATTCGGTGGCGAAGGCGCCCAGCGTGCCGAACAAGGTCACGTCGCGGCCTTCCAGGGGGTGCTTGAAGATGGCGGCGACCCCGTCGAAGTTCAGATCGTTCGAGAACAGCGTGTCGGTCGATTCGAAGGGGTTGGCGATGCGCCCGCCCGTGACGGTAGCCCACTTGGCGGGGCGGTACGTCAGGTAGGCCTGGTCCAGCCAGATGTCCTTCTTGCCCATGCCGCCGCCCAAGGTCTGGGAGGTGGACACCGGGCTGTCGTCGCTGCCCGTGGCCAGCCGGATGCCGGCCGTCCATGCTTCCGAGAGTTCGGCGCGCACGCCCAGGCGCGCACGGATGCGCAGTTGGTTGCGACGGTCTTCGCGCGTATTCAGCATCGGCGGGTACCCGCCGTTGGTGTTGGGGTTGACGTCGTACGGGCCCTTGGCGTTGAGCTTGGCGAAATCGGTGATTTCGTTGCTGTTGCCGCCGTTGTAGAAGCGCGACTCATCGCGCACGCGCACGTCGCCTTCCACCGTGATGCGCGACACCCAGTCGGGGAAGGTATTGGGCTGCGCCCAGTTCTCTTCCTTGGCCTGCACCATGACTTCGGCCTTGACCTCGTCGCGGATCTGGTCGCGCACGGTCTGCGGGATGTAGGGCACGCGCACGTCGCCGGCTTGGGCCACGGCCGCGCCGCGGTCGGGGGTGGCCTGGCGCGCGGTCTTGGCTTCGGCTTCGGCCTGCGCGACCAGCGCGTCGGCCTGTTCGGGCTTGAGCACGCCTTGCTGCACCAGCAGGCGGATCAGGTTGATGGTGGCGTTCTCGGACGGCGCGGGGGCGCTATGGGCCGGCAGCGCGGCGGCACTCGCCGCGGCCAGCGCCAGCGATGCCGCCAGCCGATTCAGTTCGAACTTCATTCTGTAGTCACTCCGGGATCAGGTCTGTTCGGGATTTCAAGACGGCCGGCGGCCGGTCAGCGACGCGCGGATGGGCATGTTGGCCGAGGCCGGCGGGCGCTCGTCCAGGCCCGGCACGGCACGCAAGGCGGCGACCACGCGCGCGTCGACGTCGGCGTCGCCGCTGCCGCGGGTCAGTTCCACCCGGGTGATCTGGCCGGATGCCGTGAGCCAGATGTTGGCTTGCAGGCGGAAGGTCAGATTGCGGGTGCGCTCGTCTTCACGCAGGATCTTCTGCAGCGCGTAGGCGAGGTACTGGCTATAAGTAGCGTTGCCAGCGCGGCCACCGCCGCCGCCCGCCATGCCCTTGCCCTGCCCCGCGCCGATGTTGAACGCGTCGCTGCCGGCCTGCGCATCGCCGTCGATCTGCATCGGGTTGGCCAGGTCGTCGGCCGGGCGCGGCGGCGCTTCGTCCTGCGGCTTGGGCGGTTCGGGGGTGGGCTGCGGCTCGGGTTCGGGCGTGGCCACGGGTTCTTCCTTGGGCTGCTCGGGCTCCGGCGGCTTCTCGGGCTCGGGCGGCGGCGGCGGGGGCGGCGGCAACGGGATGATGGCCGTGACCTTGGGCGCATCGCGCCGGACGCCGGACATGTCGTTGGCCCAGCGCCATAGCGCGTAGGCCGCCACCGCCGCGGCCACCGCCACGGCCGCCAGCTTCAGCCAGCGGCGCGCCGGATGCGGGACGCGCGAGGAATCGGATGCGTGTTGCGGCATGACGTTGGTCCCGGCCCCTATTGCGGCTTGCCGGTAACCAGGCCGACCTGGGCAAGTTCCAGGCGGCGCAGCAGATCCAGCACTTCCACGACCTTCTGGTACTGCACGGCGGCGTCGCCGCGCACAATCACCGGGAAGTCGGGGTTCAGCGCTTTCTCCGTGCGCAGCCGGTCTTCCAGCTCGGGCAAGGTGACCGGATAGGCGTCCAGGAAAACCTGGCCGGCATCGTTGACGGAAATCGCCTTGGTCTTGGGCTGCGACAAGGCCATGGTGGAGCTGGCCTTGGGCAGGTTGACCTTGATGCCGGCGATCTGCGCGGTAGCGGTCAGGATGAACATGACCAGCACGACCATCAGCACGTCGACCAGCGGCGTGATGTTGATGCCGTCCACGGGCGCGTCGTCGTCATCGTCCTGGGATGCGGATACGGAAGCCATGGATGCTCCTTATGCCTCGGCGGGTGCGGGTTGCGCATCGCGCGCGGCCGGGCGGCTGGCCGCCGGCGCACGCATTGCGGGGTGGTGGGCGGCTTCCTGTGCCTGCGTCTCGCCGTGCACTTCGGCCAGGCGCGTCACGAATTCATCGACGAACACGCGCATGTCGGCGCTGACTTCCTTGTTGCGCGAGACCAGGCGGTTGTAGCCAAACAGCGCGGGGATCGCGACGAACAGGCCCATCGCGGTGGCCAGCAAGGCCGCGGCCATGCCGGGGGCGATGGCGTTGATGTTCACGTCGCCGGCCATGGCCGTTCCCAGGAACACCACCATGATGCCCAGCACCGTGCCCAGCAGGCCGATGTACGGGCCGCCGGCGATGGCGTTGGACAGCGAGCCCAGCTTGGCGCCCAGCGCCTGGTTTTCCTTGGTGCGCACGGCGTCCATCGACGCGCGGATGGCCTCGATGGTGGCGGCCGAGATCGACGTCGTGTCGGCGCCCTGCGCGCGGCGCGTGCGGATCTCGTTGACGGCCACGCGGTACAGACGCCACAAGGAGGCGTGCTCCAGGCGTTGGGCCAAGCCGGCGTCGTCGGCCAGCATTTCCAGGCGCTTGCCGACATTGGCGAAGGACTCCCGGAAAGCTTCATTGGCGCGCGCCAGGCGGGCCACGTTGCGGCTCTTCTTGATCATGATGATCCAGGACTGCACCATCATCAGCACCAGCACGCCGATGATGATCCAAGCGTCGATCGGCACCGCCTTGAGCAGGAAGCCCAGGCCGCCGAAGCCGAAGCCCGACTGCTCTTCGTCGGCGCCGTAGGCGACCAGACGCGATTCCGCGCCCTGCGAGCTGGCGTCGGCGTAGATCAGCGCCGCGGGACGCGCCACCTTGGACAGGCGCACTTCGTCGATGGCGCCCACGAACGGCGCGTAGACCGGATGCGGGGCGGCAACGGGTGCGGCTTGCTCCGGCACCGAGCCGTCCGCAGCCGGCGCGGCGGCAGGGGCGACCGGCGCGGCCGGCTTGGGCACATCGCCACCCAGGGCGGCGGTCGTGCCAAGCGGCGGCAAGCTGGCAGCCAGCGACGCGGTCGCGCGGCCGTTCACGTACAGGTGGACCTGGCTGCCGTCGGCCGTCACGGCCAGGTGCTGCCAGGCGGCGGGCGTCAGCGGCTGGCCGGGCTGGCTGCGCTGGCCGTTCACTTCCACGAAGGGCACGCCCTGGTTGATACCGATCAGCAAGGCGTTGCCGGCGTCGCGGCGGGCGTAGATCAGTTGTTCGCCAGCCGGTTGATCGGCACGGACCCAGGCGCTGAACGTGAAGGCGCCCGCGGCGGGAATGGCCAGCGACGGGCTGGCGGGCAGCATCAGCGGCGCGGCGCCCGTGAACTGCGCGGCACGACCGATGACGCCATCCACGGCGGCGCCCGTCGGCGTCTGCCCGTGGTTGCTGTAGGCGGTGGTGTCGCGCGGCGGCGCGCCGGCCGCGCCGTCGAAGTGGTAGACCAGCGTGTAGTTGGGGTCGAACGTCAGTTGCCCATTGGCCGAGGCCGGCGCCTTCTGGTTGCCGTAGTACATCCAGATGTCCTGGCGCTGGCCGTCGGCCACTTCAGGCACGTCCACCCACACCAGCGCCATGCCCAGCAAGGGGTCGAAGGATTCCAGCTGGTGGTTCAGCACGGTCTGGTCGTCGGCCGCCACGAAGCGGATGTCGGCGCCCTTCTCGTTGATGCCGTCAAAGGTGAAGTTGCCGGTGTGCAGGCGCACCAGCAGCGGCGTGCGGCCGGCCGAGCCGCCCAACGGCATGCCCTGCGCGGTGCTGTCGACGGTGATTTGCTTGCGGTACTGCCAGTCGGGCTGCCACCAGGCTTGGGCGGCGGACGGCAATACGCCGGCCAGCACGGTCAGTAGGAGCATCAATAAGCGTTGCATGGTCAAGACTCCGGGAAGAATGCGGTAATCGCGTGCGCTCAGAAGCTGGCGCGTACGCTGAAGTTCAGGCGAGGATCGTGTTTGCGGGTGTTGGGGCCGTCCTTGAGCGGATAACCCCAGTCCAGCGAGCCGGACAGCCAATCCAGCACTTGCAGGCGGGTGCCTAGGCCGACGCTGGCAAGCGAATAGCTCGCGTCCTGTTCAGGCATGGGGTCGCGCAGGCGCAAGGTGGCGGCGTCGGCAAAGGCGTAGAAGCGCCATTCGTTGACGTTGGCGCCCAGCCAACGGGCGAGCGACGGCGTGCGCCATTCGACCGAGCCCAGCAGGCCGTCGTCACCGGTGCGCTCGGCAGCAAGGTAGCCGCGCACGCTGGTCGCGCCGCCGGCCGAGAACTGTTCGTTGGACACCAGGGCGCCCGAGGCCAATTGGAACGACCCGCGCAGGCCCAGTTGCCAGTCGCCGAACAGGTTCTGCGTGTGCGTGCCGTCGCCGCGCAGCAAGGCGAAGCTGGGGCTGGCCCGATAGCGCTTGTCGTCGAATTCCTTCCAGCCGCTGCCTTGATTGAAGAAGGAACCGCTGGCGCCCACCACGGACAGGCCCAGGCTGCTTTGCGACGACTCGGAATAGCGGTAGCCGTTGTAGGCCAGCGTGAACGGCAGGTACTTGATCGGAACCTGGTCTTCATTGGCGCCGAAGCGCGTGGACTCGTCGAACTTCTTGTAGTCCAGGCCGATGGACAGCGAATTGCTCCAGTCGCCTTGCGGTTCCATCGTGTAGATGGCGGACAGGCCGAAGGAGTAGCCCTTGCCCAGCACGTTGGTGCCGCCGATGGTGGCGACGTTGCTGTCGCTCTTGTAGCCCGAGAACTGCAGGCCCCAACGGCTGGAGAGCGGCATGGAATACGAGCCCGACCAGACCTTGGCGTTGTCGGTTTCCTGCGGCGCGGTGAAGAAGGTCAGGCTGACGGAGTGCCCCAGCTGCCACAGGTTGTCGTAGCCCAGCGACGCCGTGCTGCGCAGGCGCGTGGTGTCGGCGCTGTAGTCGTTGTTCAGGCCCACGCTGGCGTGCCAAGGGCTCTTGTCTTCGACTTTCAAGTCCACGTCCATCGTGCCCGGCATGCGGCCTTCCTTCACCAGCGGCACGACCTGGCGGCTGGCGCCCTTGTTCAGGCTGGTCAGCTCGGCCTGTGCGCGGTTGAAGTTGGGCACCTGGCCTTCCTGCAATGCCGGCACCTCGTCGCGGATTGCCAGCGGGGAATAGTGCTGCGCGCCCACCACCCGCACGCGTCCGACCTTGGTCTCGGACACTTGCAGGAACACGATGCCGTCGGCCACTTGCTGTTCGGGCAGGTCCACATACACCGACTGGTAGCCGCGTTCCTGGTAGATGGCCTGCAAGGCTTCGCGCGCGGACTCGATGTCGGCCAGCGTGCGGTCCGGCCCCAGGTAGGGATAGACGGCGCGTTCGATGTCGCGGGCTTCAAGCACGGTGTTGCCACGCACGATGTACTCGTTGATGTTGACGCGGCGCGCGTCGGCGGCCGCGGCCGGGGCCGCTTCGGGCGCCGGCGCTGCTTGCGCCCACGCCGCGTGGATGGCGGCCGTCAGAACGAAGGCTTGCGGCGCGCGGCGCAATATGGCGCGCAACGCGCTGCCCCTACTTTCGAAATCATGCATAGCGATGCACTCGGTTCCTTGTGTGAAAACCGGTTGGTACCGGCCGCTGCCGTGCCGTGCGCTTCGCGACAATCCCGTTACGGTTTTTGCCTGCTATCCCGCGTCCACAGCTTCTGCTTGTTACTAGACGTACTGGGACACCCAAGACCGCGCGTTGTAAGAAAAACTTCATGAAAAAGAATCGGAGCGGCCGCGGCGGGGGCCGCCCGGCAGGAATTCTGGCCGGGCAAGATGACGGCGCTGGCATGCAAAGCGCAAAAAAAAAGCGGCCAGTGAATACTGGCCGCTGCATGACATTGCGATGACCGCCGGCGGCTAGCCGGCACACCGTCACATCGTCAGCTTGCGCCGTTCCTCCTCACGCAAGGCGCCGGTCTCGCTGGCATTGAGCGGCCCAGCGCCCAGCACCTGCACGGCGCTGGCAGCGTCATACGCGGGCGCAGACGCCGACGGGCTGCCTTGTGGCGCCGGGGCGGCGCCGGCCACGGGTTCGTCGCCGTATCCCAGGATCTGCACGTTGATCACCGATGGCTGGTTCTGGCGCGCCTGGCTTTGTGCGCGCTGCGCGGAGTCCTGCGCCGCATTGACCGCCGAGGTAGCCGCCGCGCTGGCCGAGGACAGCGCGCCGGTGTTGACGGACGCCGCGACCGGCACGCCCGCGCTGTCGCCCTGCGCCTGGATGTTGGCCGCGTTCACCACCTGCAAGGCCGCGATGTTCACGTTGCCCGACACGCGGATGCCGGCTTCGCCCGCATCGATGGTGCCCAACGGCGCATACAGATCCACGTCGCCCGCCGGCACCTCCGGCAGCGGCGCCAGCGTCGCGATGCCCGCGCCCGTGCTGGGGGCGTTGGGCGACAAGGTCACGTTGCCGAACGCGTCGTAGACACGCTTGGGCGGCGTGTACAGCACCGTCGTCTTGGAACCGCGGCCCGCGTTGATGTCGCCCTGCGCCGACCACGCCGTGATGCCGCCGCCAAACGTGGTCATGACGCGGCTTTGGCCCAGCAGGATGCTGCCCAGCGCATACAGCTGGATGCTGCCCTCGCCCTGCGTGATGATGCCCGCGGATGCCGGCGGCGCGACGCCCTCCACGCCGAACACCTGCTGCCCGCCCGGCGTCATCAACTGGATATCGCCGCCGAAGGCGCTGCGGATGCCCGATGCGCCATACAGCGTGATGTCGCCTTGATACGCGCCCGGCGCCGTCTCCGGGAACAACGCGGCGATCGCCTGGCGGCCCCGCAGGTAGCTGCCGCTGCGCGGACTGGCCTTGTCGTTGTATTCCCGGCCGCCCGACCGCAGTTCGGCGAAATACACCTGGCGGGCGAAGATTCGCTGCTGCGCCGCCGGCAAGGCGGCGAAGTAAGCGCGCGCGTCGTCCGTGCTGCCGGCAAAGCCATAGCGCTGCGTCAACCACAGCAGCAGTTCCGCCTCGTACGTCTTGAAAGCCAGGCCCTGGTCCACCAGCGGACGGCTCGGGTCCGCCGCGTTGGTCGGGTCCAGATACCGCGCCAGGAAGCCCGCGTAGTCCGGTCCCTTGGCGCCCACGCCCGCCTGCACGGCGATCGATGCGCCGGGGCGATGGTCGCCGGGCAGCACTGCGCCCAGGCTGTTGATCGACGCCCGGTCGCCCATCAGCACATGGCGGCCGGCGGTGACTTCCAGCGCGCCGGGGCCGGCCACCTGGAAGGAACTGTAGAGAATGTCACGGCCCGCCGACACCCGCGACACATCCAGCGCATCGCCGTGCAGGAACAGATTGCCGGACGAGGTAGCCGAGGCCACGCCCGCGGCAAAGTAGTAGCCGTTGGTCGTCGGCACGTTCAACTGCGCGCCGTTATCGGTGCCGGAGGCCACGATGTCGCGTCCAGCCATCATCCATACCGGGCCCGCGGCCTCGTACCAGGTCTGCCCCAGGTTGGGGCCCGCGATGATCGCCAGCGTTTCACCGCTGCGCAGCCCCACGATGTCGCCGTCGCGGGCATACAGGCGCGTGACCTGGCCTGACCCGGCCGCGCTGGCCGTGGGCGCATCGAAGTAGAACAACGGGAAGTGCGTGTTACGGGCGCCGGTGATGCCGTTGGCACCCTGGTTGCTCAAGGTGACGGCACTGGTGGCCTGCGAGGTATAGCCCGCGAACGCCGGCGCCAGCACATTGGCCACGCTGGCCGGATCGGCCCCCGAACGGTTGATGGCGTAGCCGCCCGCATAGATCGAATTGCCCGCCAGCAGCTCGAGCTGGCCGCGCGCGCCGGGCGCTAGCGTCAGCGAATACGGCAGGCCGCCGTCCTCGGCGTTCAGGTAACCCGCCGAGACGCCCGCGTAGATGCTGCCGTCATACGCGGTGGCGCGCAGGATCGAGGGGTACAGATAACGCGCATCCGACGCGGACGTGTTGCGGCCGGTCTGCAGCGCCAGGCCCTGGGCGCTGTGCGACGTCTGCCGGCTGGGCGTCAGATTACCGCCCGCGCTGGACAGTTCAATGGCGGTGTTGGCCGTCCACATCGAAAACCAGCTGTAGCCGCCGCCATCGATCTGCGTGCCGTCGCGCAACCGGAACGGCGTGCTGTTCTGCAACGCGACACGGCCGGGATCGCTGGCGCCGCCCACTACCAGGTCGCCACGTGTGTCCACCCGAATCACCGCATCGCCCGGAATCAGCGCCAAGCCGCCGGTGGCGCTGGCCAGCGAGGATTCATAAGGATCGTAGCCTCGGCTGTCCTTGGCGTCGCGCAGGGCTGGCTGGCTGCCATAGCGCAGATCCAGTCCACCGATCGCGCCGCCCGCGAACTGCACACTGCCGCGCAGGTTGATCAGCGCGCCTTGCATGTCGATGGCGGGATCACCGTAGTACGGCGTAGGCCCGGAGGTCGACGACACGCCGCCTCGGGCATTCTGCGTGGGGTTGAGCGCCCCGCCGATGCGCAGGTCGATATCGCCGCCACCGGTCAACGTCATGCCGCCGTCGGCCGCAATGCGGCCGGTGCTGCCCACCGCCACGACCAGTCCCTGGCTGCGCGGGTTGCTACGCGAACCGCGCGCCTCGATGTTGCCGGCATCGCCGTCGGTGCGCACGCTGACATTGCCGCCGCCCAGCGCGCCAAAGCCGGTAAAGCCCACCAGCAACGGCGTGTTGTCCTTGAAATCCGACGGTGCCTGGGTGTAGCTGCCAAAGTTGATCCACCATGCGGTTGGCGTATCGCCCCCGTTTGCGCTGCCCGTCCCCTGGCGCCATAGCCAATTGCCAACGCCCACGCTGGCATCCACCCTGCGGGCGTCGTACGTGCTTTGCGCGGTCAGGCCCCACGCGTCGCCGCGCAATGCGCCGCCTGCGTACAGGCTGAGGTTGCCGCCGGCTTCGGGATACCAGGCCTGGTAGCCGCTGCCTGCCGTCACAAACGGTTCATAGGTCGCCGCATGGTCGTCGCCCAGCACCGTGGCGCCGAAGCGGCCGCGCGGCAATTGGTAGGCGGACGCAATGTTCGCCGACTGCGTACCGGCGGTGTACACGCCATAGGCCGACATCAGGCTGATATCGCCCCCCGCGTTCAGGTCCAGATCGCCGGTGCCGGTGCGCAGCACGCTGAAATTCTGGGTATGCGGCGTCACCGACACCCCGTTGGCGTCCCCGCGCTCGCAGAATCCTTCGATCACGTCGCACAACCAGGCCATATCGTCCGGCACCGGCGTACCGGGCTCGAAGCCTGACTGCTCGGCGTCCGGCCCCCAGACCCACCCGCCGCCCTGAACCAGACTGGCGTTGTAATGCGTGTCCGCCAGCGTCAACTTGCCGGCGGTCGGCCCGGTCAGCACCCGGCGCGGATCGGCCGCGTCCAGGTCGGCGCCGGCTACCAATTGCACCGACCACGACTGGCTGCCCGCGGGCAGCATCTGGGCCACGGCCCAATTGCGCCGCTGGTCTGCGGACGTGCCGGGCCGCAGGTCCACATAGTCGGTGCCAGCCGGGAATACCAGCTTGGTCTGCGACGGAATGAACGCGCCTTGCTTGAGCGTAATGGTGCCTTCCATCAGCAGCACGTTCGGCTCATAGCCTTGCGTCGTGTACAGATTGGGCAGGGCCACGTTCGCGGGCCAAGTGAACGACTGCAGCGACGTGCCGCCGGCCAGCAGCGTGCCCGCCCCGAGGCGCGTGCCGGCGGGCAGGTCCACCGCCTGGCTCAGCACCGTGCCAGCGCCGTACAGCAGTTGGCCGGACGCATCACGCACGTCGCCGGACAGCACCGTGCCGCTGGCCAGGGACAGCTCCTGGTCGAGCGCGGCCTCCACCGGCAAACGGGTGCCCGCCGCCAGTTTCACGGCCTTCAGGGGCAAGGGATAGTTCAGCGTCTTGCCGCCGGGGAACTCGGTGCCGTCCGCAAGCGTGACGCCGCCGCGCGGCAACACCACGTCGCCGCCAAACGGCTGCACGCCGGGCGTCAGCACCCAGCCGTGCTCGTCGTCCGGCGTGGCGGCCGGCGGCGCGAAGCCGTCGTTGATGCTGCCGTAGACATCCAGGTTGCCCTTGGCGCGCAGGATCAGCGCGCCGGCCTCGCCCGAGCCGTATACCCCCGTCAACGGCGTGCGCGGGTTCACGCCTGCGTAGCGGTAGCGCGACAGGTCCAGGTCGCCCTGCACCACCAGATCGCCGTCGGCGGTCTTGCTGACAATTTCCACGCCCGGACGCAGATGGAAAACGTCACGATAAGTGGCGTTGTTCAGGCCCGCCAGCTTGCCGTTGATCAGGTTGCCATTGACCACCGCTCCGTCCATGAAGGCGGTGCTGTCGTCGTGCTTGGCTTGCAGGTAGGCCTGATTGATGATCTGGTAATCGCGGCCGTTGGTCCGGTCACCCGGATTGCCCACCTCGGCATCGTCATAGCGCTGCATGGCGGTCAGCGTGATCGACTTGGCGCCGTCGATCGCAAGCGGGCCGCGCGCCTCGATGGCGATGTCGCCATAGCGGGCGGCGGACCCCGGTACCCCGCCGCCGTTGATTTCCGAGTTTCCGGAAGCATCGATGCGCGGCGCCAGCAATTCCAGCGTGCCGCGTTGCACGCCGTCGAGCTGCCCCGCGGCGGCTGTACCGTGGCGCAGGTCGATACGCGCGCCGCTGGCCAGGGTCAGCACGCCTTGGCCTGAATTCAGTTCCACCACCGCGCGGTTCGGTGCGTCGATGATCTTGCCGTAGCTGTCCACGCGCAGCACCGTACTGTGCGCATCCAGCACCGACGTCCCCGACAACGTCAAGCCGTCGCGCGCCGCCAGGCGGATGCGGCCTACCCGCTCGCCGCTGGCGTCCACCCGGCCCGCCACCGTCAGGCTGCCGCCGTCGATCGACAGGTTGACGTCGTTGGCGCGCAGCGTGTCGCCGACTGTCAAGCTGCCTTGCTTGATCTGGAAGCTGCGCGCCCCGAGCACGCCGCCGTCGTTCAGGCGTTGATTCAGCGCGTCGAAATCGGCGTTCAAGGCGCCCGCCGCCCCCAGCCGCTGCGCGCGGATGTCGATGCTGCCCGCGCGATACGGCACCGCGGTGCCGCCGGCGTCGTAATGGCCCGAGCTGGCGCCCAGGATGCGGCCCAGCAGCTCCACCTGGCCTGCACCTGGCGCCAGCGCCACGGCCCGCAGGCTGCCCGCGTTGTTCTCCAGGGCCGACAGATCGATCACCGAGCCAGCCTCTTGCCGGATGCCGCCCTGGCTGCTTTCCAGGATCAGGTCGCCGCCCCAGCTATAGCGCAACACGTCGTTGAAGGCGATGGCGCGGCCGGCCACGTCCAGTTGCGACGTGCCGCTCAGCACCACGCTGTCGCGGCCTTGCAGCGTCAGCTTGCCGCTGGGCAGCACGATGGCGCCGTCCACGCGCACATTGGCGCCCGCCAGGCTCAGTTCCGCGCCCAGTTCCTGCACGGTTGCCGCTTGCGCGCCCGGCAGCGCCGCCACGCGGACGTCGCCCCCGGCCGTGATCTTGTTCACGGACCCCGCCAAACCGGTCAACAGCGGCGTGTTCAGGTCGAGATTCCCGCCGCTGTAAGCGTAGCCGCTGCCGCTGGCATACGCGCCTTGCGATTCATATACCGCCAGGCTGCCACGATGATTGGCCGTGATGCGTTCGCTGGCGTTCAGGTTGACGCTGGCAAAGCCCAGGGCCAAGCGGCCGTTATCGTCCAACCCGCTGGGCTGCGCGCCCTGGCCGTAGCCGAACTCGATGCGTTCGGCCTCGATGCGCAGCACACCGTGGCCCGTGCCGGCCCCGCCGGCCGCCACCGCCCCAGGCGCCTGCGTGGCGCCGTTCCAGATCAGGTTCTGGGTGCGGATGCTGGCCTCGTCACCGGTCGCACCGTAGCCGTAGATGGCGGGCGTCCCCAGGGACAGCGTGGACAGGCTGTATTTGCCCGTGAGCGGGTCGCGCGTATCCAGCGCGACCGTGCCGTAGAAATTCATGGACTCGCGCGCCGTCAGCGTCAGCCGCTCCAGCGCCGGGGCGCCGGTGCTGGTGTCGCCACGCAGCAGACGGCCGAGGATGTTCTGGTTCAGCGTCAACCCGTTGGGCAGCACGCCACGCGCGGCCGCCTGTGCCAGCGCATCGGCGGTGCCCGCGTTGATCGCCCCGACCGCCAGCGTCAGGTTGCGGGTGCCATACAGCACCTGTTCGCCCAGGTCGAACGTGCCGTTGGTGGCCGCGGCGATCGTGCCTTCGGAATACAGCCGCGTCACGCCCTGGCACGGCAGCGCCGCGCAGGTGCCGACGCGGATCGCGCCCGTGCCCAGCGCATCGGGCGCCAGGACATCCAGGCGGCCGTTGGACACGGCCAACACCCCCCTGCTGCCGGGTTCGAACGCGTACCCGTCGGTGGAATCCACCGACGGCGCGCCGCGGCCCAGCGTCGAGATGCCGGCACCCGCTTCAAGCTCGATCGTCCGCGCCGAAATCAGTACCTCGGGCGCCGCCAGTTGTGCGCCGGCGCGCATCACCACATCACTGGCGTCGCCCTGGAAGGTATAGAAGCGGCCGCCCTGGCCGTACATCACCACTGGCAGCGCGCCAATCACCAACCGGCTGGCGCCCAGCGCCACCAGCGCATCGGCCTGCACCGACGCGCCCGCAAAACCCGCCGTGGGCGCCTGGCCTGCCGCCAGGATCTCCACATTCGAACTGCCGCCGCTAAGCGCCGCCGCGCCGCCAAAGCCGCCTTCTGCGGGCTTGAAATCGGCAAGGCCATCAAAGCGCAACGCCTGCCCGTCCTGCGAACCGGCATGGATTGCCAGGCGCAAGGTGCGTCCGTCGGCCGGCAGCATCGCGCGCGGCACGCCCCGCGTGGCCGCATCAGCGCGCACAAAGCTGGCGTAGCTGGTCTCGTTGTATTGCGAATAGGTGCGCAGCACGTTGGCCGGTGTCAGGATCACCGGGGTCGCCAGGCTGTCGGCCACCCGCGTACCCGCAGTGGACAGCGTGCCGCTGGCCGCCCACGACAGATTGCGCATCTGCGCCGGCGCCATGGTGGCGCCCGGCGTCGCACCGGTATTGATTTCGACGCGGAACGCGCCAGGCAACAACGCATAAGTCGACGGCATCAGCGTATAGGTACCTGCCGGCAAGCCCGGCACGCCCGCGCCGATCGTGATGCTCTGCCCCAGGCCCGGAGCCGAGGCGCCGGCTTCGCCGCCGACCGGCGCATAGCCTGGCTGCACACCCGGCACAATGGCATAGACCGGATTGGCCGCCAGCCCGGGTAAGGTGAAGCCGCCCTTGGGATTGTTGCGCACCAGCGGGGAATAACGCGCGTCGGTCGAGCCGCCGCGTCCGGACACGAAGCCCGCGCCGGTCAGTTCACCGCCACCAGACAGGTCCAGCACCGATCCCGGCAGCGCGTCCACATCGCGGAACCCCAGCGTGATGCCCGTACGCAACGACGCGCCGCTTCCCGAGCCGGTAGCGCCGCCGGCGCCCACCAGCGAGACTTCCGCGCCCTTGAACTTGTACGACACGCCATCGGTCGTGCCACCGTAGGGCATCAACAGCCCCGCGCCGCTGACCGAGGTCACGCTGCCGGGCAACAAGGTCAGGCGCTGCGTGCCCAACACCGAACTCACGTCGCCCAGGACAATGGCGCCGAGCGGCGCACGCACCACACCGCCCTGCTCCACGTTGGTTGCCGCCAGGCGCAGCGAGCCAAATGCCGAATACGGCACGGCTGGCAACGGCGCGGTGGCGTCGCCCGACCGGCCCACCCGCAGCGTGCGGGTCGGATCGAACACATTGACGCCGGATACCGGATTGCGGGTATAGCCCGCCAGCACCTCGGCCTCGGCGCCCGTCACCGGATACAACTGCGCGGCGGTCAGGTCCAGATCGCCTCGCGTCCACAGCCGGGTGCGCGGTTCGCTGTCGTTGTTCAGCAAGAAGCGCAGGTCGCCGCCGCTTTCCAGCGTCACCCGGTCAAAGCCCGACCGCGCCACCGCCAGGGGGCCACCCACGCTGCGGTTGATGCTGCCCTGGGTGCCGAACGACAGGCTGTTGCCCACTTCCAGCAGGTCGGTGGCGCGCACCGTGAAGACGCCGTCTCCCACCGAAGGCGCATCGCCAAACAGCACGCGTGGCCGAATCATGCCGTTGGTGGCGTAGTACTTGCCCGGCCCGGACAGGCGAACCTGTGAAGCCGTCAGGTTCACGCGTGTTGCCGGGTCGGCATCCGGCGCCCGCGAAAACGCCCCGGCATACAGCCGCAGGCTTTGGCGCAGCGTGATATCCACCGCGCCGTCAAACGACATCAATCCATTGGAGAGCAGCCCCAACTGATCAAAGCCCCCGCCCGCCAACAGGCGCGCGACGTCCAACCGGGTCTGCCCGTAGCGCAGCGCGTCGGCCGCCTCGCCCGGCAGCACGTCCGAGGCCAGGGCGTTGCCGCTGCCTGCCGCCAGCACCAGCTCGCGCGGCACTTGCACCTCCATGCCGGACGGGTTGTCACCCGCGCCGCGGTACAGCGGCGTTTCCAGCGCGATATCCAGAGCGCCGCCCGCGGCGCTTGCGCCGCCGGCCCGCGCGATGAAGGCGCCGTCCAGGAACAGGCCGTTGTAGGAACTGAGGGCGATGCGGCCGCCGTTGCGGTCCAGCTGCAAGGGGCCCACCCCGTTCACGTCCACGGTCGCAGTCGAACCGGACGCATCCAGCACCGCGCCCGGCCGGATGATGACGTAGGCGTCGGAAGCGGTTGCCGTGGCGCGGTCATGATTGATTTCACCGCCGATCACGATGACGCCACCCGCGTCCGCCACGCCATAGCGCCGGCCCTGCGCGTCCACGCCGGTTTCCGCGCGGCCGGCCACGTTCAGCACCGCCTGCTCACCAATCCAGATCGACCGGTTGTGCACCTGGCCCGTGGCGGTCTCGATGGACTCCGCCACATCGATGTCACCCATGCGCAGTTGGCGGATATCGATCTTGCCGCCGGCGGCCGTCAGCGCGCCCAGCACCGTGATCTGGCCCGCGCCGCGCAGTTGGATCGACTGCCCCGGGTCCACATTGATCTGCGCGCCGCGGCCGACAAGCAACGCCGCCTCGGCGTCCGCCCCCGGCAGCGACAGGCTGCGGCCGCTTTGCAGTGACAGGCTGGCGCCGCGGCGGCGCGTCACCGTGCCCGCCACGGGGTCGTGCAGGTAGACCGGCGGCTGCCAGGTTTCCAATGCCGCACGAGCCGGCGCGCCTGTCGCGAGCCCCATCGCATCACTCACCGGCCGGTACACCGGCATCGACACGTCGATGTGCGCGCCCTCGGCCACCGAGGCGCCGCCGCTTCCGGTGATCTCATAGCGCGAGAACCCCTGCTGAAACAACGGCGCCGCCAGCGCCAGCACGTCGTCGCCGGCGTCAGACGGTTTGGCGCCCAGCACGACCTTGCCCGCCGTCACGGCCAGCGTACCGCCGCCCTCAACACCGTAGCCCCGCAGTTCCGCGTCCAGCACCAGCCGGCCGCCGGTGGCGGTACCGCCCGCCACCGCTTCCACGGTCACGTTGCCGCCCTTGCCGCCCGTGACGTTGCCCTTGGCGCGTAGCGCGGCGCCCGAACCCACATCAATCACGCTGCCGGATTGCAGGTCCATATCCAGGCTGCTGCGCAGCGACACGCTGCCGCCGTTCAGATATGGCATGGCGCCGGTCCGCCCCGGCCCCAGCGCCAGGTTGGCCCAAAGGCCCGACGTGTCCAGGCGCGCCCGCGCGCCCAGCGTCAGCCGGTCGTCGGTCAGCCCGCCGCCCGCGTTCGCCACGCCCGCCGTCGTGTCGGCCATGCCGCTGGGCGTGGCCTGCAACAGCACATTGCCCAGCCGGATGCTGCCGGCGTTGGCCGTCAGCGCGGCGTCCACCGCCAGGTTGTTCGCGAACAGCGTGATGTCGCCCGCCGGGGCCACCGTCAGGTCCGATTGCACCGCAATGTCGCCTGCGGCGATCTTTACGGCGCCCAGGCCAAAGCCATTAAGCCGCGTCGTATCCAGGTGCAGGATGCCCGTGCGTTCCTCGGGCAGCGCCGTGGCCAGGTCCAGACCGGCGGCAACTGCCGCCACCCGGTCGGACAGCACGACCGGATCGACCGTGCCGTCGCCGCGCCCCAGCGCGTACTGCAGCGCGCCCGTGGCCTTGCTGTAGTACGGCGTATAGGTGCCCACCACCAGTTGGGCGCCGCGCGCCACCGCGCGCTGCGATTGCTGGTAACCATCCAGGCCGGCCTGCGCCGCCGCGTTCTGCCGGTCACCCTGGAACGTCGTGCCGATCAGCTCGCCTTCCAGCACGGCACTGCGCGTGCCGATCACCAGACGGCCCGCGTCGCGCCCGACGGTGTAGCCGGTCTCGAAACGCTCGCGCGGCGCGATCAGCGGGTTGTAGAAATAGCGCGTCTGCCCCCAGCGTTCACTGTTGGCCTCAAACCCCTTGTATAGCCCCGTATAGGCCAGGTCGCCCGGCGCCCGCGTCACCTCGTACAGCCGGCCATCCACCCCGCGCAGCCAGCTTTGGCGGACCATGCCGTCCTGCACGTCCAGCGTGCCGCCCGACAGGTTGATCTGCGAGCCGGCCCGCGTCACCACGTCGCCGCCGTTGAATTCGACGTTGCCGCCCTGCGCCATCCACTCGTTGACGGCATGCCCCTGCGTGCCCAGATAGCCGCTCACCTCCAGCAGGCCGCCGGCCGTGTACCAGCGGTCCGTGGCGTAGCCGTTCGTACCCGCCGGCACCAGCACCAGGTCTCGGATATCGACCCAGACGTCGTTGTTGTTGAGCTTGCCGCTGTCCCGGTTGACGGGGGCATCGCGCTGCTCGTTGCCCTGCACGTTGATCTTGAGACTGTTGTTTTCCATCGCGACGGGCACGCCCACCGCGCCCGACACGTCCAGCACCGCACCATCGCGCAGCAAACTGCGCTGCGCGGCCTGGACGGCGATCTGCCCGCCGGTGGCCAGCGTGATCGAGCCCGCCGTGAAATCCACCGTGCCCGAGCTGCTGATCTCCACCCGCGACAGTTCACGCCGGTCGGCCCCCGCCGCCAACAACGGCGAATCGCCTTGCGCCGCCGGCGGCACGCGCAGGCCGTCGCGCTGGCTGTCCAGCGCCAGGGTGCCGCTGCGGTCCAGCAGAATCGCCGTGGTGCTGTTCTCGGCCACCGTGATCCGGCCGTCCGCGCCCGTCGCGGTCAGGTGCACCGTGCCGCGCGTATCGACCGACGTGCTCGACAGCACCACGCCGCCCTGCACCACGTCGCCGCCCGTCAACGTCACGTCGCCCGTGGCAGCCTGGATCAAACCGGTGTTCACGACGCGCCCCGGCGTACCCGCGGGCGTCACCTCATTGCCCTTCGTCGTGGAGACGAGGTTGCCCGATGTGCCCTGACCGCGCTTGATCACGAAGCTGTCGCCGGCCGCCAACAGCGCCTGACCGCCCGGCGTGTTGATCGTGCCGGCGTTCGCGGCTTCCTTGCCCAGCAGCAGCACGTAGCCGCCGCCAGTGGTGGAGGAAATCGGCGTCGCAGTCTGGATGGCGGCGCCCGGCTGCACCTCGACACGGCCCAGCGCGTCCTGGAAAGTCGGTTGCGCGCCGTTGTCGACGTAAAGCCCCTTGTCGCGGAACTGTGCATCCGTGATCGTGGCAGCCGCTGCCACCAGGTTGCGCGCGTTCACCTGGCTGGTGCCAGTGAAGATCACGCCGTTCTGGTTCACCACCATCACGGTGCCGTCGGCCTTGATGGCCCCCTGGATCTGGCTGGGCTTGGCCGATGCGCCGACCACCCGGTTCAGCACCGCATCGTCCACGCCTTGCTTGAATTGCACCGTGGTGTTGCGGCCAACGTTGAAGGTGTCCCAGTTCAGGATGGCCCGCGATTGCGTCTGCTCGATGGTGACAACCTGCCGGCCGTTCTCCACGCTGGACTTGGCGGCTTTCGCGCCTTCCCATTTCGCCAGACCGCCCTCGGCCGCCCATAGCCCGCCTTCGGTCAGGCCGTCCGGCACATCGCCGCCGGTAGCCGCCGCGGCGGCACGCGCCGCGGCCTGGGCGGCCTGCTGCGCGGCCACCGCTGCGGCGGTGCGGTTCAAGTTGTCCAGCGAACGCTGCAGTTGCTGCCGCGACTGTTGCTGCTGGCGCGCGCTCGCGCCGATGCCCGCGACGCTGCCATCCGGCATGCGGCCCGTGCGCTGCGCGGTGGACTGCACGGCGTTCTTGTCGGAAAACCAGCCGGGGCTAAATGCACGCGTTTGCGCCTGCGCCGCGCTGCTGGCGCTACCCGCGATCAACAGCGCAGTGACCGCCTGCGACAGCGGCGTCGGACGCCAGTTCGGACGCCCGCGCCCCGGCGTACGCGCCCTGTTTCCCTTACCGCCCATTTCCGACATCCGTGCCTGCATGATCGCCATCCCTTGTTCCAATCGCGCGTGTTCGTCACCTAGAACAAGACAGACGGATGGAAAAATGCCGACCAGAACCCTGTCACAAATAATTCATCAAGGCACCTGGGCGGCGCAGGCCTACGACAGCAGCACGACACCCGCTGGCAAACGGGTCACGTGGGCGCCATACGCGTCACGGATCAGGCGTTCGGCGTCCGCCACCTGCGCCAGCGAAAAGCGCGCCTGCACCAGCCGCCTGCCCAGTTGTTCGTTCATCAGCACCAGGCGCCCCCGCCGATAGCGGTTCAACTCGTCCACCACCTGCGCCAGCGGCTGCTGGTTGAACACCAGCCAGCCCTGCCGCCAGGCGGTCACGACAGCCGGATCGACCTGCACGGGCGGCATCACCCGGCTGTCGTCGTAGCGCAGTTCACGGTTGGCCACCACGTCAAACACGCCTTGCTCGTGCGCCAGGCGCACCACACCCGACAGGCAGCACAGGCGCGCCTCGCCCCCGATGTACCGGACGTTGAACACCGCGTCCTTCGCGGTGATCCGGCCTTTGCCCGCCACCACGACGGCGGCCTGCCCCCCGCTGCGGATTTCGGCCTCCCCGTCGGCCAGCTCAATCACTGCGCCGTCGCCCCCGCTTGCGACATTGATGCGGGTCAGCGTGTTCATCTGCACGTCCAGCGCATCGCCCAGCGCCACGAGCCGCTGTTCGCCTGCCGCCGTCCGGTAATCCGCACCCAGCGTATCCAGGCCGGGCCACAGGCCCAGCGGCGGCTTGAAAGCCAGATACGCCGCCGACGCGGCCAGCGCTCCACCCAGGAACGCGCGCCTGCCGGTCATCAGCGGCTTGCCCGCTCCGTTGCGCGCCCGGTTGCGTGTCCGGTTGGGTGTCCGGTTGGGTGTCCGGTTGCGCGTCCGGTCATGCGCCCCCTCGGCCACCACCGCCTGCACTGCGGGCCCCAGGTCCTGCCACAGCTGCTTTTGCGCGGCAAAGGCCGCCTGACGCCGCGGGTCGGCGCGCAGCCACTCCCGGAACGCCTGGGCATCGGCCTCGGTTGCCCGCCCGGACGTCAGCGTCAGCAGCCAGGCCCGCGCCTCGCGCGCCGCCACGTCTTGGTTATGGTTGCTTCCGGGCATGCTCATCGTCAGTGCCATGGTTCTTCATCCCCGCCCGCGGCAAGGCCGGACGTTTCCGCCGTCCCTTTGCCCGCCACAAGCAGTTCCCGCGCGCAGTGTTCCAGCGCGCGCTTGAGTTCTTTGGAGACGATGCGTTCCGACACGCCGTAGCGCCGCGCGATTTCCGCGTGGGGCAATTCGTGCACGCGTGCGGCCAGCAGCATCTGCTGCGTGCGTTCGGGCAGCTTGCGCAGCGCGCGCTCGAAGGCATCCACCTGGCTGCGGCCCTGCGCAATGCGCGCGGGGTCCGCGGCCTCGTCCGTGATGTGAATCAGTTCGCTGATCTCTACCCCCGTCAGCAGCCGGGAGTCCCTGCGGCGCTGGTCTTCGGCGATATTCAGCGCCACGCGGAACAGATACGCCGCAGGCTGCTGGATCGACGAACTGGCGGGCAGGTCATTGACCTTCAGAAAGGCTTCCTGCATGGCGTCATGCGCCAGGTCTTCCGAACCCAGGCGCCGCTTGAGCTGATTGCGGAAATCGTTGTAGCGTTCCAGGAACAAGGACCGCAGCGAAGTTTCCGGTTTGCTATCCCGCACGGCCGGCTCCCGAAACCGCCGCGCACTCGGCTGCCCCGCGCGGCTCCAGCAAGACGGTCAGCGGCTGCGGCATGCCGGCAGGCAACGGGCCGATCACCACGCCGCGCAAGGCTGCCTCCAACCTGCCGTCCAGCGCCGGCGACCCGGTCGTCGCCACCCAACCCACGCGGCTGACCCGCCAAGCCTTGTCGAACCACAATTGCACCAGGGCCCGATAGCTGCCCGGCTGCGTCCCGGCCGCCTTGCACAAAGCGCGCTTGATGGCTCCCTGGACCACAGCCGCGTAAGGCGTATCGCGCAAGCGCTTGCCAGACCGCGGCGGGGTGGCCGCCTCTTGTTCCGTGGAAACCAGCGTGAACGACTGCGCGCTGGCATAGCGGATCGCCAAGGGCGACCCCGCCAGCAGCTTGCGCAGGGCATCGCCGGGTGTGTAGTTGCCGATCACCGCAGGAGCCTGCCGGCCGGCCGTCAACGTGCTGTCCACCAGCACCGTCAGCCCGCTGGCCAGGCTGTATTCGACCAGCGCCTGTGCCAAGGGCTGCGCCGAGATGGCAAACGCGATGGGCTTGGGCGGCGGCTCCGCGCGGCCCGCGGCCGCCAGCGTGAACAGGCCCAAGGCCAGACAGGCGCGCAGCGCGGTGCCGCAGCCCCTGAAGGCGCCGCTCATGAACGTGACCGCAATGGGGAAGTGCCTGACATGGCCGCAACACCAGGCGCCTCGGCGCCCGCCCTTACAAAAGCCGCCATGCTAGAGGCGCCGAATGACGCATTCGTGACACCTTTGCCGCACCGCCCCTGCCGCCGACACGCAATGGTCACCTGCGCGGCCGCGCCCGTCCCTATACTTGATGGATCACATCGGCCGCCTCCGGCCGGCATTGCTCAAGGAGCGCGCATGCGCACGGTGCCCCTGGCCGCAGGCCGCATTGTTCTGCTATGCCTGACGGCCGCGCTGGCTGGGGCCCCCTCGTGGGCGGCCGAGCCCCAAGCGCCTGCCGCCCCAGCGCCAGGCGTGCAGAAACCCGCCGCGCCCGGCGGCGCTTGCATCGATACGGAAGTCAATGGATATCGGGCGCTGTCCTACGATTGCCTGAACCAGAAGATGGCGCCTGACACGCCGCACCGGCCGGCAACCGGACTGGAGTCCGAAGCCGTCACGCAACGCCCGCCCAACCAGATGGGCCTGCCCACGCCCGCCACGATCCGCAACCGCATGGGCAACACGTTCGGCACGTCGGCCTATCCGCAGCGGCCGCAGCCGTAGCGGCCGGGCCTCAGCCCAGGCGCGTGATGAAGTAGATCTTCTTGACGAACTGGTCCACTTCCCAGCGGCCGGTATAGCCTTCCGGCATGACAAAGGCCTCGCCCACGGTCAATTCGTGCACCGTGCCGTCCGGGTCGACCAGGCGCGCCGAACCTTCGACGATGTAGCCGAATTCGATGTAGCCCGTGGTGTTCGACTGGAACACGCCCGCGGTGCTTTCCCATACGCCGGCTTCGGCCTTGCCCGCGTTGCCCTCGAAGGCGGTCACGGTCAGAAAGGCCGCATCACCCGAAATCGGACGGCGGGGTTTGCCGGGCACCGGATCCTTCAGCGGGCCGGCATCGATGCGGACAAGCCGCGACTGGTCATGTTTCATGGGACACCTATGGATATTGTTGTGCGGTTTCCAGACGACGGCGCTCAATGCGCGGCCACCACCAGCACCTCGGCCATGGCCCGGCTGACGGTGCGCATGCGGTGCGGCAGTTCGGAATCGAAATAGACCGAATCTCCGGTCTCAAGGCGGAACTGGCGTTCGCCCACATGGACTTCGATGGCGCCCTTGAGCACCAGCAGGAATTCTTCGCCCGGATGCGGAAAGACCGCGGTCGCGTCCGGAAAGTCGCGCGGCGGATGCACCACGAAGGGTTCCATCGCCTTGACCTTGCGGCGCCCGGCCAGCGATTCATAATGATATTCGCTGCCCAGCCCGCCACGTTGCAGGGCCTCGCGGTCCGCCACGCGGACCACGCTGACCACTTCGTCCTGCGCGGCGTCATCCGTCCCCACCAGCTGTGACACGCCCACGCCGTAGGCCTCGGCCAGCCGCAGCACGGTCGAAATCGACGGCTCGCTCAAGCCGCGTTCCAGCTTGGATAGATAGCTTTTAGTCAGCCCCGTGCGTTGCGCCAGCTGTTCCAGGGACAGGGTTTGCTGACGGCGCAGGGTACGGAGGCGGTGGGGCAGGTCGATCATGGGCAGTGGGTCGAAAATCCGACCGGTAAGCATGCCCGAAACCGGCCCCGCCGTCGAGCCGCCCTACCCCGCCGGCTTGCGTTGCCTCAGGCCAGCACGTCGGCATGCGTGCGCAACGCACGCCGGGCGTAGTACGAAAATCCCACTTGGGAACGTTTGGGCGTCAGGATCCAGTCATGCGCCTCGTGGCCCAGCGCCGGCGGAATCGGCTGGATCTTGCCGGCCGACATCGCCAGCAGCTGCATGCGCGCGGCGCGCTCGAACTGCAGCGCCAACACGCAGGCTTCTTCCACCGAACCCGCGGCGATCAGCATGCCGTGGTGCGACAACAGGATGGCGCGCTTATCCCCCAGCGCCGCAGAGATGATCTCGCCTTCCTCGTTGCCCACCGGCACGCCCGGCCAATCCTTCAGGAACGCGACGTCGCCATACAAGGGGCAATTGTCCATGTGCGAGATTTCCAGCGGCACCTCCAGCATGGACAGCGACGCCACGTGTAGCGGGTGCGTGTGGATGATGCAGTTCACGTCCGGCCGCGCGCGGTAGATCCAGGAATGGAAGCGGTTGGCCGGGTTGGGCATGCCGCCGCCTTCCTGCACGCGCAGGTCTTCGTCCACCACCAGCAGATTGCTGGCCGTGATCTCGTCAAAGCCCAGACCCAGCCGCTGCGTGTAGTACCGGCCCGGCTCCGCCGCCCGCGCCGTGATCTGCCCGGCGAGCCCGGAATCGTGGCCGCCGTCGAACAGGATGCGGCAAGTCAGCGCCAAGCGCTCGCGCAGACTCCATTGCGGCGTGTCGAACTGACGCTGCATCTCGGCTTTCGCGCGCGCAATCAGTTCGTCTTTTCCCAAGTGCATCGTATCGCTCATCATGTCTCCGTCATGCCGTTTCCATCAACGGCGTAAATCCCGGCAAAGCGCGGATGCGCGCCAGCCAGGCAGTGATATGGGTAAAGGCGGACAGGTCGTAACCGCCCTGCTCTGCCATGCTGGTGTAGGGGTAGAGCGCCACGTCGGCAATCGTCGGCGCGTCGCCCACCAGGTACGTCCGGCCATTCAGATGCGCGTCCATCAGCGCCGCCGCTTTCATGCCGATGGCGCGCCAGGCGACCATCGCCGGATCATCCACGGCCGCGGTCTGACGCAGGTGGATCAACAGCCGCGGCTGGGCGAAGGCATGCATATGCTGGGTCTGCTCGAAGCTCAGCCAGCTGCTGACCTGCGCTTGCGCCAGCCGGTCTTCGGGCAGCCAGGACGTGCCTTGGGCCAGATACCACAGGATTGCCTGGGACTCGGCCAGCCATTCGCCCTCTGGCGTCAGCAAGGCCGGGACCTGCCGCCATGGGTTGATGCGCGCAAACGCATCGGTCTCGAGGTCGCCCTGCACAATGTCGAAGGTCCGGCGCGCAAGCGGCAAGCCCATGAAACCGCAGGCCAGCCGGATCTTCCAGGCGTTGCCCGAACGCAGCGTATCGGCCAGTTCCAGCGGCTTGCCCGCCAGGGGATGCATCGTCTGAGTCATGCGGTCAGTCCATTTTGATGTTGGCGCGTTTCACGATCTCGGTCCACTTCGTCTTTTCACCGGCGATGAAATGCTGATACTCCTGCGGCGTCCCCGTGTACAACTGGGTGCCCTGCGCCGCCAGCCGCTCTTTCAGTTCGGGCGAGGCCAGCGTCTTCTGTAACGCCGCGTTCAATGCAGCCAGCACCTCGGGCGGCGTGCCCGCCGGCGCGAAGAAAGCGTTCCACGAACTTATCTGTAGCTGTGCATCGCCCACCTCGGTGCTGGCCGGCACGGCAGGCGCCGACGGCAGACGCTTGTCGGCCGCCACCGCCAACGCGCGCAGCTTGCCGGACGCCACGTGCGGCATGATGACCGGGCTGGCGTCCATCACCACATCCACTTGCTCGCCAATGGCGGCATTGACCGCTTCGCTGCCGCTCTTGAACGGGACGTGCACGATGTCCAGGCCCGCCGTCAGCTTCAGCAGCTCCAGCCCCAGATGCGGCGAACTGGCGTTACCCGCCGACCCGAAATTCAAGCGCGCCGGATTGGCTTTGGCGTACGCCACGAACTCGCTGAACGACGCCGCCGGCAAGCCCGCCCGCACCGCCAGCACATAGGGCGACCCCGACACCATGCCCACCGGCGCGAACTTGTCCGCGTCATAGCTGAGCTTGCTGTAGATCAGCGGGTTCACCACTTGCGTGCCGACCGTGCCCATGAAGATCGTATAGCCATCGGCCGGTGCGGTGGCCGCCACCTGCGCGGCGATCATCCCGCCCGCACCGGGGCGGTTTTCGATCACGATGCTCTGGCCCAGTACGTCTCCCATGCCCTTGCCCACCTGGCGCGCCACGATATCCGTGATGCCCCCGGCCCCAAACGGCACCACCAGCCGAACGGGCCGCTCCGGAAACGCCGCGTGCGCGCCTGCCCCCATTCCCGCCGCCAGCGCCAGCGCGGCCACCTTGCTCAGAACCTTCATGCCATTCCCCTTGACTGGGCCGTGTCAGCCCTAATGACACGAAGTGTCCTATAGAGCATTGATTTTCCGCAAGGACAATGTGATTGGGGAAATCCCTGAGTAGCAACAATATAGTTCGCCTTTTTCGCCGAAGTTCGCCTTTTCACTGAATCCCGCAACTACGGCCAACTCGCACGTATTGTCACCAAAAGCCGCAGCTACGTCTTCGAATCGAATGACCTTAAGCTGCACCCTGAGCCCGATGTCACTGTCAAAAAGGGCGGATGGAATATGTGTCTTGGCAGGTCTGCCGTTGCGCTGGAAAAGTATCGCTAGCAGCGGCACGCGCGCTGGAAGCTTCCTCCGCAGTTACTTCGCCAGCTAAGCGCGCCGGGAGAAGCTCTTCTCAAATTGCGTGAGGCTGTCTGAACTCGCGACTAAACTATCCACTACCCACTCCGTATCAGATGTCGCGAGGTTCAGATGCGTAGATCCGATCAGCTACGGCTTAAGATGACGCCTGAGTTCCGTGCGCTCTTAGAACGCGCGGCTGCTCTGGACGGCTGCACCGTGAATGAATTTGCAGTCAGTGCTCTGGTCCACGCCGCCCATGTCGTCGTCCAGAATAGGGACGTCATTCCTTTGTCCAAGGCGGCTCAGAAGGCCTTTGCGCGAGCGTTGATCGACCCACCGCCACCAAACGAAGCGTTGGTTCGAGCCTTTGTGCGAGAACGGCAAATGTTCCGAAAGCCAAAATAGCGACTTTTCAGACGGGGTCAGTCTAACTGCTCCGGTTGGCGCCAGCGACAGTGATCTGTTCGTAACAGGGTCGCCCAGCGGAGAGATGCCGGAGGCGGACATGCACAGGGACGCCGCTGATAATCATGTACCCGGCGAAACGTCTCCACCGGGCAAGGGCATAGTGCGGGCCATTTTGGGTCCGGATGCATTCAACGCCCGGGCTTCAGGGTTGCTGTTCACTCACTAAAACCTGTGTCGATTGCGTCCGCGTCAACAATCTCACCAAAGTTAACCCAGTAGATAAACCGCTGCACTCCACGCGCTGGGACTTTTCTGCGACCGCTCTCGGCCAGAAGCGGTCGCCCACAACTGTCGTTTCAGTGACTGCTTTTACTCTCAGCGCTGGCGCCCTCGCATCCCGGGCGATCCAATCAGGGAGCCAAAGGCATCAGAACCCTGCTTTCGAGCAAGTCCCTGTTCTCCACCAGCCAATGCTTAAGTCGATCAATATCATTGCCCGTACTGGGCCGTGCTGACCTTTTCCATCCAATCCACCGACTTCCCATCTAGGGATTCAGCGATTGCAATGTGGCTCATGCCGACTGACGGACTGGCTCCGTGCCAGTGCTTGACGCCCGGTGGAATCCAAACGACGTCGCCCGGGCGGATCTCCTGCACGGTATCGCCCCATTTCTGTACTCGCCCCACACCTGACGTAATGATGAGCGTCTGGCCCAACGGATGCGTATGCCAAGCTGTGCGTGCGCCAGGCGCAAAGGTAACAACGCCTCCCCCCACGCGCGCGGGCGCAGCGGCTTGAAAGCGCGAATCCACAAACACGGATCCGGTGAAGTTTTGCTCCGCACCCGCGCTGCTTGGGTTGGAACCGACCCGCGTGACGTTGATCGGCTCCTGTTCGGCCGCATAGACGGCCGACGCGCCAAGGGACAAGGCAAGGGCTGCTGCGGGGAGTTTCATGTTCATCCTTTCTGAAATCTCTTTGATTGGTTCATGGTATTTGCTTGATTTCCTTGTTCATTTCATTTTTTTCAGAACAAGGCTGACCACGGCCCGTCAAATGTCGAGCTGACGCTCGCTCATCCACTTCACCATGGCCGGATCCCGGTGCGAGAAGAAGCTGCTTTCGCCAGTCTCGAGCTGGGCGATGCGGGCCATGTCAGCTTCATCCAGGGTGAAGTCGAGCACTCTCAGGTTCTCTTCCATCCGTTCCTTACGCACCGACTTGGCCAGCGCCACAATCCCGCGCTGCGTCACCCAGCGCAGCACGACCTGCCCCACCGATTTGCCGTGCTTGCGGCCGATGTCCACCAGCGCTTCGTTCTGGAACAGGTTGTTGCGACCTTCGGCGAACGGCGCCCAGGCCTCAGCCTGCACGCTGTTCTCACGCATGAAGGCCACGCTTGCTTCCTGCTGAAGGAACGGATTGACCTCCACCTGGTTCACCGCCGGCACGACATCGTTGAAGCCGATGATGTCCATCAACCGGTCGGGATGGAAGTTGCTGACGCCGATAGCTCGAACCTTGCCGGCCTTCAGGGCGTCTTCCATTGCGCGCCACGACCCATGCACATCACCGAATGGCTGGTGGATGAGGTAGAGGTCGAGATAGTCCAGCTGCAAACGACGCAGCGATTTGTCTATAGCTTGCTGGGTGCGCTCATACCCAGTGTCTTGCACCCAGAGTTTCGTCGTCACGAAGAGGTCGGCGCGCGGGACGCTGGCATTCTTGATGCCCCGGCCAACCGCCTCCTCGTTCAGGTAGGACGCCGCCGTGTCGATCAGCCGATAGCCGGTGTCGATGGCCTCGATCACGCAGCGCTCGCATTCCTGCGGGTCAGGAATCTGGAAAACGCCATAGCCAAGGATGGGCATCACGACGCCATTGTTCAAAGTGACTTGTTGCATGGTTAGCTCCTATGTTTTTGGGACGCCGCCGAGCCAGCTGGTCACGCGCTCCATCGTTCGCCGCTCCTGGTCCATCTCCATGACGAAGCCATCGAGCAACCGCGCCCTCGGCGCATCGCTTGCCAGCACTGACTTGCTGTTCCCAGGCCCGTAGCCGCCGTGGGTAATGAAGGGGATCAGGGCCTTTCCGGACAGGTCGTGCGCGGACAGGAAAGAACGGACCACTGGGGGCACGGTCGTGCCCCAGATGGGAAAGCCGAGAAACACCGTGTCGTAGCCCGCGATGGCGGGCACCGTCGCCTCCAGAGGCGGCCTGTAGCCGCTCTCGGTCTCCTTGCGAGCTTGCTCGACCGTTTGCTCGTAGTCTTCTGGATAGGCACTCCCCGGCCGGATCTCGAACAGATCGGTGCCACGCGCACGATGAATCAGACCGGCGACGACGCGCGTATTGCCCGATCGTGAAAAATAGACCACCAGTGTCCGCGAGCCCAGCTGTCGCATCTCACCGCCCTGAGCGTTCGATGCCGTGGTCGCGGCTCCCAGGGGAAGCGCCACAAGCGCAGCCATCACCGTACGTCGAGTCGAATCATGGGCGACAGTCATCCAAGCCTCCTTGATGTCATCGACCCACGCGGGCCTGCAACGCGGCCGGATAGCGGTCGCCTTGAATTTTCACGTCCGCCAAGGCCTGCGCGATCCTGTCCAGATCGGTGATGGACAGTTCGACGGAGGCTGCGCCAAGGTTCTCTTCCAGGCGATGTAGCTTGGTGGTTCCAGGGATAGGCACGATCCAAGGCTTTTGCGCCAGCAACCAGGCGAGTGCGATCTGCGCGGCCGTGACACCCTTGTCCCTGGCGATCTGGCCGAGCAAGTCCACCAAGGCCTGATTCGCCCGGATAGCCTCCGGCGAGAAGCGCGGCACTTTGCTGCGAAAATCGTCGCTGCCGAAAGTTGCGCCGTCCTTGATAGCGCCCGTCAGGAAACCCTTGCCCAACGGACTGAAGGGGACGAATCCGATGCCGAGCTCTTCCAAGGTCGGCAAGACGTCTCGCTCCGGCTCGCGCCACCACAGCGAATACTCGCTCTGCAAGGCGGTGACCGGCTGCACAGCGTGCGCGCGGCGGATCGTCTGTACGCCCGCTTCCGACAGGCCGAAGTGCTTGACCTTGCCTTCGGCGATCAAGTCCTTGACTGTGCCGGCGACATCCTCGATGGGCACGTCGGGATCAACCCGGTGCTGGTAGAGCAAATCGATCACGTCGGTCTTCAAGCGCTTGAGAGAACCTTCGACGGCCCAACGGATGTGCTCGGGGCGACTGTTGAGGATCTGCTGCTTGTTGTCGTCGCCGAAGGTAAAACCGAACTTGGTGGCGATTACGACTTGGTCGCGCACAGGGGCCAGCGCTTCGCCCACGACCTCCTCGTTGAGGTAGGGGCCGTACACCTCCGCCGTATCGAAGAAGGTCACACCGCGATCGACTGCGGCGCGAATCAGCGATACCGCCTGACCGGTATCCATTGCCGGCCCATAGCCGTGGCTCAAACCCATGCACCCTAACCCGAGGGCTGAAACTTCCAACGTGCTATTTCCAAGTTTCCGCTTTTGCATATGTCTTACTCCTTCAAACGCGCCCGTCCAATATGACCCACCAGAGTTCGCCATACGGCCGGACAGCTGGCGGCATCGCTACATCAGCGAATGTAGCCATCATGTCTAGCCCGCACTAGAGAGTAAAATCTGCAAATACTTATGAGGTGAACTCATAGATGGCGAAAAACAGCTACAACGACCTGTTGGCGTTCATTGCGGTCGCGCGAGAGCAAAGCTTCACGCGGGCCGCCGCCCAACTCGGCGTCTCCCAATCGGCATTGAGCCATCTGATTCGCGCTCTTGAGGCCAAGATGGGCGTTCGCCTGTTGACGCGCACCACCCGGAGCGTTTCGCCGACAGAGGCCGGGGAACGATTGATGCAAAACATCGCTCCCCGATTCCAGGAAATCGAGGCCGAGCTGTTGGCCGTCGGAGAACTGCGGGACAAGCCGGCCGGCACGATCCGCATCACTGCCAGCGAGAACGCTGCCGACACCGTGCTCTGGCCCAGGCTTGCGAAAGTGCTTCCCGAGTACCCACTGATCAAGGTCGAGATCAACGCGGAATCACGCTTTGTCGATCTCGTCGCGGAGCGCTACGACATGGGCGTGCGCCTCGGCGGCGATCTGGCCCGGGACATGACCACGGTGCGTATCAGCCCCGACTTGCGTTTCGTGATCGTCGGCTCACCCGCCTACTTCGCCAAGCGCTCCCTTCCCTTGAAACCGCAGGACCTGGCCGACCACGACTGCATCAATCTGCGGCTGATGAGCCACGGGGAACTCTACGCGTGGGAGTTCAAGAAGGGCAAACAGCAGATCAGCGTTCGAGTCGATGGGTCGCTTGTCTTCAACCGGACCCAGCCCATCCTTCAGGCGGCGCTGGCCGGCTTTGGCCTTGGATACCTGACCGAAGAGATGGCTGCCCCCTATATCGCGAAGGGCCGCCTGCGTACGGTCCTCGCGGATTGGTGTCCGACGCTTCCTGGATACCATCTCTATTACCCCAGCCGCCGGCATCTGTCCCGAGCAATGACCGTGCTGATCGACGCATTGCGTCACCCCGAGAAAGAGGTGTGACCTATATGGCCCTGGAGACTTTCAGCGATGTTCTCGCCTTTATTCATGTCGTGCGAGAAGGCAGTTTCACTCGGGCGTCCGCCCTGCTTGGCGTATCGCCCTCTGCCTTGAGCCATGCCGTTCGCGGCCTCGAATCCCGGCTGGGCGTCCGACTGCTGACGCGCACCACTCGCAAAATTGCGACCACCGAAGCGGGCGAACGCCTGTTCAACAGTGTGGCGCCTCGTTTCGACGACATCGATGCCGAGGTGGCGGCCGTCAAGGATCTACGCGACAAGCCGGTGGGAACCATCCGCATCACGTCCGCCGAACATGCAGCAACCAGCGTTCTCTGGCCCAAACTGTCCAAGGTCATGCGCGACTATCCCGACATCAACGTCGAGATCAGCATCGACTACACGATGGCGGACATCGTCTCCCAACGCTTTGACGCTGGCGTTCGAGTGGGAGACCAAGTCGCCAAGGACATGATCGCTGTACGCATCAGCCCGGACCTGCGCATGGCGGTGGTGGGCTCGCCCGAGTACTTCGCCGCACGGTCCACACCCCGCTCGCCCCAGGAACTGACTCGACACGATTGCATCCGGCTGCGACTTCCAACGCACGGAGGCTTCCTTCCTTGGGATCTTGACCGGGATGGCGAAGAGGCCAAGTACCCCGTCAGTGGCCAATGGGTGTTCAACAACAGTTCCTCCATTGCCCGGGCAGCCTTGGCGGGCTGTGGGTTGGCCTACGTTCCGGAGGATATGGTGTTGGAGGATATCGCCGCGGGGCGGCTTATTCGTGTGCTGCAAGACTGGTGCAGCCCGTATCCGGGGTACCACCTTTACTACCCAAGCCGACGCCAGTCCTCCGGCGCTTTGGCAGTTGTTGTCGAGGCCTTGCGACATCGCGCATAGCCAGTTCGCGGCTCCGCGTCATTTATGAGTTCACCTCAGTAGTGAATGCGGAATCAGGGGCTTAATCGAAGCGTCCGCATCACGTAGCATTTTCAGCTCCCAGAAAGGAAAGGCAAACCCAAGCCCTCATCCGGCGTTTTGCCTTTCGCCGACACCATGCCGCCACCCCTGGCCGATATGCATGCCGGCCAATCCGAGCAACGGGATGGAGCTGTCACCGATGATTCAAAAAAAGCCTGCTTACAAGCCTGCGATTAGCACGTTGGGTGTTGTGATGGCACTGACTTCCGGGCTAACGCTCGCACACGGTCATGCCACTGCAAAAACTGAGGCAACGCAAGCGATGCCCGCACAAGCCGCCTCGGATACCTTGTCCGCGAAACAGCAGGCCGTGCCCCTGATCGCCGCCTTCATGGCCGCAAGCGATATGCCCCAATTGAACACGGCCTTGAACCAAGGGCTTGACGCCGGCATGACCATCAGCGAGGCCAAGGAAATCCTGGTGCAGCTGTATGCATACGTCGGCTTTCCTAAAAGCCTTAACGCGCTTGGCGAACTCCTGAAGGTGGTCGAGGCACGCAAGCAACGCGGGATTCAAGACGCACCGGGACGCGAACCTGGCCGCGTCATTCCCACCGGCGATGAACTGATAGCGGTAGGCAAGGCCAATCAGACCCGCATCTCGGGCGCGCCGGTGACAGGCCCCGTCATGGACTTTGCCCCCATCATCAATCAATTCCTGCAAGCCCATTTGTTCGGCGACATCTTCGAGCGCGACAACCTCGACTGGCAGAGCCGCGAATTGGCCACTGTCGGGGCGCTGGCGGCTACGCCCGGCGTGGAAGCGCAGTTGCGTTCGCACATGCGAGCCAGCATGCGAGTAGGCTTGACGGCAGCGCAGTTGCGCCAGTTGACCCAGATTCTGGCTGAGCGCGGCGACAAACAGGCCGCGGAGCGTGCGGATGCGGCCTTGACTCAGGCCCTTGCCGCGACCTCGGGGCGCTGAACATGAACCTCACCAAAACCCTGCTCGCGTGCATCGCGCTGAGCTCGATGACGGCTTGCACAGCCCTTCCCGGCAGCCCACGCAATGCCAGCGGTCCGCTTGTCATCCAGGAACAAGGCAGCTTCGCTGTCGGCGGACGCGTCGTGCAGAAGCCTGGGCTGTACGACAACAACAAGCCAACCGCCGAAGGGCAGACATACCACGGCGACCACCTCTACGCCTTCTATCAAGTCCCGCAGAACCCCAGACCGCTGCCCTTGGTCATGCTGCATGGTGCATACCAATCGGCGCGTAGCTGGGAAACGACGTCAGACGGCCGTGAAGGTTTTCAGACCCTTTTTCTGCGTCGTGGTTTTCCGGTTTATCTCGTCGATCAGCCTCGCCGCGGTCGCGCCGGCAATAGCACCGTGGCAACCACGATCGAGCCCACCCCCTTCGATCAACTGTTCTTCGATCAATTCCGGATCGGCAAATGGCCAAGGTACTTCGACAACGTTCAGTTCGACCGTAAGTCTGAAACGCTGGACCAATTCTTCCGTTCGGTCACACCCAATACCGGTCCTTTCGATGCCGGAGTGATTTCGGACGCCATGGCCGCGCTGTTCGAAAAGACGGGGCCCGGCATCCTGATATCGCATTCTCAGGCAGGCGGACCGGGGTGGTTGACCGCGATCAAAAGCAAGAACGTCAAGGGAATCGTCGCCTTGGAACCCGGTAGCGGGTTCATCTTCCCTGAAGGAGAGCTTCCCCCCGCGATGCCAAGTGCGGCAGGGACGCTTAGGCCCGAGGCCGTGCCGCTGGCAGACTTCGAGAAGCTCACGCGCATCCCGATCATCATCTATTACGGCGACAACTTTCCGACCGAGCCGACCACGGAGCGCGGACAGGACAACTGGCGGGTGCGCCTGGCCATGGCCCGCCTTTGGGTCGCCGCCATCAACAAACATGGTGGCGACGCGCAGCTCGTGCACCTGCCGGAAGTCGGCATTCGGGGCAACACACATTTTCTGATGTCCGACCTGAACAACATCCAGATCGCCGATCTGGTGTCACGGTTTCTTGCCGCGAAAGGTCTGGATTAACAAGCGCGCAACTGCAGCCTGATGCATCGCCTAGGCATTGGGAAATCGGCCCAGCTTGCGCAACACCAGCCTCCGCAATCAACAACATTGGAAATTGAGATGAAAGATCCATTTATCAGCAGAACCCGACGCGATTTTCTCGGCGCATCCGCGTTCGCTGTCACCAGTGCAATCATAGGAGTTCCAATAATGAGCGCCACCGCCGTCGCGGCCGACTACAAGAAGAATCCCTTTACGCTGGTCTACGCCGGCGCCCTCTCGAAGAATGAACCGGGCAAGGTCAATATTCATCCGGTCAAGTACAAGCTGAACGACCTGGATATCGTTGCCAACGTCTACACCCCGTCGAACTACGATGCGCAGAAGAAATATCCCGCAATCGTCGTGGCCCATCCCAATGGCGGCGTGAAGGAGCAGGTCGCTGGCCTGTATGCCCAGCACCTGGCCGAACTTGGCTACATTACGATCGCGATGGATGCCGCCTATCAGGGCGGCAGTGGCGGCGAGCCCCGCAGCACGGACAAGCCGCAATTCCGCATAGAGGACATCCACGGCGCAGCGGACTTCATCACTCAGTACCCGGGTGTTGATGCCACACGCCTGGGGCTACTCGGCATTTGCGGCGGAGGCGGCTACTCGTTGTCCGCGGCAAAGTCCGACAAGCGTTTCAAGTCGATCGCGACCATCAGCATGTTCAACTCCGGCCGAGTTCGTCGGAATGGCTTCGCCGATTCTCAACTGAACACGATCCAACAGCGCCTGAAGCAAGCGTCCGAAGCACGCGCCCAGGAAAAGGCAGGAGGAAAGATCCCGTACTCCGGCGACGCCGACATGACAGATGCACAGATTGCCGCGCTGCCGTTCGAAATGTATCGGCAGGGCTACGAGTACTACTGGAGAACGCACGCCCACCCCGGCTCTACCTTCAAGTACACGACCAGCAGCCTGTTGGATCTGATGCGCTGGGATGCAACCGAACAGATCGAATTGATAGACCAGCCCTTGCTGATGATCGCCGGCAGTAAGGCGGACAGCCTGTATATGACCGAAGAAGCCTTCCCGAAGGCCACGGGAACCAACGACAAGCAACTGTTCCTGATCGAAGGCGCGACCCACATCGAGACCTACTGGGTTCCCAAGTATGTGGATGCCGCGCTCGGTCAACTCAAGCCGTTCTACGCTCGAACCCTGTGATCGTTAACAGCACGGGGTGAGGATCCGAAAGGTCCCATTCACCCATGTGCAAGCGATCTGAAGCGATTTTCACATGCGTCCTATCGACGCCGCCGTAGAAGTTGCCGACGATCGCCTTCACTGGGTAGCAGTCATTCGTAGACAGACAACCAATGGCCGTTATGGGTCGAAATCTGTCGTTCGGCGTCTAAGTTTCGGGCGGCGACCAACGATCGGCTACTAGCGTGTTGCCACGCAAAGACAGCCCTCCTTGCTGACGCTTGAAATGACGCGAATGGAGTTTGCTCGACCACATCGTGATGACACTAGAACCCGGGCTCAAGTGCATCAGTCGCGCAAGATGCATCGGCAAGCTATGTTGTGCATGCCTTCAATAAGAGCAAAGCGGTACCGGGAAGGTCTTGCAGGCGCATACCGAAATTTAGAAATCGATCCTCTGCGGCTGCAGTTCTCGTGAACGCCGGAAAGTGCCTGATCAACCACTGCTCTGGCACAGAGTAACGCAGCGTCTCTAGCGCTTCACCGACCCATACTTGCTCAGCGATCGGCCCGGTTCCAAGGGCTCGACGAACCCTCTTTTGGAAAGGAACAAAGTCTCCCGGGAAGTACGAAACAGCGTGTATAGCGCGTTGCACCAGATTGAGGTAGCTCTGCACAACGACGTTGGTTTTCGCCTCATTCAATCCCCTGGGCGTGTCTTCTAGGTCCACGCTCTCTTCACCGGGCGCATAGATGAATGCAGTGGCTCGATGCTCAGTTTTGAAGATAATGAGCGGCAAGCCGTGTACAAAGCAGAGGTCTACTCCCGGCACAAGATGATCGCGGCGCCAGTAGGCAAAACCGAACGTGTCTTCATCCACCTGCACGCACGCCGGACAGTACCGCACGACTTCCTCTTTGTTGTACCCGCACCCTACTCTAAGCCGTGTGATGGAAAAGGCCCACTCTACCGCGGGGGCCTCACGGGAAAAGCTCGTCAGGAACTGCAGCGGCTGCAGTGTGTGTGCCCTCCAGTATGACTCGCTCTCAAATCCAAGGGAGCGCGCAAAGTGAGAGTACGGGTAAGGCAGCATCTCGTTCGGATAGGACCATGACACCCGCCCGTGCGGAAGTCGTGCTATCGAGGGAATTAGGGTCTCGCCATTGTTATTGATGCGCCAGTTCCGCGCGTAATGCCCAAGATAGAATTCGCCTGGAGCGGGCTTAACTACTACCACTACATCTATTTCCTATACAACAGACAGCGTGTCGGACCTTCGCAAAGGCGAGCGGCTGACGTCAGCACTATCGACACTTCTCCGCTGCATCAGTGCCGCTCCTCCGGTGCTCCAGGGCCCAGTGACCGATACTCAGCAAAATCAATGGATGCAGGCGATCCCAAGCACCGTACTTCACCGCCCACAACCAGGCCATAGCTAAGCGCTTGTCCGCCGGTAGCACACGCATATCGGGACAGCGCCGAAGGACCGCCAGGTATGCCACATACAAGTCGGCCGCCGCCTCAAGTCGTTTCCGGATTCGCGTCGAGTCACTTGGCCTGATCTCCTCAAGCGCTACGCGAATGCGCCCAACATAGCTCGCAGCAGGCACCGCCGTTAGACGGCTGACGCTCGCTGCGCAGTAGTCTGTGAAGCGCTCGAGCGCGCCAAACTCTTCAGGTTGGAGAGCCTCTACAAGGGACATCTCTTCGATCACGGGCAAGCACCATGACTGCCCTCCTGTGCGACTCTTTCGTCGCTGCTGCGTACGCAACAAGCAGTGATGAACCCTGCATACCCATACTCCCGGATACTGATGATGCACGCGCCAATACGACGTCCCAATCTGACGAAGATCTTCCTCTACGCAAACCGGACATCCCTTTAACGGATGCTCCGACGTAAAGCGGCAAGTCGCCGTTCGCAGTCGAAACCTCCACGCATACGAGCTGCTATCACTACAAATGTTGGCCTGCGCCTCTGCAGCTTGGTCTACGGTCAACCACGCGAGAAAGAACGGAAATAGCGTGTGCTGAACCAGATGCGCGGCGTCGCCGAACCGGCATCCGGTCGCGGTCACGAAAACGCTCAGCCTCGATGGAAAGTCGTGCTGCAGGCCCAGGACTGGATGGTCGAATAAGAGGCGGCAAGTGTCGGAACCGCGTCGCCAACCAGCGGAAAAGTGGATGCGACTGCACAGGCTGAAGAAGGTCTCATCGTCCGCCAGCCAGTCGTTTATGGGGCAATGCACTCGCCCTTGAGGGCCGTCAATTAGCATCAAAATTGGAACAATCGATTTCAGAAAAATCGACGATTTAAAGGCCATTGCTGCCCGAAATCTAACTCAGATGCGTGGCCAAGTCAAATCATAACCCATTGATATTGTAGGATTATTCTAACCCATGCCGAAAATTAGGGACGCATTGTAACAACGAAATCACCCGAAAGTTTGCCCAAAGTCAAAAAATTTCGTTGTCGACAGAAATGGCTCAATAGCTCAAAATCATTGGGCTGGCCGGGAGGAGTTCCGGCCGGCCAAAATGCTTGGGCGCATCGACCAAGCACGTTTAGCAACGCACCTAAGTCGCAAAGGAGTCTCCGCCCCCCTTTAAGCCCCCGCTCAAGATCAAAAGCACAAAGCCGAAAAGCTCTTGCAGGAGCTTTTCGGCTTTCGAGATGTGCGTTGGGTTCTATCTTCCCACGCCCATCTTGCCTCGATGGGCTGCGCAAGTCAAGCGCAGTTCTGGACGCGCTCGTCCAGAGGAAAAGTGCCTAGTTCTTGGGCCTTGAACTTGATCCTTCAAGGAACTGAACTTATGGCCAAGAAGGCCCTTATTAGCGAAGCAAGACTTCGTACCATTCTCCGTCGCCAGAACAGCCCGAAGTGGGGCGCTGCCTATGAGCCTGCGCAGCGCGCGACCAGAGAGGAAGCTCCGAGCATTAGCAGAGCATCCATGGTGTTCGTCAGCGCTCTCGGCCGCGACATACATTGCCTCTCATTGGCCGAGAGGTCGGCCGTATCCCTCGCTGTCTACCACCCTATGCTGGTCGACTTGCACGAGCAGCACGCACTGAGCCTGCAAAAAGCTCCCCATCCGTTGGCGTCGCACCCTCGCGCGCGTAGTGAAGTTTTCCCTCCGCTGCCCGGTACGTTGGAGATCGCCAAACGGATTGCTGAACGCCGGGGAATCAAAGCGCACCATCCCTACGTCTACGTCAAGGATCCCAACAATCCACGGGGCGACCTGATCCCTATGCCGTTCCCGTACTTGGGTGACCTTCTTCTGGTAATGGAGGATCGCGCGGGACTCTATTGCGTTAACTGGACGGTGAAAAAGACTGTGGCCGGGTTCTCTTCGCCTATCGGAAACGTCCTGCGTGCCAGGGAGTATCAGAGGCGCGCCGATGAGCGCGTAACTTCACGCCACGCCCTTGAAGCGGAGTACTTCGCTGCCGCTGACATCCCCACTATACAAGTCAGTGAAGATGCCATCGATCGTTTGCTGATCGCGAACTTGACGATCCTTCTGGCGTGGTCCGCGCGTCCTTTGCCTGGTGATATCCAGAAGCGCGAAGACGTATGGAAGGCTTTCCGATCTGTGGTCGGCACGAAGACCCCTCTGTACGCGGTGCTTCCTGACCTGCAGCAACGATACGAGTTGAGCCGGGACGAGTGTCTGCGGCTTTTCTATGAAGGGGTCTACCGTCGCAAGATTCGGGTCGATCTGTACGCACCGATTCTGGTGGATCGAGCGCTGCGCCCCGAGCGCCGCGACCCACTCGTCGAATTCTCTCACTGGTTCGCGAGGTAGAAATGCAAATTGGAACAAAACTAGTCGCGCCCGAAGGCTACCTTAACTTAGCGGCAGACGAAGACTTTTATTTCTTAGTGAATTGCACACGCACCGGTCGGGCGCTTTTGGCGACCATCAAGCGGGGAAAGCGAGAATGGGATGCGCATCTGGTTGCGTTGCGGCAGCAGGATTTTGAGCGCGGTATTCTCAGCGGCAAGATCGTGGAAGAAGAGGATCAGCCTACTGTTCCGCCGCATCTCGAGGGCTTAGAGGGAATAGATCTCAGGGCTGTAGACGGAGAGCGCATTCATGCAAAAAAAAGCAATATCTGGCGAGCGCAGGAACGCGTCTTGGCCATAGTGGACTACGTCGATGCCTGGCCCGAGATCGTAGCCGCGGCAAATCCTGAGCGCTACCTTAACCAGATGATCAAGGTAAGAAATCAGACCCCACGAAGAATCCGCTTTTGGCTCGTCTCCTATCTTTGTTTTGGGAGGTCGGAACTTTCCCTATACCCCGCATTTGCACGGATCGGACATTACGACCGCACCGACAGAACGGGCTGCAGGGCCTACGGCAGACCTAATGGCCAGCCGGACCTAGTCACCACGAGTCGTCTGACCAAGGAAAACATCGCGCTTATCGAGAAGTCCTTCCTGAACTTGGCCCGCGCGACGAAGGACCTTACGTCGATCTATCCACAGGCCATGGTCAAATTTTTCCACGCTCAGACGGCACCGACCCCAGATGGCAACAGACGATACATCTCTCCCACGGGTACTGTGTTGCCCACCTATCGTCAATACGTAACTACCGTTGAGAATCTAATCTCCCGCAATAGGGTCAGGGAGGCGAAACTCGGAAAAAATCTTGCGAGGCGCAAGAGCCGCAACAAGGGCACCTTTAGGGAGCCTCTGACGAACTTCATGGAAGTCGTTGAATGCGACGGCTTTTTTCCTCGTGAGAAGCCACACAGCTACGTTAGCAAAAAGGAACTTGACCCGATATGCGTCGTCCGAGCCGTGTGCGCTACGACGTCTCAGATAGTGGGTATTGGCTTTTCACTGCGGGGGGAGCACAGCGTCGCCTACTGGACGATGCTTTTCTCAATGGCGATAGACAAAAAGAAATTCTGCTCCTTGTTCGGCATTGAAATCGCAGAGTCGGAATGGGTGGGACATGGGATCCCCTTGCGCGCTATCTCTGATCGCGGAGCAGGTGCAACGCTGTATGACCGAATTGAGGTACCTGGACGGATAACGCGGACGCACAGGCTGCCGATTCGTGAACTGACGCCTAGCGGCTCGGGTCAGTCCAAGGCTCTCGTTGAAGGAAAACATCCGAAGACGCTGAAAATGGAAGAGCCGCATACCTACATCAAGAGCGACAAGACCGTCTCGGAACTCGTAGCGAGCGAGATATTTCGTTGCATAGCGCAGAACGAGACCCAATTGCGAGATACCGGATACACCGCAACTCTTTCCAGAAGGAATGTCAGGCCCACCCCCGCGTCCCTTACAGCCGACCTCATCAAAGTCGGAAGGACCAGTGCTCAAGCACTTTCGTTCGATGAGGCGGTGCGAAGCTTTCTCCCCAAAGAGACGATATCTCTGACCAGGGACGGCGCACGGTTTCGCGGCATTATTTTCCGCTCGGAATCTCTGTCTCGGGAAATCCCAGCAACACAAAACAAGCGGGTGAGGAAGGTTAAGGCCTACTTCCTCCCGCTTTCGGTGCGCCATATTTGGGTCGAAATCGGCGCCACACTGCTGCAACTCGACAATGAGAGCATTTGCAACGCCGGTGACGAGGACGTCAACCTGAGCGAATTCGAGGCTGCGGAATTGGAACAACGCAAGCGGGTGAACCGCCGCAGACAGGAGACCAATCGCCTCGCCGTGGCCTCCCAACGCATGCTGAACGAACAATCACACTCCGGCAGACCGTTCAAAGAGCCTGAGCTGACCACACGGCAGAGCGAGCGAACACCAAAAGCTTCGGCCAGAGAGCGTGCCGCTCATGTGAGCGTATTGCAGGGAGATCGCTGATGAACTTTCAGTCGACGCCATGGGTTAGCCGGTTTATCCCCCTGCTGAGCGACGCCCATCTTCGCGCGGCTTCTCGTGTGATGCCAGAACCGATGCTCTTGGACACGAGCGTTAGTGCGAGCGCGGTAGAGATTAGAGTAAGCAAGACACTTGCCTCGGTCTACTATCCTTCACGACAGGATCTAACCATCCTAAGACGCCTCATCGAGCATGCCCTCGCATATTGTGAATACGCCTACGAAAGCGAGCGCCTGTACATGTCGAGAATACATGCCTCCATGCACTCGAAGGCTAGCTCATTTAGCAATCCGATCTGCCTGACAGGCCTGGCCGGCGTAGGAAAAAGTCAGCTACTCAAGGCGTTTTGCCGCCTGTTCTCACCGAGGAGAGTTCAGGATACCAACGGGCTAATCGATGCGCCGATGGAGGGGCCGATTCCCGTCACTCTGCAAAAAAGCCTTGGATTAAAAAGCTATCTGAACGATTACATCAATCGAGATTTGCCAAATGCTCGCCAATGCCAGCTGAAAGATGCGATCTACCGCTTTCCGCACCTTGCGTATACGAAAGGTGCTCCCTACATCCTCATAGACGAAACACAGTTCGAGGTGGGCGGAATCAGCACGACCTCTATCCGAAACACTCTCCTTCAGTTCATGGAGTTCGGCATTCCCTTATTGTTTGTTGCCAACTTCAGCCTTATCAAAGCGCTAAATCGATCCCCAGAGCAGCTGCGTCAACGCCTACTCACTCGGCCAATTGAACTTCAGCGCGATGTCGCCGGCACGGACGATTGGAAGGGATACTTGCGATGCTGTGACGTGAGTCTGGGTGAGACCATCGCTCCGGGGACGCTTAACGAACATGAGTTGATCCACCAGTACACCGGAGGAATCAAACGCTTTGTTGTGGATCTTCTGAAGATCTCGTACCGGAAAGCCTACGAGAGGAAAAGACCAGGCCGCGTCACGCTCGATCACATCAAAGAGGCTTTCCTATCCGCAGATTTTGCGATTGCTCGATACCAGGTCGATGCCATTACCGCCCAGATGGTGAGCCAGGATGAAAGGAGCGAGTATCACAATCCTCTCAGGCAATCTTTTTCACTCGAGGGCGAAGGCATCGATGAGGCTCAGAGAGCGGCATGTGACGAGGTGGCTCGACAGGCATCTTTGGCATTGCTACCCGCCACACCAGGCCGCACTGCTCCCGGACGCGCGAGAGCCCCGACCGCCACGCCGGTGAAACCTCGCCGTAAGAGCAAGAACCTCATGGAGGAGCTGACGACCAATGCGGTTCGTTTCGGGCGTGGCCTATACCGCTCCAAAAAAAGATAGCCAGTCAGCCCGGCGTCATCCCGCAACGGACGCCTAATCGCAACCTGGCGGCGTGGATCGGTGCTTTGCTCATCGTTCAAAGCCCGGGCGAGATGATGCTCGTCGATCGGATGAGAGCACGGCCTGAGGCCGCGCTCTAGACTGGCGGGAGGCGTCGTGATACTAAGTGGGCGGCCTCTTCAGGCCCGCTTATTAGGCCCAAGGCCTAGGTCCGTTAGATGCCTTCTCCGTGGCCCTTTTCCATGCTGACCTCCGACCAAGATCCGTGGAATTGGGATGACTGATCGGATCAACCGCCCTCAAGAGTCATCGGAAGGGTTTGCCTAGCTTTCCACTCTTCGTCAGCACACCAGATTGCCGCAAGGCCTGCAGAGTTGCCCGTGTACCGATGTCATATGGGTTGCCGACCGGTACCTGGATTTGAAGAACCCTTATCCGAACCGGCTTACCCGCAGTCTTCCCGACCGGACTATTCCCGTCTGCGTCTGACTGAGACCCTGGCGGCACTTTGTTTTCCGAGGAACGCTTAGCGATCGTGGAGTATCGCGAAACGGTCTTCATGTGAGGCTTGGGGCGGGATGTCTTGATCATATAGACCGACCAAACATATACGTAAAATACGACTCGCGGCCATTCCGCTGAAACGACAACGCCTCGGTCCGATCAAGGCCTCTTGGACGAACCGCTTTTGTTAAATCTGGCTCTTCCGCCCCCAAGGATTGGTCGCGCTCCTGATCGGCCGGCTGCTCACGGTGCACAATGAAGTTAGGCGTTACACCCGTGGCATCGAACCAGCTGTCCGTCCCATGCTTCGCCAGCATGGTGTGATGATCCTGGTCCGACCAAGTGCCACAACATCGATCTGTCTCACTCTCTCGGGAAGCGCAATGGCCTTGGGCAGTCTTATGGCCTGACTGCGGCTGCTTCGAAAAACGGCACCTTGCACCACGGCGCTATTCCCCGGATATGACAAACGCGTGTTTCATCGTAGATCGACAAGACTGGTAGGTCAACGGGTTACGTGGTTGGGCAAAATGGAGCGACTCGAACCTGCGCCAACTCGACTAGTGTCGAAGTTCTGCATTAACGGACAGCCCACTTTACACCGCACAAACATAGACGCTACCGCCAGCATGCGCCATTCCCTCATTTTTCTCGCTAAGCTAGACTCGACTCCAATTCAGCAGTCGGTCGTTGGGGGAGCTTTGCATTTCAAGCTCGGATGAATGCTGACAATTTGATTAGAGGCAAGCTTGACTAAGTCTGCAAACAACAAACGGGCCCCACTGCAGGGTGTGGTCGAGAAAAAACAGGCAACATCCACCGAACTGACCGGTGGCAGTGGCTTCACTTATGAAGACAAGGTGGTCGCCTATTATTTGTCGGCTCTTCTTCGCAATGAGAAGGCCATGCTTCAGCAGGGCACCGTGAGCAGCGTTGCCGTCCAGCAAGCGGGACATGGCCAGCCGATGGACGATCTTATCGTCGAGTTTCGAGATGCTGACGGTCCGAGAATGTTGGGTCTTCAAGTGAAGTCCACCATCACGGTGAGCGGGGCCGCGACTAACAAGGATTTCCGCGATGTCCTCAACCGGGCGAGAGAGACCCGAAAGACTCCGGGTTTTCAAGTCGATCGGGACGCTTACGGTTACGTCGTCGAGAATGTGGCTGAGGCCGGACATCGGTCGCTCAACCGCCTCATTGATTGGGCGGTAAGTAGCCCTACGCCCGCGGATTTTGACCGCCGCTTTGCAGAAGGTGGTGCAGCCGCGGCCGCTGAACGTGCTCTTAGGGACGAGATGGCCCCGCTAATCGGGGCATGCAGCGCCGAGGACGACTGGAACTTCTATCGTCAGTTTGTTGCCGCTCGACTTAGCGGCCTCAAAGAGACCGGCATCGTTTGGACGGAGATCACAAACCGCCTTCAAGAGCTTGTTGCAAGCAACGAGGATGGGCAGGAGGTCCTGCTTTTTGATCGCCTCTGCCGCATTGTTCGCGATGGCGCTGGCACAGCCCGGAAATGGACCCGCACTACTCTACTCGTGCAACTTCGTGGTGTCGTCCGGCTAAGGGTCTCACCGAGCTTTCGCGGCGACATCGACATCCTTGTTCAGTTTTCCAGGGATGGTCTCAACGAAATTGCCGAGAGCATCGACGGGTTCGAGGTTGACCGGGCCGCGCTTCAACAAGCCGTACACGAGCGCCTTGGCGCCAGCCGTGTGGTAAACATCAGCGGCCTCCCGGGGTGCGGCAAATCAGTCGTGCTTAAGCGGGTAGCCACAGAGGCCGCGCAGCGCGGGCCGATTCTTTTCCTAAAGTCAGACCGACTGACCGGGAAGAGCTGGGTGGAGTTTGCTGCAGCGCTGGGCGTCAAGCATCGGAAGCTTGATGACCTCCTCGCAGAGATGGGTGCAGCCGGCACGGCTACACTCTACGTTGATGGGATCGATCGCATCAACCCCGACCAGAAACGGATCATTCTCGACATCCTCAATGCGATCGAAGCTAACCCTGGTCTCAACAATTGGCGGGTTCTGGCCACCTCACGCGACCAAGGGCTTGAAACATATCGCGCTTGGTTTCCAGTGACGTTCTATCGCGGCACTCAGATTGGGGACGTTCAGGTCGAGCCATTCAACGACGACGAAGCTGGGGTCCTGGCGAAGGAAAAACCCGGTCTTCATCACCTTTTGATGGGCGCGCCGTCAGTGAAAGCGATTGCGCGGCGCCCGTTCTTCGCCGCAGTGCTCGCCCGAAGCTTTTGCAATGGGACGACCGAGCCGCAGACAGAGGTCGATCTCATCAACGCTTGGTGGACTCGAGCAGGACACGATGCCCCGGCGGAAGTCGTGCCGCAGCGGCAACGCGCGCTCCTCGATATCGCGGAAAAGGGAGTCGCCAACCTTGGGAAGAATGTCGCGGCCCGCTCGCTAGCACAGCCCACGTTTATGCACATCGCGGCGCTGAAGAGCGACTTGCTCCTACGTGGAAACAATGGCGACGCCTCCTTTTCGTTTTCGCACGACATATTCTTTGAATGGACGTTTTTCCGCCTTCTCATCGATCTGGGCGACACGTGGATCGAAGGGCTGGCGGAGGCTGGCGAGCCCCCACTCCTCGGCCGCGTCGTCGGACTCTTGGCTCAGCATTCGATCACAGAGCCGGGTAAGTGGTCAGCCAGTTACACTGCCTTAGATCAATCCACGCTTCGGCCCCAATGGCGTCGGGAATGGCTAACCGCACCACCGTTCACAAGCGCATTCGTCTATAGACAGAACGAATTCACTGAACTTGTGGCGACTAACGACTATGTGCTACTCGAAAAACTCTTAGTCTGGTTCCAGGCCCAACATACAATTCCTAGCCCGACTGTCCTTGCCCAAGCCTCTCCCGGTCGATCAGGGCTCGATCAGGTAGGCCTTGCTGAGCTTCTGAGTTGGCCCTCGGACTTCATAAGTTGGGGGCGTTTTCTTGACTGGCTTCTGCCGCTCGCAGCTACGCTACCTGTCCGGCTCCTTCCCAGGGTCGTCGAAATCTTCTCCGTTTGGCAGAACGCGTTATTTGGCTTCCGCACGGCGCGATCAAAAGCCATCGTTGCCATCTGCGCAGAGTGGCTGATCGATTTAGAGCAAGCGGCTTATTCTGAAAAGCTGGTATCTGAGCGTAGCCGGTGGGACGAACTTGGTCGCGATGCGCAAAAGCAGTTTGCTACGGCGCTGAGGATCGTTGTCGTGCGCGCCGCGCGGGCGTTTCCTCAATACGCTAATACGCTCTTCGACCGTGCAGTCATCAACGAGCGAATGCGCCGCGACGCGTATTCTGACCTCATGGCGCTCGCCTGGATGATGGCGGAAGTCTCGCCCGAAAAGTTGGCGGCGGTCACGAAGGCCGAGCTACAGCAGGAACTGCCGCAAGATCACATTGACCGAGAGAAGCGCGAACAGCGCGAAAAATTCGAGCGGATCCAGCAAATCCGCGAAAAGCCGGAAAGTGAGCGGACCGAGGTCGAGAGGCGCGTGCTTGAACAAGTTCCCTTCTCCCTCCCCCATAGCTATAACGGTCTTGGACGCGAGGAGATCGGGATTGACCGGCATCACAACTTCTATTACCCGGTCTCAGCGAGGCATGAACCCTTCGCCAGCCTCTTCGATAAGAAGCCGGAAGTTGCCTTGCAACTTGTGCATGATCTAGCCAATCATGGAACAACCGGCTGGCGGCAGATCGCGAACATCACGCGCCGCCAACACGGCACGCCAATCCCTGTGAAAATCACCTTCCCGTGGGGTGAGCAGCAGTTTGGGGGCGATTGGTCCGTTTACAATTGGCAGCTTGGCCTGCTTGACGCGCAGCCCCTTGAATGTGCTTTTCTGGCCATGAGCTACTGGGCCTTCCGTCAAATCGAAAGCGGCCGACCCGTTGACGAGGTGATCAAACTCGTCTTGCAAGGCAACGAAGCGATCGCCGCTCCGGGCCTAGCGCTTCGCTTGGCGTTGGAGACTTTACATATCTCCGAAGTCACGCTGGCTCTGGTGGCATGCCAGCGCCTTTGGTCATTTGACATCACGCGTGTTCGTCAGGAGCCAACTCGAAATATCGATATTTTTGGATTGGGACTGTTTAATCGGCTAACGGGCGAAAAGAAAGCTGCGCAGGATTATCTCGACAAGCGGCCCAGCCGATTTCGCGACATCAAACAGCTCGCCATGCAATTCGCGATCAATGGCGGTGAAGGGATCAAGGAGCGGTTTAAGCAGGAATTGGCGAGTTTTGTCACTACGCTCCCCTATGAGTTGGAAGAGCAACGCTCAAATCCAGCCTCCCAACTCGCGCTCACAAAGCAGGCGGAGGAATACGCTGCGCTTGCCGTTGTCGAAAATTACCAGGGATATCGCACACCCGACAATCGGACCATGGTTGCATATCAGCCACCGCTTTCGCCGGAGACTATTAGACGCAGCGAAGCAGCAGGCGTGTACTTGAAGCAAAACGACGTCTTAGCGTGGGCAATGAAATCGCTCCGCGCCTTCGCTATCGATACAGACAAGACGCTGACGGATGCCGTCGCGCTTGCTCGTCCGCTGGACCACCCTACGCTCTTTGCGGAGCGTTTGGATGTCGACGGCCACACGCCCCAAAGCTTGGTCGCGGCGGTCGCTGCGTGTGTCATCTGTTTCAGTGGCACCGCATCCGACGATTACAAATGGGCGATAGATGTACTGGCGCGGATCGATGGCATGAGGGAGCCAAAGGGATTTTCCTACGGCTCGAAAATCGCGTGGCATCCTGTGCTGCAGTTGATATTCGCATTGCTTCACCTGCGGCGCAACAATCCGTCTGACCTCGAGCCTGTCCGGCGGTTGGTCTGGTTGACGGCTCACCCGCACGAGGAGGCCGCAGACTTCGCCTTTACAGCGCTACTTTCCGACCCCGATGCCCATGTTTCGTGGGTCACCGCTCAGCTAGTGCTGGAAAGGGCGCGCTACCACCGACCAGTGATAAACGGGGACGGCGAGCGGGATAGCCGTACGGCAATATTGGCGGCGAGGGCTGCTCTTGATCGTGCCCTCAAGGCACTTGAGTCAAGGGAGTTTGAACCTTTTGGCCCGATGCCGGCCGCTTGGGTCAAGTTGGCGTCCGATCCGAATGACGAGGATGATGCTGACGACACGGATCGATGGTCTGAACCTGACCCGCTGTTTGATCCGCAACGTGCCGATAAACACCTCGGGAATTTCCCGATTGAGATGTGGTGCACTTCAGACGAAACAAAGCCGCTTGTGCTCGCGTTGATCCGAAGCCTCGTCGACTGGACCGTACTGCGTATGAACCCGCCGGGAGGTACGGGACGGCGGCGCGACCGCACCACCGGTCTGATTGGTTGGAACGACGCGCTGGGCGATGTATTGGCGCGTGCAGCGCCATTCTTCGATCTTGCCTTCGTTGAGGAACAGCTTCTTGCGCCCTTCTTGCAGAATCACGATGATGACGAACTTAATGTTATCGCCGCATTCACCGACAGGTTAGTCACGCGCCACGTTCTGGATGCCGCAGCAATACCCACCGGCACTTTTGAGTTGCTGGGTCTCTGCGTCGACCACGTAATCGCTGACAGCACGTTTCGGCCGGGCGGATACCGCGCGGGAGAAATCTCCGGCCGTGATATGCCGAAACTCATTGAGGCCCTTCTAATGGTCAATGTCGAAAGGGCTATGGGAGCCGCCCGCTTCGTAAATGGCGATTGGTCCAAAATCGGGCTGATCATGCCGACGGTGACTCGCTTGGTGACCGCCACGGGATGGTCGACCTTCGTCATGTCGAAGTTTCTTCTGCTATGTCAGCGCGCCGGGAGCGCGTACCCGCTCGACCATTTCATTGAGCAGGTCAGCGCGGTACTCGCGAAGCTGGACAACGCAAAGGGCAACTGGGTGGGGACTAGTCTTCCCGCACGAACAGCGGCGGCGGTGCAACAACTTGCCGACACCAATTTTCCGCTACGGCCCGATCAGGCTCAGGGTCTGCTGTGGATTCTTGACGCGCTCATCGATCTTGGTGATCGAAGAAGCGCTGCACTTGAACAAACCGAGGCATTCAAGGGCGTGCAGGCCCGCCACCCGATCCAATGACAATCGACTGGTTGCTTCTCGTTTCTCCTCGCGACAATAAATACCTGGCATCCTCAAAACTTGGAGCAAGCAGTATTGACTAGCGGCTCATGCGAGGCGAGCCAGCAACTCCCTGCTTTTTTGCCCCCACGTGCCGCTTTGGCGGCGCGTGGGGGCATGTCCGCTTATGGGATGCTGTGTGACTTGCTTAACGACCGACTTGAGGCCAAAGCCGTCATCCAACGTGGCGTGCTTAAACGTCCGAAAGGGGTCGGATGTGGACATCAATGAGGGACCGATTACGGCCATAAATCTCTCGGCCAATATTTGTCCTTGCCGGACCGTTCCAGGAACAAAGCGGAAGTTCAGCAATGGTTGCTTTGCAGTAGATCAGTCCTGAGCAGGAGCCAAAAAGGGCTCCGCCGCGCCACCATCAAGCTTGAGCACGTGGGTATAGATCATGATTGCCATTGCCGAGCTTGTACACTGCGCTCACCTGCGCGCTGGCAGTCGAACAAGGTAAGCCATAGGACGAATGACTCGATGACTTCGATAGTCTCGGTCCGCTCGCCGTGCAGCAACCTTGCGGCGGCATTTGCAATCGGGAACTCGCCTTGAAGAGCGGCATCCACGAGCTGCAGCCCAGCCCCCTTGACGTCATCGGTAAGACCCAGGTTGCTCCAAGCCTCCCTCGCTTCGTCGAGGGTATCGAAGACCGCCTGGTTGACGCGCTCTTCCTCGGGCGTCCTGGTTCCCTTGCTTCTCCAGTAGGCACCGATTCCCTGGATCTCTGCCAACGAGTTGGTGAGACGCGTAAATCCGTTCAGTAAATCAAGCGGAGCTGCATCTAGCCCTGCGGCGGCGCACCAAGGTTGTGCCAGTTCATTTGGTAGAACCGGGAACAACGTATCGAAGCCAGAGTTAGCAAGGTTCGTCAATCCGAGCCCATTCATGACAGGCAAGATGCAAATCTTGCGCCCGTCGTCTACGAGAGCACGCCAGGCTGGCCAGACACTCGCTAGGTCCACACCTGTTCCTTCGGTGTTCTCAGGCAAGGTTATCAGCACGTCCGCAGGCGGCCACACCACCGGGATGGTAGCCTCAGCCAGCAAATGAACGCCGATGCTAGGGCTAATCGCGGTCAGCGCGGTCCTCAGTCGACTTTCCAGGCCTTTGAACTCTGCTTCGCGATATCGGCGCGTGGCGAGTACCGCCTTACCAAGCGCACTCCCCTTTGGGGCCGTGTTACTCCGATGGGTGAGGAACGGATGCAGCCCTCTTCTCTCAGATTCACCGGCCATCATCTGCATCATTTCCGCGAGGATCCGCAGCTCTTCCAACTCTTTCGGAGCCTCGATTGACAATACATCCCATGGCTCCTCGGACGCCGCAGTCGTGATGCTCTTCTGGATGTCGCCAAGCCAACCCATGTAGGCCGGAGCACCCTGCGGCAGCGCAAGAAACCTGTGGACGAGATCCGTCGAGCAACTGGACAGGATCGAGGGCAGCCTCGACCCCCTACGGACCTCACCAGCTGGCTGCTCCTCCTCTGGCGCCACCAAACTGATGGCTGCCTCGTATACGGCCCCCAACGCCTTGAGCGCCTTGTCGTCTTTCCTTCCTCTGAACTGCCCGTCGAGAAGCGCTCTGAGGTTCGGGACGAGCAGTTTGAGCAGTTCCAGGCATTGCGTTAGATAGGCGGTGTAACTCTCAGTAGCCAAGTACGCGTTGAGTATGGCTAGCCACGCACGATTGCGGGCGACCTGTTCGGGCACGAAAACGTTCGCCCTGGGCATGCGTTTTCTGACAAGCGGGTAGTCTCCGAGTGTGGACGGAACAATGGCCCCGTCAGGTCCGAGCGCGTCGCTGGACACAACATCTGCTGCAGGTGTCAGCGCCAGTAAGGTCGCACAAGTCTGATATACCTCGTGATCAAGGTCGGTCTGCACGGACGTTGCTACAAACCAGATATCTGAGCGAGCCTCTTGACCTTCCTCACATGTGCTCAGATTCGGTGCCTCAGCCCAGGCCACATTGTCGGAGAAGCGCCGGAACAACGCGTCTTGTCCTACTTCATTGACCCAACTAATTGCCAGCGCCCTGTCGACCTTTGCTGTGATTTGGAGTAGCGAGACTACGGCTTGAAAGTCCGCTTCGATGAGTGGGGGAGAAAGTGCGGCCAGCTCTCCCAAGTGCGAAGTCGGGATGACTTGACCGAGCAACGAAGCCATGAGCCGCGTCAAGTCTCCCACACTGCTCGCCGCCTGCAGCGCGCGGCGCAGATCGCTAGGAGCTAACCGAGCCAAAAGGCGAGCGGTCAAACCTGAAGCGATGACCTCAGCCCTAATTTCAGTGAAGCGTCGGGATGCGGGTACCGTCGGACCGATGTCCGGTGGCTCAATGTCGCCAATCGCGAGTCCAGCCGGCGTTCCCTGCAACGACTTCGCTACCGCTTGTGCTTCGGGGGTCTGGAGCCATCGTCCTATCACCCGATGCGCGTTCGCGCGGTCCAGACCCGTCAGAATTTCGCCGAGGAGCGCAGGTGTGGGCGCAGCCCCCAATCGGAGCGCCAGACTTTCAATTACCGCGTCGTCGCACCCGTCGTGCCTGGAGAGCGTGCGCTCGAGAAACCGAGACATCTCGGATGCCGACACCAGCCAAACCGCACTTGCGGCCGTCGTCGACAACAAGGGCGGTGGGAATTCGTGAGACAGGCGAAGGAGTTCTGCAGATCTCAACTCATGCAGCCCCACGATCCTGCCATCACGTGCGTCTTGAACCAGATGCTCATCCTTGAGCCTGGTCAGCGCGAGCGAGACCGTGGTCGCGGGTTTGGACAAGATGCGAGGCAACTCTAACACCTCGGCACCGCACCCCGCGGCGTTCACACAAGCCACCATCCTCAAGACATCCAACTCGTCGTGTAGAGTGACGTCGCTAACGCGCGCCGCAATCTGCGCGTGCAGCGTCTCGCTCAATCGATGACCCTGGGTTAGCACGTGGGTGTACTCAAGCAGGTGCCCCCCCGCCAGCGCCCAAGGTTCTCGCCATCCTTGCCAAGCGGTTTGCCCTCGATCTTTCAGCTCTCGCCACACTCGTTCAGCTAGGATGTCGTCGCCCTGAACTTTGACTTGGGCAGCGCGACGGTTATTTACCAGAGGGTAGCGATCCTCCTCTCGTACAGAGGCCAATAGCAACAGCCCGGGAGTGCGATTTACCTCCGCGGTCAACGCCGTCCAACCCTCGGATAACCCTCGACCCACGTCATCGATGATGAAGCCCACGGGTGCATCTGACGTCGCTCGCCTAGAGCGCGCAAGCTGGACGAGTGACGCAATGGCGGCCGGCGGCAGGCGGCGAACTTGAAACCAACGCACTGCGTGTCGACTAGCGTACGCGGCCTCCCAAAGCACTGCGGACTTTCCCGAGCCGGAAGCGCCGTGAATGAGCGCGTTTCTGCGGGTCTCTAGTCCTTCTAGAACGGCCCCTCGGAGCTCCGGGCGTTCCACAACGAGTCCTGCGGCCACATGGGACGCCTGCGCATCGACACCCAGGTAGAACAGCGGATCCTCATTAGGCGTCAGGAAATCCACAGGTGAACATAAGCCCTCAGTCAGCGCCACCTCGACCATCGCTGATGTCAAAAGCGGTCGTAGCGTGTCGAACCGCTGCTGGATATCAGACACGGCAAGCCGAAGATAGGCGCTCGCGACGCGTGTGCCGTTGTCATCAGAAAGACGCCCGACCACGCCCATGAGGTCCGCGAAGTACATCTCGGCTTCGAAGGCGGTGCATGCCTGCCTGGCTGAAATCTGGGCTATAGCGCTTCCGCGAGGGTCAGGTAGCACAAGCAATTTGGTTCGCGCAATGAGGCCGACCAGCCCCTTGTATCCCTTCAGCTCGGCTACGACGGTCGGATAGGCGGAAAGGTCCTGCAACTGATGGATGGCAGCGCCGCGTTCACCAACATTGCTCTCGAGCACCAGCAAAAACTGATCGTCAGGTTGAAGCCCCTTCTCATCCCACATTTTCCTGACGAAGCCCGCCACAGAGCGAGCTGAAAATGGGCCCATGTGGTCGCGTCGTGACTTGACCTGCGCAAGCGTTCTAGCGCTGGCCGTCCTGAGCTCAATATCGTCGCCCCCTTCAGGCACGACGCTGCCGTACCCAGACTTGCCGACAAAGCCTTCCACGGCAAGGCTTGCCGCAACCGCATCCTGATATCGGAACCCACGTCCCGCATGAGAGCCAGCTCTTGTCGCCAAACCAAACCTCCCTTTTTCGATGGCCAAACAGATTCGTCGCGCATTCGTTCCTAACGGCGGCTAGAGCACGATGTCTTGTGAAGACGTCTTCTCATAAAACTGCAAGTTTTGGAACAGGGAATGCAAGGAAACATGATGTCGTATAGCCCTTCCATCGAGCGGCAATCCCCAATACGAGCCGGCTACGTTGCTCATATCAAGCGTTGAACAGTAGCTTACCGGCATTTAATTTGAAGAGTTGAGAAACCGTTGCCGCTGCAGAGCAGATGTCAGCAACGATGAACATCCGCAATGGATCTAGAGCGGAAGCTACTTGCAGAGGCAAGGCTGGAAACTCCCCCAACAAAACACTGCTGGCAAATTCCTGTTGTCAGCATATGATCACTTCATACTTGTGGCTCAGACATCAAACATGCGCGACGACAAAACCAACTCTCCAGAAATCGCCCAACCCGAAGGGACGCGTCGGACTCGAACAACAAATATGCCATTCGCTCGAGCAACCGCGATAGGTGCCTTGCCTATTCCGGATGATTTCCTGAAAGAGCTTTTGTCTAAGTTCATTGGCACAACGGTTGGGCAGCGGTTCTTCGGACCCGCCTGGGTGGACGATGATGGTGTGCCTTGCATCGTCTTTATCGCACACGATTCCGATGTTGTTAAACGCGTTCGCCACGCTGGGGAATGCGCGGCAATCGGGTGGAGATGGAATAACACTCCATCAACTTTGTTTTCCCTGACGATCCTCACCCGCGAAAAGAACCCGCGCCCACATGTGCGCTGGATCCGCTCCAGCACTGATGCCGTCGTCGAGGCTCTCCGCACGAATGGCCGCTTCTTCATGACGGCCGCTACTCCAAACGGACAAAACTCGGGTTGGATGAAGGCCGATCTATATGCGGGCATTGACAGTGACACGCCGTCACGCAGTGCGATCGACGCTCAGTGGGAGTTTCTAACGCCCGGAATTCCTGGTTCTAACATTCATGAACGGATCGACCCATTCCGCCTAGATGGCGTCGCTGGCAGCGACGATCGGCACGAGATACCTTTATGGCCGGACACATCCTCGGACGCGTGGGCTGAACTCGCTCACAAGGGGCCATGGGCAGACGATCTTGAACAACGGGATCGCGCACGCGCGGCATGGGGGCGGCAGGCTCTATGGAACCGTGGCCGGGCAGCGGGATTCGTCCAAGCGATCGTCGACCGCCAGACTATCGACGGTGTCCGCCCAATCGTTGATGCCTACGGCATGTGGCTGGAGCCCGGACCGTTGCAAGAGCGCGCCACCGCCCTGGTGAAGCGCACACCGCTCATAGGCCACTGGCTCGCCGGGATGGCTGGGCCGGAACCGAGTGCAAAAATCTCTTATGAGGCTTGTTTCGCCGTTCTCAACGATCCCCACTCGCTCTACTGCTTGTTAGACAAATTAATGCGCATCTTGCTTGATGCGCAGGATGACCTATTGGCCGAGGCAGCTAAGAGCATGTTCGAAGCAACGCTGCTTGATGCCCGATTTACCAATTCGGGTTCTCATCGCCCCTGGATAGCCAACACCTCAGACCACCGACTCGAGATGAGGGCCGCAGGCATCGACATGGAGGCTCCACTCGAGGACATTAAGGAACTTTGGCGGTGTGGCCTGGAAATAATGGACTTACTGGATGCTGGATTGCGAATGACGCCGCACGATTTTCCAGTGCCCTTGGCGGATATCTGCCAGTCCTTGCGGAGCGTGGCGCTCGAAGGCTCCTATGATGAAGCGGAGGCAGCAATCCAGAGGATGCTTCGGGAGGCCCAGGACGCTAGACAGTGGTCAATCCCGTGGGGTGCTCGCGTCGAGGTGGACTTCGGCCCTTTCGTCGCGGCTAGGATATTTGAAACCGACGGAGAATTTTCCTGCCATTTTTTAGATGACGCAGAACGATATCACCACGTCGCCATCGGCATCGCTGGCGATCCACCGAGAGCGGCATCAGCACACTTGATTCGTCCACGCGAGGACGGAAGCGAGGTCGAGTGGAACTCTGACGCAGAGCTTAGCCTCAAGCTTATCGCCGCCGCCATCATTCGCGATTTTCTAGTCGTCGAGGAACGAGAGAGTCTTTTCAACGTACGCCCAATGCGTCGTCGGATTCGAGGTAGAGACATTCGGACCGTTGTCTATCTCCCTCGAGTTCGTTACTCGACTCCCCATTCCAGTCGCTTTGCCGTAGGTGAAACGAGTGCCGGCCGATCTAAGCATGCGGTTGCGCCGCATCTTAGGCGAGTAGCCAGTGCGTCGGCCGCGCAGCGATTTCTCGCACAAAGATACGGAATGCATGTACCGGAAGGCTTCACTTTCGTTCGCCCTCACGAGAGAGGTAATGCTAGCGACGAGGAGCGAATCAGGGTCTACCGCAGCAGATCGGCCTCACGGATGATCTTCGATGAGATATCTACCGCCCCGACCGGATCTAGACCCGCTTGGTTCAACTTTGAAAAGGACTGTCTTCGTCTGTTGACGCGGCGGGGGCTGGCGGTCGTCCACCAATCGGCAAACAGGGACGGAGATGGAGGTGTCGATCTCTATGCCGTGGACGGGGACAACAAATCGTGGATCGTCCAGTGCAAATGCTGGGCACAGCATCGTACCGTCGGGCCAGAGGTCGTGCGCGAGCTTTACGGCGCGATCACGCTTGCGGACAAGGGAGGGGCGTTAAAAAGTCGGGGGATCCTGATTACGACGAGCAGGTTCTCGTCAGGAGCTATCGCGACTGCTGCCGAATTCGAGTTTGAGATTATCGACGGTGAGCGATTTGCCGACTTGCTGAAGAATGACGGCTAAATGGATCTCTCATGTATCGCTCCTGCGTTCGGCGGAAATGCCGATGCGACGCTGCGCCTGACCGTCTCCAAGTAGAAGGCCGAGGGCACGACGGGAGTCTGTATGCGTGGTTCGCCTGTAAGAGGCGAACTTTCACATAAACAAATCCAGCTCTTCTGCGCCGGCTTTGCGAAAGGCGAACTTTGAGCAACGCATAGACTTCCCTCATGCCCTATACAAAAAAAGGCGAACTTAATTTGCAGTACTCATCCCTGAGCAGCAGGAATAAAGTTCGCCTTTTTCGTTGAAGTTCGCCTTTCGGCTTCGGCGGGCAACACCAGCCATTGTGCGGAGATCATCTTCTATTCTGCGCAGATGGACCGCCTCCAGGTTGAAGAACGGCGAACTTCGCGATAAGCGCGATTAAATTGGCTCGACTGTCTAAGCCCACAGATTTGGTACATGCCCGGACGGGCTTTGCGAAGGAGACTCCGACGTCTCGAGGGACTGCTATGAGTTCGGATACCAGAGTAGGAAGCGTAAGCTCCCCCTTCAGGTAGGCACCAGCCGGTAGAATTTCGGGGCCTCCATGAGTCGGAGATTCCCTTGAAGAAAAGCAGATTTACATAGAGCCAGATTGTTGCCGTGTTGAAGGAGGGCGAAGCCGGCATGCCGGTCGCCGAACTGTGCCGCAAACACGGCATCAGCAACGCTACGTACAACCTGTGGAAGAGCAAGTACTCGGGTGTTCAGGTGTCCGAGTTGCAGCGGTTACGTGAGCTGGAGGCTGAGAACGCCAAGCTCAAACGCATGTTTGCAGACTTGGCGCTGGAGAATGCGGCGATCAAGGACGTCCTAAACCGAAAATCCTGACGCCGTCGGCCAGGCGCGAGGTGGTGGAACAGCTGGTGCAAGCCAAGCTCTCAAGGTGTACTGCGATATGGGCTTGAACTTGCCTCGGCGCAGTAAAAAGCGGCTACCAGAGCGGCCTGGACAGCCGCTGGATTTGGCTACAGAACCCAATCGCTGTTGGGCGCGGGACTTCATGCACGACGCGCTTTACTGCGGACGACGGTTCCGGACACTGAACGTAATCGATGAGGCGAATCGGGAATGCTTAGCCATCGAGGTCGGCATGTCCATCCCTTCGGCGCGCCTGATTCGCGTCTTGAGCCGCTTGATCGATTGCTATGCGCCTCCCGACGCCATACGCCTGGACAACGGCCGGGAGATGATTTCCGAGGCCTTTACCGAATGGGCCGCGGCCAAGGGCATTTCGATCCGCTATATCCAACCGGGAAAGCCGAATCAGAACGCCTTTATCGAGCGCTTCAATCGCACTTACCGCACCGAAGTGCTCTATGCACATCTGTTCGCCAACCTTGAGCAGGTCCAAGCAATCACTGAACGTTGGCTCGTCGATTACAACGAATATTGCCCCCATGAGTCGCTGGGCGGCCTCCCGTCGGCGCACTTCATGCCCCGGTTAACCCTCGCTCCGATCGTCTATCCGCCAATGTCTACTTGACAGGGGTGCTTACGCTCGGAATGGAATTTTCTAATTGGTTTATTGCGAAGACTATAAAAAATACACTGCGCCGCAGACATAAAGTCCGAAAATAATCTGCCGTTAATAGTTGCAAATCCATGTTCTTCTTTTCAGCACTGCAGCAAGCCCACTACGAAACCCCAGGCAGACTTTCGCGCGGACAAGCGGAGTCTCATCCGAATCGAAAACCACAATGCAGCTGACGCCTACACAACCCATATATCCTGACTTTCAAAACAACACGGCCTTCTTGACCTACTCAAGAATCAGGCTTGCGTATATGAATCAGGCCCAGGAACTGTCAGCGACTATCGAGCGGCAATTCTCTGATTTCTACGACATCGACAATCTCATAGAGAACTTTGCGGATGTCCTGCTTGAAAGACTGTCCCCCTCCCTGGATTTATGCATCCGCAGACTGGGCACGGAGCACGCCGTCTTCGAGTATTCGCCAGAGGATGTTTTTGAACGCCTTGTCGAGACATCGACATGGCTGAAGGATAGTTGTGAGGCTCTTTTCGAGGACTACCTTGACAAGCGCTCGACGGTCGAAGACGACAAGCTGCATCGCGAGGCCAGAAAGGACAGTCGTTCTCGCTGGAGCGGCGGAGGATTCGGCTTGAGCGGTGCGCTGAGTGGGGCTGCAAAAGCCGGTCTGCTGAACATGGGCTCCGGCTTGCTTCACGACGCATTCAATGCTGCAGCCGATGCCCTGCAAGAGGAAAAATTCGCCGAGTTCAGGAAAGACTACGTCCAGTCTCGTGGCTATCGACGCAGAATCACGAATCTCTTCTTTGAACTCGCAGTTGATTTGCATTTCGTCGAGATTGAACTGGCAACTCGTTCGGGCCAAGAGGAAATCGAAGTCTTCGAGAATCGGGAAAAGCGCGAAAAGTCGGAGAAGATGATTGCCAACATAGAACGCGTTGGCTTGGCCGCGGCCGAACTCAGGCAAACCCTGAAAAAGGCGATAGAGTTCTATCCCTACAATCCTCGGCCATACGAAGTATGGCTGCAGAATTTCGGTGACGCCGCGGGACAAATGCAGGCAATCTGTGATTCGTTCTCCCTGATCGACTTGACTGGCAGAAAGCAACAGATCGTGCGAAACGAATGCGCTTGCGGCACGATTAATTCAGAAGAGGAATTTTCCGCCCGCGTCGCATTTCTTGGACTTTCCAACAATCTCTCACTCGCCGAATTCAAAGCGCCCGTGGAGCAAACGCTGCGTCCACCTGACCGCGAGAAGCCGAGCGTGGCGGCAGCGGATCAAGCGGCCAGCCAACACGCCAAAGCCGCTCTGGACCAGCAGCAATCAAATCAGATTGCGGACCAACGAGAGATTGGCGCTTTTCAGGCGAACGATGCGACTCGGGCTTTCAGCTCAGACCCAGATAAAAAATTCTATGTCGCCCCCGATATCCCTCAGAAAAAAATCAAGAAATTCACTGAAAAATACCGCCATTCCTTGAGCAGCGACGAGGTGCTTTTTTACTTTGACGACACAGTGTTCGGAAGCGGAGACGCGGGAGCTGCACTTTCCCGCCGTGGTCTTCATGTCAGCCTCGCCTTCGGCGAAGTCCACGACTTGCCTTGGTCGGAAATCAGCTCAGCGAGTATCAGCGGCATCATGAACAGGAAGATCACAGTGAGACGTTCTTCAACGAATAAGGATGTCTCTTTTGTTCTCACTCAAAGCAACAAAGGGGGTGAAGACTTTTTCCAGGCGATACAGCGAATTCTGTCTATGAAGCCGTAGCCCATCCAACACGCTGTCCGACAATGCCCCGCCTGAACCCACCATGACCGGCCACATGCCCCACTTTCTTGAGGCCTACCTGACGGAGTACGACGACTCCCTCTTCGGCGAATCCTACATCGATCCCATTGGCACGCTTATCGTCTGGTCCGCCCTTGGCCGACAGGTCTTCGACGACCGAGTCAACTCGGTATCGAACGACGTGCGTAACTACACGCTGAATCTGTTCCATCATCACCTGATACGCAAACTGGTGCTCGATGATGAGGTGAAACTTAGTACATCTCTCCGGAGCCAATACGGTGACAAGAATGCCCTGGCCTTCAAACAGGCCTGCCTGATTATTCTGGAAAACCTGTTCGTCTTCTCCTTGCTGCGGCACGAGAAACGACCGGGAGTGGAGACCATTGGCGTATTGGGCATTTCCAAGGCAAGGCGACGATGGGATCAGGAAAAAGAGCGGACTCAGCTTATCTTCACTCACGAATCGATCGGACAAATCCTCGTGCGCCAACTCGGTCTCGGAGTCAGTGGTCGATACAAGACACCGCTGCTGAAGATTGGCTTCTTCGACAAGGATTACCAATACCACTTACCGAGATTCCAACGCTGCTGGTCGCGAGCCCAAGCTTTCATATGCCAAACGGGCCACAGCGCGCTCGCCAGGCTGGAAGGCGCGGTCTACCGCTTTCTCAAAGAACAGATTCTCACGCTGAGACATAAGGGCTCAATCCCCTTCGAGAGCGTCCCTTGTCCCCTCAGTAAAGACTACGCTGCGGCCTTCGGCTCCTCGCCTGCCGTCGGCGCCTATGCACGGGACTTCTGGCTCGCGGAGACCGGTCTCGATACAGGCGCCGCCGGTGCCATCTTCGATGTGCTGTTGGCCGACGGGAACGGCGATGCCAATGCACGGGAAATCGTGGAACGGGCGATTGAACACGCCATGCAACCCGAGGACAAGGCCAAGCTGGAGCAGATCGCCCGGGTCGAACCGTTTCTCGCGGACTGCGCGCTGCTGTTTTCGCTGATGACCTCTGATCGTCAATGCACCGTGGACGCTGTGACCGAGACTTGGCGCGATGCATTCTGCCGCGGCGACGCCCACTTACCCGAGTTGGCAGACCGCGCGGGCGATATCATGCAGTTGCCCGCGCTCAACGGCACGCGGGCCGGCCTGCGCTTCGTCGCGCTGCAACAGGTCGCCCGTGCGGGTAACACCCAGGAGCAAGTTCGGGCGCTGACGAAATACCACGGCCTGGTGATGAAGGGCCGAAACCAATCCGCCTGGCTTTCCATAGAAGACGGCACCAAGATCAAGGTGCATGCGCGCACGGCGGCCGCGCCGCAGCCAACGAATCGCCCCCCCGGCTCCTGGATCAACAACTACTATCTTCCGCAATTTACCAGCCTGGTGAACGGTCTGCAGGGCGTCGGCATATGAAACTCCTTGCCGAACTGCTGAAACAAGTCGAACGGCTGGACGACCTACGCTATGCCTGGTTCACCAGCTTCAACACCGACATCGAATTCGTCGAGCGGCATGTGCTGCCCGCGACCCTGGGCGCGACTCCCCCCCGCAATCGGCTCGAATACGAACAACTGCAGCAGGAGCTGACTCTCAAGAAGATCGATTTCCGGATCTTCTGCGATCCCAGGTTCCTTGAAACACATCGTATCAAGCGGACGTGCATACCCGTCCACGGCATCCGGCCCCAACGGACATGGGACAGCGACACGCAGGGGTTCTCAAACAACAGCCTGTTCCACCCGAAGATCATCTACCTGGAAGATAGCAAGGGCCACCGGATCATTGGGGCGGGAAGCGCCAACCTCACCCCCTCCGGCTGGGGAAGAAACCTCGAGGCTTTTCATTTTTTTGATGTGAAAAGCTACGGCAACTACAAAGAGATACGAAGGTTCTTCAAGCAGCTCTGCGACGCAGTGGACATCGACTGCCCCATGGCCCAACAACCCCGATTCTCAGGTGAAGCAGAGTCCTGGCAATTCGTGCACAGCTACCAGAACACATCCTTCCCCGAGCAACTGCTTTACGGAGCGAAAGATGCAGACCTCGCTATCTGGTCGCCCTATCTGCCGGAGAATCTCCAAGAGTTTCTAGAGCGACTTGAACGCGCCGCCAATGCACAAACGCTGCAGGTGCACTTGGTCACCGACCGTTCGACCGGCCATGTGCGAACCCAATGGAGCCCAGCGCTAACGCAGCTCCAGCAAGCCCGACGATTGAGCTTCCACACCCCTCCCCCAAACCCGGACACCGACACGGAGTTGCGCCATGCCAAGGTCTGGAAGGTAGCGGGAAAACTGGCCATAGGCTCGTGGAACTTCACAGCCCCTGGTTCCAACAGCCTGCGCAAGGACAACGGGGAATGGCATCAGGACAACAACATCGAAGCCGGCTTTATCATCGCTGATGAACATGAATGGCAGCAGTTCTGCGGCGATGTAGTCGCTGTAGAACGTGAAGATTGCGCCACGCCGCAACAATTGGAGGACGAAGGACTCGTCGTGGACCCGCTCCCGCCATTCGACCTGCACGTGGATTTCGACTGGCACTCGCAGGCCTACACATTCGCCGGCCGGTGGATGGAAGGCAGACCGCAAGCCGGCTACGAGATAGCCCTCCCGGGCGTGACCGGACACAAACCGCTGGAATGGAACGGGCACAGCAAGCCCGTGACTCCGCAGCGCCTAAAAGTGGACGACCGAGCGCTATTGCACGATCGGGTGTTCTGCGTGTTCCACGGCACGACGTTGGTGATGCGCGGCCTCGTCAGCGAGTTACAGACCTCGGCCCGGCGCGCCCAGCATTTCGAATCCCTGGAAGACCTGTTCGACGCGCTTGCCATGGGTGACGACGCCGCAGAACTCGGCACCCTGCCCTTCCGCATTCCACTGGACACGGACACATTCGCCGACGAAACGCCAGACGAGCCGCCTCAAAACTACGACAGGCCCCAGGAAGCGGACTATCGAACTCCTCTCGGCTATTTCCGTCTGTTCCAATCCACTCATGCATTCCAGCAAAAGCTGTTGGCGCTGGAGAAGCTTGAGCGGCTCGACCAGCAGGTCTTTATGTGGCCGGGCTGCCTGCTGGAACTGATCGAGAAGGTGCGCAGCGAACTCGAAAAGCCCAATCGAGAGGTCTTCCACTGGTTCCTTGTCCAGGAAGTGAACTGGCTGTGCGAAAGCGCACAAGCCAAGCGCCGCAAGCTTATCCGAGGTCGCAAGCAACGGGAGCCTCAATATGAACCCGTACCTCCATCCCGCTGGCATGCTCTGCGCTTGCCCGCAGTGAAAGCGCCTGCCGTCGCGGCCGGCTACCTCAAAAAGATCACCCAGCAGTGGGAGCAGCATGGTTAGCAAATGGGGGGGATTGAGACCCGAGCAGGTCTCGCAATGGATCAACTTCGAACAGGACAACGCCTACTGGAGCTATCGTTCGGACGAGAAGAGCATGTCGTCGCGTCAGGCCGAAGGGGTTGCCCATCTTTGGAATGGCCTGTCCCGCCACAAGGTGGCCCTGCTCGCCGATGAGGTGGGAACAGGCAAGACTTTCCAGGCCCTGGGCGTGGTCACCTTGCTGTGGCGAATGCGACCGAAGGCGCGGATACTGGTAATGGCGCCCAACCGCGACATCTGCCAACACTGGGAAAACGAGCTGGCGGCCTTCGTGAAGCATCATTACCGGGAGGCTGACGGCAGAGTGAAGCAGGGCGATCAGGCCATTCCGGCCGCCGCTGCGTTTTACGGATTGAAAGAACTGACCGAGGCCATCGAAAAACAATCTGAGCAACAGGCGCCTATCCAGCTCTACATCACCAGCATCCGCGCGTTGAGCGGATTGCTCAAGGGCGACGAAAAATCCAGCAAAAAAGAAAGGGCGAAATCCGTAGCCCTGGAGTTCCATCGACGGATCAAGAATGCACTGGGTTCAGACGGGTTCGACCTTGTCGTAGTGGACGAGGCACACTACTTCCGCAATACAGACGGCGATTCGCAGCGCGTGGCAGCAGCTGAAGCCTTCTTCGGTGGCCCGGACAACCGGCTGGCCCAGCGAGCGCTGCTGTTGACCGCCACGCCGAGTCATACCCGCCTGGATGACGTGCCCAACATTCTGGGTTTCTTCCTCAAGACCCACGCCAAACTGCGCGAATGCGACCCGGAAGACCTCATGCGCGCTCATGCTCTGCGACGCCTGCGCATCATGGCAGGTACGGGCTTCACCAAACACCAGTACCGCGCCGAGCATGCCATGCCATGCAATTTCGCCGGACAGCACAGCGCCGAGGTCTTCTTTGCGCTCTATCACCGTAGATTGGTGCACGAGCTCGGCGCCACCAAAGAAAAGCGCCGAATGCTGTACGGGTTCTTGGAAGGCTTTGAATCCGCCGGGCCTGGCGATATGCGAGAGACCGGGCTCCAGGAGGACGACGCACAGACGCTGGAAGCCCCCCGCATTGAAGACTTCCACAAGGCTGGCGATACCGAGTTGCTCCGCAGTCTGAGCGAGGAGTTCAGGCAGCACCACACAGAAGCCCCGGCACATCCCAAGTACGACCGGCTCGTTGACGAATGCCTGCCCCCCGCTCTTTTCGATAGATCGGAACGTGCGTTGCACGAAGACAAGCACCTTGTCTTCGTGCGTCGTATTCCATCGGTGCGTGAACTGACCCAGAGGTTAAACGAACGCTATGATCGCGTGCTTGCCCGGCATATCTGTCAAGCCTGGGAGGCCGACGACAGGGATTTCGACCTCTGGGAGAAACAGCATTGGTCGCGTGACGGCCTGGAAGCCATCATCGACAAAAAGCGGCTCGCCCCCCAAGAACCGAGCGGCGACCGATTCGACGTGCAAGAGGAGAACGACAACGACGACGATGATGAGAAGGACAGAGAGGCCACGCAACAGAACTCAGCGCTTGCAAGCCTCGGCTCTCGCATCGCCGCTCTCTTCGTCACGCGGAGTACGAATCGAAAGAACAACGAGATCGGACAGAATTCAGCTGCGCAGCGCGCTACGCATGCGTCCCTGTTCAGCCGGAAACTACGCAGCAGCACCAGCTTACACGCGATGTTCCTGGAGCCCTCCGCCGACTATCTGACAGCGGGGTACGACTACTTCTATGAGTACCCGCAGGGCGACAAGCTGCGTGCGGATTACTGCAAGGCGGCGCTGGCTCAGCGCCTGGCCCGGTTCCCCTTGATGCAGGAGAGCGTCAAGGGAAAGTTCACAGACCCTGCACCTGCTGAAGCAGCCCTGAAGCAATATGACAACGGTCCGGTCCGGACGGTCTGGTCACTCGTCGTACCGCTGCTGCCTCAACCCGCCAAGGACATTCTGAAGCGCTGGGCAACCATGCGTCCTGACATCGCAGAGAATTTCAGCCATTACCTTAAATCTGGATTGCTATTCGCCAGTCCGGTCATGGTCGAGCTTTACGCCTGGCAGGCTCATTGTGAACGCGCTACGAGCAATACCGGGACGGGCGTGATGCACCGCTACCGTGCATTTTTCAACCATGCTAGCGCTCGTATAGGCGACTCGCTACTGCTACGCTATTTCGCTGCGGCACTGACCACCTTTGAGCAACTCTGCGACAAGATTGCAGGACGCGCTCCGGGCGACTGGAGCCAGGGATGGCGCACATTCACGTCCTTGTCCAGCCCCGCGGCCCACGCCAGCGGAGAATCCAGCCACCGTCAGCACTTAATCATGGGATTCAACAGTCCTTTCTATCCCAACACGCTCGTCACCACATCGGTTTTCCAGGAAGGTGTGAACCTGCATTTGCACTGCCGCAAGGTGCATCACTACGGCATCGCATGGACGCCCGGAGATAACGAACAGCGTGTCGGCAGGATAGATCGGCTATTCGGAAAGGTGAACAACCTGCTCAGAGATGACGACCCAAGCGGCGTCACGCTGGACATCCTTTATCCTTACCTGGAAGGCACGTTCGATGAAGATCAGGTTGGCTCTTTCATCGAGCGCAAGCATGCGGTCGAGGAAAAGATTGACCTGTGCGCGCAGTCCACCTTCGACAAGGAGATCAGCCTGGTCCGCTCGGGCTGGAAGGAGTTCTTACGCAAGCCTATAGCCAACCAAGAACATCAAGACCCTTACCCGGCGCGATTCGGGGATAACGACGTCCCAAAACACGCCTACGGTGGCAGCGACCTGGATTGAATGGCGAGAAGAATGTCCGAAGATGCACTTCACCGGCACCACGGTGTTGAAGGTGATCGACGGCAAGATCGTTGAAGAGCGCGGACTGGATGATGGCGTAGCCGCGCTGACGCAACTCGGCCTGATCAAGCCAACGGCTCGGAATAGCGACGCCTAGGCGCCGCCACGGAGTAACACCGAGTCGGCGCCTTTGCCTCGCGCTCATCGCCCAAAGACGTACACGCTGCTGGGGCCGGACGGCAAGTCATGCGCCAGCAGCGCGCCAGGCAAGTTAGGGGGGCCATCGTGGGGGCAAGCTGTACTTTAGCTTTCCGCTGGCACCCCCGGCCAGGCCTCCAACCACGCAGTTACTGTACCGGCGCCAGGTTCGCCGCCTTGGCGGCCGCGGCATACATTGGAATCTCCCGGGCCATGGTGTCGGCCAGGACCTGCGGTGAACTACCGACGGGGTCGATGCCCAGCTCCAGCAAGCGATCGGCCACGGCGGGCTCTCGCACGGCGACGGACACGGCGGCCTGCAGCGTCTCGATGACGGCTGGCGGGGTGCCCGCGGGTGCGTACAAGGACGACCAGAATGACATCGCGAAGCCCGGCGCGCCGGACTCCGCGACGGTGGGCACGTCAGGCAATAAGGTAAAACGCTTCGCGCCTGTGACGGCCAGCGCCTTCAGCCGGCCGCTGCGGATCTGGGGCAGTACGGCTGCCGTGTCGATCAGCGCGAAGTCGATCTCGTTGGCCAACAACGCCGCGACCACGCTGCCGTTCCCCTTGTAGTTGACGATCTCCGCTTCCAGGCCGACGCGCTTGGCGAAGAGTGCGGTAGCAAGCTGGAAAGAATTGGCGCCCGAGCCGGCGAACAGCGGCTTGCCGTTCTTCTTGCCCTGACCGACCAGATCCGCCACCGAACGAGCCGAACTGTCCGCCTTGACGGTCAGGATCATCGGAATGTCTCCGACCAGGGAGATCGGCGCGAAATCGGCGACGGGGTCATAGTCCAGGTTGTTGTAGATGGCCGGATTGACGGTCATGCCGCTGCTTGGCCCCACCAGCAGCGTGTAGCCGTCCGGCTCTGCCCGCTTGACGGCACTGATGGCAATGGCGCCGCTGGCGCCGGGCCGGTTTTCAACAATGAAGGGTTGGCCCAGGCGGCGCTGGAGCTGCTCGGCCATCACGCGGGCGAGGATATCGTTGCCGCCACCAGGCGCAAAGCCCACGATCATTCGCACGGGACGCGCCGGATATTCTTGCGCCGCGGCGTAACAGGCCGACACCGCGAGCACCGCACCCGCCCACAAAGATAGAAACCGTTTCATGCCACGCTCCATTCGTTGAACATAGTGCGCCGTTACTGGGGAATGCACGGATGGCCCATTCTCCACCGCCTCGCTACATTGGGCACGACCCAACGTGCCAGCCGATGCCGCTGGCAGCGACAGCACGCGACGGACCTCGGAGCCGATATGGCGCCTGAATGGCACAAATGGAGCACCCTCGATCACGGCCAGCACGCCCTGGCGTTCTGGCAAGACGCGGTCTGCTCCGGCGTGCTCGACTCCGAATTCCGGGCCGAACCTGACGCCGGATTCGCCGGCACGATGTCGAGCCAGAACCGCGCGGGAGTCCGACTTGTGAACTTCGCGAGTTCACCGCACATGATCCGGCGCTCGCAGCGGCAAGTCAGCCGTTTCAATGGCGATCACCTCATGCTCAGCCTGCAATTGCAGGGTAGCGCCCTGATGTCCCAGGGTGACGAGCAGTTGTGCCTGCGGCCGGGCGCATTCGGCCTGCTCGACACCGGATCCGCGTTCGACATCACGTTCCCGGAAGCGACCTCGCGTCGGCTCGTCCTGCTACCGCGCCACGCCTTGAGCGCGCGCGCCCCGGGTCTGCGGCGGCTGCGTGCGCCGGCCAGCCTGCCGGCCGATATGCCATTCGCGCCCGTGCTGACCGAAGCCATACGCCTGTTGACCGATACGGAGGTCAAACTGCTGGACCGCACCGTCGACACGCTGCTGGATACCGTCATCGAAATCGTCGCGCTGCATTGCACGTCCGTGGCGCAGGCCGCGGCGCCCCCTTCCACCGAACTGAGCTTCGTCAGCGTCAAGCGCCACATCGATACGGCGATCGCCAACCCGGACCTGTCGCCCGCAACGGTGGCGGCCGCCTGCCGCATATCGGTCCGCACCCTGCACCGCCTGTTCGCGCGGCATGGCCTGCTGTCGTTCGAGGCCTACGTGGTGCAGGGCCGCCTGGCACTCGCGCATGAGCTGCTGGCGGCCGGCAAGACCCGCACCGTCAGCGAGGCCGCCTTCGCTTGCGGCTTCAACAATCTCTCCCATTTCACGCGGCGGTTCTCCGAGCGATACGGCGAATTGCCCGTCAATTTGCTCAAACAAGGGCAGCCGCGCCGCTGACTGACGCCCTGGGCGGCGTCCGCTGGCGCGCTGGGCACAGCCCCGCGCGCCGCCTGGCGACAGAATGAGCTCCATCCCGGCCCTGGCCGGCAAGCTCACGTCGCACCATGCCCAAAACCATCACCATCCACCGACAAGAAGCGGTCAGCGCCGCCGCCGAGCGTTGCGTGCATTTCGGCTTTTGCACCGCCGTCTGCCCTACCTACGTGCTCGATGGCGAAGAGCTGGATTCACCGCGAGGCCGGATCGCGCTGGCGCGCGAGATGCTCGACAGCGGCGACGCACCCAGCCCGACCGCGGTGCGCCATCTGGACCGCTGTCTGTCGTGCCTGTCGTGCGAAACCACCTGCGCGGCTGGCGTCTCGTATCACGCCATCATCGACGGCGCGCGCGAGTACATCGAAAAGAGCAAGGCCCGCCCGCTGACGCAGCGCCTGCTGCGCTCAGCGCTGGCCCGGGTTCTGACGACCCCCTCGCTGCTGCGTCCCGCCGCAGCCTTGGGCCGATTGCTGCGCGGCGCAGCGGGCCGGCTGGGCGGGCCGGTGGGCGCGTTGCTCTCCCTATCTGCCGCCCCCGCGCTCGCGGCGTTCGCGCCACGGGCCGAAGCAGCTCCCCGGCCGCCCGTGGACGCGACGCGCCGCGTGGCGCTGTTGGACGGTTGCGCCCAATCCGTGCTCGGCGCCGAGATCACCGACTCGGCCAAGCGCCTGCTTGCACGCGCCGGCGTCGCCGTCATCCCCGTGCCCGGCGTGCAATGCTGTGGCGCGCTTGAACTGCACATGGGACGACGCCAGGCCGCCACCCGCCACATGGAACAGGCCGTCCGCAGCTGGTCGGCCGCACTGGAGGCGGGGCACATCGACGCCATCATCAGCACCACCTCGGGCTGCGGTTCCGTGATCAAACGCTATGAGGAACTGTTGTCTGACCGCCCGGAACTGTCGGCCCAAGTGCGACGCGTGGTCGAGGCCACCCAGGACATCGCGCAGATCGCCGCCGGCCTGCCGTTGACCGCTAGCGGCGCGGTCCTGGGCCTGGCCGTTTCTTATCACGACTCCTGTTCGCTCAAGCACGGTCTGAAGATCGAACGGCCGCCGCGCCGAGCGCTGGGCAGGCTGGACATGGAAGTGCGCGACATTGCGGAATCGCACCTGTGCTGCGGCTCGGCGGGGACCTACAACATCCTCGAGCCGGCCATCTCGGATCGACTGGGCCAACGTAAAGCGGCCCACGCCGCGGCGGGCCAGCCTGACGTGATCGCCGCCGGCAACCTGGGATGCCTCGTGCAGATCTCGCGCTTCACGCCCGTGCCCGTGGCGCACACGGTCCAGCTGCTGGACTGGGCCACGGGCGGGCCGCCTCCTCGCGGTCTTGAACACTTCCGGCCCAAGCCGCCTCAGGCGGCGGCCAATACTCCAACGCCGGCGGCCACGCCGGTTCCAGCAACCGCCGGCAGCGGCGATCTTCTGTGGTGAAAGACGAATGCCTTCCAATGATCCTATCGTAGATTTCGCCAATGCGGCCGCGGCCGAACTTGGCGCGGACGCCATCACGCTGGGCGAGGACGTCCTGGGACGTTACGGCGAACATACCCTGCCCTGCGCCGACGTGCGGCCCGGCGCAGTCGCCTATCCAGACTCGACCGCGGCGGTGCAAACGCTGGTGCGTCTGGCCAATCGCTTCCGCGTCCAGCTCTATCCCATCAGCAATGGCCAGAACATCGGGCTGGGCACGCGCTCGCCCATCCGTCCCGGCCAGGTGGTGGTGGACCTGGGCCGCCGCATGAACCGCATCCTGGAGGTCAACGAGGCGCTGGGCTATTGCGTGCTGGAGCCCGGCGTGAGCTTTCGCGCCATGCACGACGAGCTGCAGCGCCGGGAAAGCAAGCTGATGATCTCGCCGACCGCAGGTCCGTCGCAGGGCAGCATCCTCGCCAACGCCCTGGACAAGGGCGGCGGCAGCGGCGCCTACGCCGATCATTTCGGCATGAGCTGCGGCATGGAGGTCGTGCTCGGCAATGGCGACGTGATCCGCACCGGCGACGGCAGCCTGGCCGGTTCCTCGCATCCCAATTGGCACGTTTCCAAGTACAGCTTCGGCCCGACGCTGGACGGCCTGTTCTCTCAATCCAACTTCGGCATCGTCACCCGCGTGGGCATGTGGCTCATGCCCCGGCCTCCGCATATCGAACCCTTCTTTTTCACCTTCCCCGACGACGAAGATCTGGGCGAGATCGTCGAACGCATCCGTCCGCTGAAGCTAAGCAATTTCGTGCCGACGCTGATCCGCGCCACCAACGACCTGTATCTGCTGTCGTCCGCTGCCACCAACCCGGAATACGCGACCAACGGCGGCAAGCGCTCGCTGTCGGACGAAGGCCGCGCCGCACTGCGGCGGCAATATGACCTGGGATCCTGGACCGTATCAGGCGCCGTGTACGGCGCCAGCCGCGCCGCCGTGCAACCCCAGATCGACCGCATCGCCCAACATTTCCTGGCCTCGGGCAAGGGGCGCCAGCTTCCCTTGGAGGAGGCAGAAGAAATCGGCCCCCTGCACATCGCCATCAACTCCAACACCGGCGTGCCGACCGACAGCGAATTGAAGATGCTGGGCTGGCGCCCGGGCGGCGGCGCGATCTGGCTGTCGGCGGGCTCTCCTGTCGCAGGAGACATCGTCAACGACCTGCAGGCGCAGGCGCGCCGCATCTGCCAGGACCACGGGCTGGAATACCTGCTGTCGAACGTTTGCGGCGCGCGTTTCGCCCGCGCCATCCACGCCATCATCTACAACCGCGAAGACGCCGACGAAACCGCCCGCGCGGACGCCTGCTACCGGGCGCTGGCCAAGTTGTTCGCCGATCGCGGGATCTTTGTCGGGCGCGCGCCGACCCTGTACCACGGGTTCCACCAGGCCCAGCGCATGCCAGAGTTCGTGCGCGCCTGCGCATCGATCAAAGCCGCCCTGGATCCGAATGGCGTCATTGCCCCGGGCAAATACGGCATCGAATGAAGCGGAACGGCCCCGGGGTGGCTCGGCCCCGGGCGCCTTCCTGACTAGAATAGGCATTCCGTTCACCATTCGGGAATCGTCTCATGAGCCTGCAACTACGAGTTCTTTCGCTTTTTGCAATGTGCGCGATGTCGGTCGGCGCCGCGGCCGAAAGCCTTCCGGTCGTCCAGTTCATTGCCACCGGAGGCACGATCGCGATGAAGGTGGATCCGGTCACGAAAGGGGTGGTTCCCGCCATCTCTGGCGACGATCTGATGCAGACGGTGCCCGACGCCTCCAAGTACGCACGCATCGAAGTCAATAATTTCTCGGCCATGTCGGCCAATTATGTCGAACCCAAGTGGTGGACGCGTCTGACCAAGTCGGTGGATGAGGCCTTGGCTCGGCCAGAGGTGGCCGGCGTAGTGATCGCCCACGGCACCGACACGATGGAAGAAACGGCGTACTGGCTCGATTTAACGGTGAAGTCCGACAAACCGGTGATTCTGATTGGCGCGCAACGCAATGCATCTTCCGCAGATTTTGACGGCCCGCGCAACCTGCTCAACGCGATCCGGATCGCCACCGCGCCGGACGCCAAAGGCAAGGGAGTGATGATTGCGATGAACAATCAGATCAATGCCGCGCGCACGGCGACAAAGACCCACACCGCCGACGTCGAGACCTTCAAGTCTGGTGACTTCGGATTCCTTGGTGAGGTCTGGTCAGACCGCGTGCAATTCTCGCGCACGCCGTTGCGGCGCCAACACATCGATATCGGCGATGGCGAGATGCCTCGCGTGGAAATCCTGTCGATGTTCGGCGGCGCCGATGGCGATTTGCTGCGCTACGCGGTGGACCAGGGCGCGAAAGGCATCGTGGTCCAGGCTGTAGGCATGGGCAATATGAACGTCTCCATGTTCGAGGCCGTGAAGTATGCGCTGGACAAGGGCGTACCGGTCGTCATTTCGACGCGCGTGCCGAATGGGCGCACGATGCCGGTCTATGGATTCCCTGGAGGGGGAAAAACGACTTTTGACGCCGGGGCAGTCATGGCTGGCGACCTTAGCCCACAAAAGGCCCGACTGCTGCTGATGCTGCTGTTGCATCAAGGACAGCGCGGCAAGGAAGCGCTGCAGGCCGCGTTTGACCTGTGAAAGAAAACACCGCTACTGCCTCATTGCCGGCGCTTTTCGGCTTGAAACTACCAAGTTTCAGTGATTTTTAAATTTTGTTACAGGATCTAAGATAATGCGTAATAGTCCATTACAAACAGGCTGACTCAAGGGGAGCAGCCTACCTCCCCTAATAATAGGCTGCTGTGAATAAAACCTTCTGCTCCATTTGGAATCAGTCCCTGGGCGCCTGGGTCGCCGCGCCAGAAACCGCAAAGGTCAGGGGCAAAAGCACAAGCCGTGGAGCAGCAGGCCACATCGCAGGGTCGCAAACGCGCAGCATGCCGCGCAAGCGCAGTCTGGTGGTCGCCATGGCGGCGGTGTGCGCCATGTTCGGATATTTGCCCGCGGCGCAAGCCGCATGCAGCCCGGCATTTGGCCCGGGACTGACGGTCATCTGCACAGATACCATCGTCACCATCAATTTGCCCTACGACAATATGGACGTGACGGTCGCCCCTGACGCGCGGGTCAACGCGCTACTTGGCGATGCAAGTGCAATCTGGTTGACCGGCAACAACACACGCTTTAGCAACCAGGGCACGGTTGAGCCGGCGGGGGGCTTGACCCCATTCTTGACCTCTGGCGTCACCATCGGCAATGCCAACAACAGCCGGGTGGAGGTGGAAAACAGGGGGACTATCAATGGCACGGCGGGGCTGCTCAGCTCCTCCCTGCCTAACGTTCAGGGCGTGGCGCTGAATATCCAGAACGGCGCCTTTGGTAGTACCGAGGTCACCAATTCGGGGACGCTCTCATCGAAGCCCCAGATGGCGCAGTCTGTGGAGGCAGCTGATGCGCCGGTCGTGGCGATATCGGGGGGCGGCAAAGTCACCATGACGAACACCATCAACGGCACCATTACCGGCCGCATGGCGTTTGATGCATCGGCTGCCGGCAACGAATTCACCAACGCCGGCCAGATCGTAGGCGGTGTGTCGCTGGGCGCCGGCAAAGGCGCCAACCGATTCAACGCGATTACGGGTTCATGGGTGACGAAAGGAGCCGGCACGGAGCCTGCCATGTCGGTGCAGAACTCGACAATGGAATTCGCGGCCGCCGGCGTGGTCGATGGCGGCGCCGGCGGCGGCAACACCCTGGCGCTGCAAAATGCCATCGGTGGCGGCACCGGCACAGCCGGCTTGGGCACCGTGGCAAACGCCAACTACATCAACTTCAGCAACCTGATCGTCAACAGCGGCACCTGGAACCTGGTGGGGCCGGTCCTGACCGGCGCCGCCACCACAACCCAACTCAATGGCGGCGTTCTGACTGTCGACCATTCGGACGGGCTGGGCGCCGGCACGGTGACCGGCAACGGCGGCACGTTGCAAGCGGGTCGGGTGACCCTGGCCCTAAATAATGCGGTCGTGTTGGGCACCAGTGGCCTGACCGTATCCGGCGACAACGCACTCATCCTCAACGGCGAACTATCAGGTGCGGGCAAATTGACCAAGACCGGAGCCGGCAGCCTGGTGCTGAAGGGCGACAATACCTACGCTGGGATCACCACGGTGTCGGGCGGCACCCTGCAGCTCGGGACACTCAGCACGACCGGCAGCCTTGGCACGGGCGCCGTCGTGAACAACGGCCAGGTCTACCTGTCCCGCTCCAACGACATGACGCTCAGCAACGCTTTCAGCGGTACCGGCCGCATCCTTCAGAATGGTTCCGGCGTCGTATCATTAGTTGGCGATAGCAGCGCCTTTGCGGGATCGACCGATGTATCCAAGGGCGGACTGACTGTCTCGAACAAGTTAGGCGGCTCCGTCACCGCGTTTAGCGGCACCACGCTAGCCGGTTCCGGCACGATCGGTGGAGATGTCGGGGTGACGGGCGGCGTCTTGCAGGGCACGCAAGGCCAGACGTTGACGATCGGTGGCGATCTGACTCTAACGAACGCCCAGGTCAATGTGGCAGTGGGCGCCCCGGGACCGGCTGCAGCGTTGTTCGATGTCGGCGGTGAGCTGACGCTGATCAACTCCACGTTCAACGTGTCGGATATGGGCGGGCTGGGCACAGGTGTCTACCGCCTGTTCAACTACAGCAAGACGTTGACCGCCTCCTCGCTGGGCTTCGGGTCGATGCCCGCCGGGGTTGGCGCGGGCAGTCTGACGCTGCAGTTCATCACGGGCAAGGTCAATCTGGTGTCGACCGTCGGCACGGTGTTCGACTACTGGGATGGCAACACCGCCGGCACGCACGCCAACGGTGCCGTCAATGGCGGTTCGGGCGTCTGGAACGCCGCCAACAGCAACTGGACCACGTCCGATGGCGCGTCCAACGGCACGTTCGCATCGCCCTCCTTTGCCACGTTCAAGGGCACGGCGGGCGTCGTAACCGTGGATGCCACGGCGGGCGCGATCGGCGTCAAAGGCATGACGATCGGCACGGATGGCTATGTCATCCAGGGCGATTCCATCGCGCTGCAAGGCGGCAGCCAGACGACGATAGGGGTCGGCAACGGCACCGCAGCCAGCAGCAACTTCATCGGCACCATCAACGCGTCGCTGACCGGCGCAAGCAAGCTGTTCAAGACCGACTACGGCACCCTGGTGCTGGGCGGCAACAACACCTACGCCGGCGGCACCGACATTCAGTTCGGCACGCTGTCTGTCTCGGCTGACAACAATCTGGGCGCCGCCAACACCGATGTGGCCATGACCGGCGGCACGCTCGCCACGACCGCCAGCTTCGACACGAACCGCCGTATCGCGTTGACGCAAGACGGCGCCATCAACGTGGCCACGGGTATGCAGTTGGGCCTGACCGGCACGGTGTCGGGCACGGGCGCCCTCATCAAGCAAGGCGATGGCACGCTGGCGCTGACAGGCACAAACACCTACGGCAGCACGCGTGTGCAAGCCGGCACCCTCATCGGTGATAGTGCATCCATTCGTGGCAATCTGCAGAACGCCGGCACGGTCATCTTTAACCAAACGTGGGATGACAGCGTGTCGGGCATGCTGATCGGCTCCGGCGCCATCACTAAGCGCGGCGCGGGCATCCTGACGCTCAACGGCCCGAACACGCTGAACTGGAATATTGAGCAAGGCACGCTTGTCAGCGACGTGACCCGCTACACGGCCAACGCCGCGATCGGTGCCGCAGGCACACTGCGTTTCGATCAACCCACCGAAGCCGATTACGCCGGCCGAATTTCCGGCAGCGGCACCTTCGAGAAGACCGGGGTGGGCATGCTGAGCCTGAACGCGGACAGCAGCGCATTCACCGGCACGACGCGCGTCACGAACGGCACGCTGGTCGTGACCAACAAGCTGGGCGGCAACGCAGAGGTGTCCAACGGCCGCCTGCACGTTAGCGGCACCTTGAGCGGCAACGCCGCCATCGGCCACAACGTCATCCTTTCCGGCACCGGCACCATCGGCCAGAACGTCACGCTGACAGGCGGCATCCTGCAAGGCGCGCAAGGCAAAACGTTGAAGATCGGCGGCAACCTGGCGCTGGACAATGCCAGCCAGGTCAACGTGTCGCTGGGCCGCGCCCCGTCCAACGCGCTGTTCAATGTGGGCGGCGACCTGGCCTTGGCCGGCACGCTCAACATCACCGACCAAGGCGCATTCGGCGCGGGCGTCTACCGCCTGTTCGACTATGGTGGCGCACTGACCACCAACACGCTGGCCATCGGTACCGCCCCCACCGGCATCACCGCCAACGACTTGCGCATCCAGACCGCCGTCAACGGCCAGGTCAACCTGATGTCCACCGCGGGCGCCACGCTGAGCTTCTGGGACGGCGGCGACGCTACGCGGCGCGATAACGGCGTCATCGATGGTGGCTCGGGCGCATGGCGCACGGATGGCCTGAACTGGACCACGGTAGACGGCACCCTCAACGGCCGCTTCCAACCTAACCCGACTTACGCCGTGTTCCAAGGCGCGGCAGGCACGGTGTCGGTGGACGCGTCAGCAGGCGGCGTGGGCGTGACGGGCATGCAGGTCGCGACCAATGGCTATCGCATCGAAGGCGATCCGATTGCGTTGGCGGGCGGCGCGGAAACCATTGTGCGCGTGGGTTCGGGCGGCGTGTCCGGTGCGGCAATCACCGGCACCATCAAGTCCAACCTGACCGGTGCAAGCAAGCTGGTGAAGGCCGACTACGGCACGCTGGTGTTGACGGGCGACAACACCTACACGGGTGGCACTGAAGTTCGCGCAGGCACCTTGTCGGTGGCGTCCGACAGGAATCTGGGCGCAGCCGCAGGCGCGCTGACGTTGAACGGCGGCGCGCTAGCCACCACGACCAGCTTTGATTCCGCGCGCGCTGTGACGCTGACACAAACCGCCGGTATCACGGTGGCGGCAGGCACCACGCTGGGCTTGCAAGGCGCCATCGGCGGCACGGGCAATCTGCAAAAGCTGGGCGGTGGCACCTTGACGCTGACGGGCGCCAACACTTACGGCAACACGCAAGTGCTGGCCGGCACGCTGGTGGGCGATGCGACATCCTTGCGAGGCGACCTGGCGAACGACGGCTCCGTTGTGTTCAAACAGGCCACGGACGCCAGCTACGCCGGCTATATCTCCGGCACCGGCTCGATGGTCAAGCAAGGTGCGGGCGAGTTGACCTTGACCGGCATCAGCGGTCAGGACTGGCGTATCGATGCTGGCACCGTCACGGCCGGCGCAGGGCGCTACACCGGCAATACGATGATCGCCTCGGGCGCCACGATGCGCTTTGATCAATCGGCTGGCTCCTCCTACGACAGCGTGCTGTCTGGCGCAGGCCAGCTCACCAAGACGGGCGGGGGCACGCTGATGCTGACGGCCGACAGCAGCGCCTTCACGGGCCGGACCGAGGTTCAGGCCGGCACGCTGATGGTGGGGAACAAGCTGGGCGGGGATGTTTCGGTGACGAGCGGGCTGCTGTACATCGACGGCGTGCTGGGCGGTAATGCGGCGATCAGCGGTGGCGGCATGCTGTTCAACGGTGGCCGTATCACGGGCAACGCCACGCTGGCAGGCGGCGTGCTGATAGGAGAACAAGGGTCCAAGCTTTCCATTGGCGGCGACCTCACGCTGGATAGCGCCAGCCAGGTCAACGTGTCTCTGGGCCGCGCGCCCGTCCCGGCCTCGGCCTTGTTCGATGTGGGCGGCAATCTGACCTTGGCTGGCACATTGAACGTGACCGATAACGGCGGATTTGGCGCGGGTATTTATCGCCTGTTCGACTATGGCGGCAACTTGTTGAACAACGGCTTGGCCCTGGGCGCAACGCCGGCCGGCGTCGCCGCCGGCGCGCTGACGCTGCAAACCGCCACGCGTGGTCAGGTCAACCTGGCGTCCACGTCCGGCGCCACGCTCAGCTTCTGGGATGGTGGCGACACGGCGCGCCACGACAACGGCACCATCGACGGCGGCTCAGGCACGTGGCGCGCCGATGGCCGCAACTGGGCCAACGTGGACGGCACGTTGAACGGCGTCTTCCAGCCCAATCCCACGTTCGCCATCTTCCAGGCGCAAGCGGGCACGGTCACGGTCGACGCATCGGCGGGCGCCATCGGCATCACCGGCATGCAGATCGCCACTAATGGCTACCGCATCGAAGGCGACGACATCGCGCTGCAAGGCGCGGGCGGCGAAAGCATCATCCGAGTGGGTGAGGGATCAGCCGCGGACGCCACCACCACCGGCACCATTGCATCCCGACTGACCGGCGCCAGCAAGTTGGCCAAGACCGACTTCGGCACGCTGGTGCTGACCGCAAACAACACCTACACCGGCGGCACCGATGTGCGCCAGGGCGGCTTGTCGGTGTCCAAGGACGCGAACCTGGGCGCAGCCTCGGGCGGCCTGACGCTGAGCGGCGGCGTGCTGGCCACGACGGCCAGCTTCGATACGAACCGCGCCGTCGCAATCACGCGGACGAGCGGCATCTATGTGGCGTCTGGCACGACGTTCGGCCTGGCTGGCGCCATTGCCGGCAGCGGTGATTTGACCAAGACTGGCGCGGGCTTGCTTACTGTATCGGGCGACGGCAGCGCGTATACGGGCAACGCATTGGTGCAGGCTGGCGCGTTGAACATCGCGTCAACCGGCAAGCTCGGCGGCACGCTGACGCTGGCCAACGGCACGCTGCTGCAAGGCGCGGGCCAGGTCGGCGAGACCACGCTGCAAAGCGGTGCGATCCTTGCGCCGGGCAACCTCAACGGCACGCTGAATGTGGCGGGCGACCTGACGTTCATGCCAGGTTCGGTCTACCAAGTGGCGGCTGACCCGGCATCGTCCACCAGCGCGCGCGTGGCCGTCAGCGGCGTGGCGAACCTGGCCGGGTCCGTCGTACACGTTGGGCCGGAAGGCGGGTTCGAAAGCACGCGCCAATACACGATCCTGACGGCGGGTTCCATCAACGGCCAGTTCAACACCGTGTCGTCCAACTACGCGTTCCTGGACCCGGCGCTGCGCTACGGCACGCAAGACGTCACGCTGCAACTCGGCCGCAAGCAGGTGCCGGTGGACCCCGCAACGCCCACCGCGCCTAACCGCCCGATCACGTTTGCAGACGCTGCACGCACCGGCAACCAACGCGCCGTGGCCAACGCGCTGGATAGCCTGCCGTCGGGCAATGCGCTGCACGAGTACATCCTGACCTTGCCCGAAGGCGCGCCGCCTGCCGCCTTCAACAGCCTGTCGGGCGAAGCGCACGCAAGCGTCGCGTCCAGCCTGATGGGGTCCAGCACCACCACGCGCACGCTGCCGCTGTCTTACCTGCGCGCCAACCTCAGCGCGGGCATGCGTGCCGGCGCACCGACGGCGCAGGCCGGCGGCACGTTGTCCGCCGCGGCGCTGCCGTCATCGAACGCGCAGCCCGCCTGGGCGGAGCTCGTGGGCAACTGGCAAACCCAGAAAGCCACCGACAACACCGCGCAGGTCCGTCAGCACACGGGCGGCGTCTTCGCCGGCGCCGACCATGCCGTAGGCAATGGCTGGCGCCTGGGCGGTGCCGTCGGCTACACCGACAGCAAAATCCGCGTGGACGACCGCGCCTCGCAGGCCGATGTGTCCGGCTACAGCGCCGCCATCTACGGCGGCAAGGCCTTCGAGGCCGGCGCGGGCAAGCTGAATCTGCTGGTGGGCACGTCCTACACCTGGCACGACGTCAGTACCAGGCGCTACGCCACAGTGACTGGCGATTCGCAGAAACTGACTGCCGACTACGGCGCCAGCACCACCCAGCTTTTCACCGAATTGGGCTATGCGCTGCCCTTGTCCGACGGAGCCACGATCGAACCGTTTGTCGGCCTGGCCTGGAGCGACCTGCGCACGCGTGGCTTCTCGGAGTCGGGTGGGTCGGCCGCATTGCGGGGTCAGAGCAGCAACGACCAGCAAACCACGAGCACGCTGGGCGTGCGGGCGCAGACCGACTTCACGCTGGCTGGCGCTGAAGGCCGCTTGCAAGCCACGCTGGGCTGGCGTCATGCATTCGGCGATGTGCTGCCGCAAACCTCCATGGCCTTTGACGGCGGCCAGGCCTTCACGGTGTCGGGCTCGCCCATCGCCCGCAATGCGGCGCTGGCCGAGTTGGGCGCCGAAGTGGCGGTGTCGCGCAATGCAACGATGGGCTTGAACTACAGCGGACAGTATGGCGGCGGTAACCGCGAACATGCCGGTTCGGTGAACGTGCGGTGGCGATATTGAGGGTGACTGGATGAGCGGGACGCGGACCGCAACACTTCGGTGAACAAGCGGTCTCGCCCCGAACGACGGGCAGCGGCCCCCGGCCCTGCCCGTCTCAAAGTTCGTTCAAGGATTTTTCCGTCAGGTTCTTCGCCAGATATTCCACCAGCGATCGCACTTTGCCAGCCATCAGCCGCTGATGGGTCATCAATGCAAACACCGGCCTTGGCGGGGTTTCCGTTTCCGGCAGCAAGGGTAGCAGCCGGCCAGCCGCGACATGCTCGGCGATGGCCCATGCGGGCGCGTAGACGATGCCCGCTCCCGCTGCCGCGGCGGCGACGACGCCATCCACCGTGTTCGAGCGCATCCGTGTGCGCATACGCACCGTCGTGGGTTTGCCTTTTTCCATCAGCGTCCACATCTCTTCCGTCGCCAGGTGGCTGTAGACGAGGCCGTCGTGTTGCAGAAGGTCCTGCAGGCTGGCGGGCACGCCATGCCGCGCCAGGTAGTCGGGCGAGGCGCTGAGCACCCAGCGAATGGATCCAAGGCGCCGGGCCACGAGGCTGGAACTGGGTTGCTCGCCCACCAGCACGGCCAGGTCTATCCCCTCCTCCAGCAGATTGACGGGGCGGTCGATCAGATGCAGGTCCAGCGTCACGTTGGGATGCAGCACCAGGAACTTCGCGAGCAGGGGTTGCAAGTGGACCCGGCCGTACAGGGTGGGCGCGGTGACACGCAAGCGGCCCGAGGGCTCGGCGGCCTCGATCTGCATGCTGCTTTCCAGTTCGTCCATCTCGGCCAGCAGGCGTTTGGCTTCGGTGTAGTAGCGCTGCCCCGCCTCGGTCAGCCTCAGGATTCGGGTCGAGCGGACAAGCAGCCGCGTGCCCAGGCGTTCCTCCAGCGCGCTGATGCGCCGGCTGACCGACGCCAGCGAGATCCCGCTCACGCGCGAGGCGCCGCTGAGACTGCCCTGGTCAACGGCTGCCACCAATAGCGCCATGCCTTCCGATCGCGTCACCATCCCCTCATCCTCGACGTTTTTCGCAGACGTTCCTGCCGTTCCAGTATTTCATATCTGCAAGGCTGATTTACGGATTTTGCTATTCACCGCAAGGATCGCGACTTTCATACTGGGGGCCGGTCTTTTTTCCCCGTGTGTCGTGATGCCTGCTTCCGCTCTTCCCTCTCCTACGCCGTTGACGCCCGCCACCCGCCGCTATGCGATGCTGGCCGTATCCCTGTCGATCTCGATGGCGACGCTTGATACCTCGATGACGAACACGGCGCTGCCGTCGATCGCATCGCAGCTCGGCGTAAGCGCCTCGGACGTGATCGGTGTGGTCACGATCTATCAGCTGGTGATGGTGGCGACGATGCTGCCGCTGGCGGCACTGGCCGGCAAGATCGGGCATCGCCGGGTGTTCATGCCGGCACTGTGGCTATTTCTGCTGGCGTCGATCTGGTGCGGCGCGGCACCGACGCTGTGGTCGCTGGAGGCGGCCCGGGCGGTGCAGGGCCTGGCCGCCGCGGCGCTGATGGGTTGCAACATGGCGCTGGTCAGCGCCATCTATCCGAAAGAACAGCTGGGCCGGGGCATGGGACTGAACGCCATGATCGCGGCGGCCTCGCTGGCGGGCGGGCCGGTCCTGGCATCGGCGATGCTGACGGCACTTAGCTGGCACTGGTTGTTCTATGTGAACGTGCCGTTCTGCCTGGTCGCGTTGGCGCTGGCGGGCAGTTATTTGCCCAGGTCCCCGGGCGACGGCAAGGCGCTGGATGCAGGCGCTGCCCTGTTGTGCGCGCTGGCCTTCGGCCTGACCGTCCTGGGCCTGGAGCGCGTGGCGCGGCCTGACTGGAGCGTCGCCCTCATCTGGGCGCTGGGCATGGTGTGCTGGGCGCTGCTGCTGCGCCGCGAGCGCGTGAGCACGCACGCCATCGTGCCGCGGGATCTGCTGCGTCTGCCGCCCTTCTCGATGTCGGTGCTGATCTGCGTACTGGCTTTCGCGGCGCAAGGCGCGGCCATGGTGGCGCTGCCTTTCCTGCTGAACCAGACGCTGGGGCGCGACATCGCCGAAGTGGGAATGCTTATCGCACCGTGGCCGGTCATGGGCGCGTGCCTGGCGCCGTTCTCCGGCAAATGGTCGGACCGCATGTCGGCCGGCTTGCTTGGCGTGATCGGCCTGGCGCTGCTGGCCACGGGCCTCTTGTGCGTGAGTTGGCTGCCGGCCGGCGCGCCGATGTGGACGGTGATGCTGCCGATGGCGCTGTGCGGCACGGGCTTCGGCCTGTTCCTGTCGCCCAATCAGCGTTTCATCATGTTCAGCGTGCCCACGCACCGTGCCAGCGTGGCAAGCGGCTTGTCCGGCCTGGCCCGGTTGCTGGGGCAGACAATGGGCGCCGCGTTTGTGGCGGCGTGCTTTACCTTCAACACCGACGCCGGCGCCACGTGGGCCTTGTGGGCGGCGGTGGCGTTTGCGTTGGCGGGATGCGTGGCCAGCGGTATGCTGGAGCGCATCACGCGCCACGCCAGGCACGCGTTGGCTGCATCGTGAGCCAGGCGACAAGGCCGATTCGCGGCCTGCGCCTGGCGTGGACCGCCCCGTCAAATTCCCTGCGGCCGGGTCGGCACCCCATCGATCAGCCGCCAGACCGACAGCGGGTTCTCTTGTTGCAACGCCTGGGGCCGAAGTGCGTCCGGCAAGTCTTGATAGCAGACCGGGCGTAGAAAGCGCTCAATGGCGGTTGCGCCGACCGAGGTGTGCGCCGCATTGGACGTGGCGGGGAACGGCCCACCGTGCACCATGGCGTGACTGACTTCCACACCCGTCGGAAAGCCGTTGGCGAGGATACGGCCGCACTTGCGCTCAAGCACGGGGACAAGCTGGCGGGCCGCCGCCAGGTCCGGCTCATCGATCTGCAACGTTGCGGTGAGTTGGCCCTCCAGATGCTCCGCGACCTGCAGCAACTCCTCCAGGTTTCGCGCCTTCACGATCAGGGAGGCCGGGCCGAACATCTCGGCCTGCAATGCGTCGTTGCCCAGCAGGCTCTGCACATCCGTGACGTAGAGTGCGGCCTGGGCGGCATTGGACTGGACCTCGGCGGCGGTACCCCTTGCCACGGGCTCCACGCCCGGCACCGACTGAACCTGTTCGCGCCCCTTTCGGTACGCCGAGGCGATGCCCGGCGTAAGCATGACTTGCGGCGCTTTGGAAGCCAGCGCCTGGCCGGCGCTGGCGATGAAACGGTCGAGGTCCGGGCCTTCGATGGCCAGCACCAGGCCGGGGTTGGTGCAGAACTGGCCCGCGCCCAAGACAAGCGATTCGACGAAGCCCTGCGCAATCGCGTCCGTGCGGGTCGCGAGCGCTGCCGGCAATACGAACACGGGATTGATGCTGCTCATCTCCGCATACACCGGGATCGGCTCCGGCCGGCCATTGGCGATCTTGACCAGCGCCAGGCCGCCCTGGCGCGAGCCCGTGAAACCCACCGCCTTGATGGCCGGATGTGCGACCAGCGCTTCGCCGATCTCGCGGCCGGCCCCGATCAGCAGCGAGAACACGCCTTCGGGCATCTCCGTGCGACGCGCCGCCTGCTGCACGGCCCGTCCCACCAGCTCCGAGGTGCCCAGGTGCGCGCTATGCGCTTTGACGATCACCGGCGCGCCGGCCGCCAAGGCCGATGCGGTGTCACCGCCCGCCACCGAGAACGCGAGCGGGAAGTTGCTGGCCCCGAACACGGCCACCGGCCCCAGCGGAATTTTCGCGAGACGCAGGTCCGGGCGTGGCAGCGGCTGGCGCTCTGGTTGGGCCGAGTCGACGGTCGCGCCGAGAAAGTGGCCATCCCGCACCACCTGGGCAAAAAGACGCAGTTGGCCCATGGTGCGCCCCCGTTCACCGGTCAGGCGCGCCCGGGGCAGACCGCTTTCCGCATGGGCGCGCTCGATGAGTTCGTCGCCCAACGCCAGGATCTCGTCAGCAATGGCTTCAAGAAATTCGGCGCGGCGCACCAGCGGAAGATTGCGATAAGGGTCGAACGCGGCAGCAGCCAGTTGCGCAGCGCGCTCAACGTCCGCACGGGTACCAAGGCCGAAGACCGGTTCTGAAATCTCTGCGTTCAACGCCGGGTTGAAAGCGCGCTGGGTGCCGCCCGTGCCGCGTACTGCGGCATGGCCGATCAGCATCTCTCCAGTGATCTGCATGAAGGGACTCCTTGAATGGGGTTCTGAATGAATGGAGGTGCTTCGCGCACTGCCGGCGGCATGGCGCCGCAGCGCGCGAAGAGGGATCGATGGAAAAGCGGGATGGATCAGTCGTCCAAGGGCTGACCGCTGCGGTCGCGGGCTACCGCCACGGAAATGATGGACACGGCGGCGCACGCGGCCAGGAACAGCACCACGGGCACATAGCTGCCGCTGAAGTAGGCAATCAGCGCGGTGGCGATCAAGGGCATCGGCCCGCCGACCAGCGCCGCGCCGATCTGGTAGCCCAGCGACATGCCGGTATAGCGAATGGCCGGGGGGAACGCTTCGGCCAGCAGCGTGCCGATCATCGCGCCGTAGCTGGCCCAGATGACACTAAAGCCCACCGCGATCGCAAGCCCTGCAGCCCAGACCGACTTTTGGTCCAGCAACCAGAAGTACGGGAAGATCCACACCAGGAAGGCCACGCTGCCCCCGATGAACACCTTCTTGCGGCCGATGCGGTCCGAAAGATGGCCAAAGAACAGCATGGCCGGAAAGGCGATCAATGCACAGACCAGCACGATGTTCAGGATGGTCGAGCGGGCGAAACCATGGTCCATCATGTACGAGATGGTGAAGGTGGCATAGAGGAAAAAGGTGGACGTTTCCACGACTTTCGCGCCAATCGCGATCAGCACTTCCCGCCAGTGGTGTTGCAACGTTTCCTTAAGCGGAATACGGGCGCTGCTGCGGGTGGCCTGGATTTTCTTGAACGAAGGCGTTTCGCCCACGGCGTTGCGGATCCACATGCCGACCATCACCAGCACGATCGAGCCCACGAAGGGAATGCGCCACCCCCAGGCCTGGAAAGCGTCTTCGCTCATGCTGGCGCTGAGCAGCGAGGTAATGATGTTGCCCAGGGCAAGGCCCAGCACGGCCCCGGTCTGCGGGACGGCGCCATAGAAGCCGCGCTTCGTGCGCGGGGAATACTCCACCGCAAGTAGCACCCCGCCGCCCCATTCGCCACCCAGCGCAAGGCCTTGCAACAGGCGCAGCAGCGTCAGCAGAATGGGCGCGGCCAGCCCGATCTGCGCATAGTTGGGCAAGAGGCCCATCAGCACCGTCGACAAGCCCATCATCGACAGCGTCATCGCCAACGTCTTCTTGCGTCCGATGCGGTCGCCGATATGCGAAAAGATAACACCGCCCAGCGGACGGACCAGGAAAGCCAGGGCAAAGGTGGCCAGCGCCATCATCTGACTCACCAGCGCGTTGTCGCTGGGAAAGAACTGCTTGGCAAAAATGATGGACGACATGGTTCCGTACAGGAAATAGTCGTACCACTCGATGGTGCTGCCCACGGCGCTGCCCATGAGCGCGCGGCGGCGCTCGGATTCCGGAACCAGGGTTTCTTTATCGGCCGCCGAAAGTCCGGGGCTGTTGACGGATAGGGTGCTCATGTCTCCACCTCATTGGGTCTGTTCATGGAAAATCGCCATCCCATGCGGATGCGGGATGGGTCTTATGGCATATCGGGGTGCGCCCACAGGCGCTTGGCGCTTTACGTGGAAGCGCGCAGCATCGCCACGTAGTCATCGGCACTGGCTTCGCGCGGGTTGGTGCGGTGGCTGTGGTCCGCCAGCGCGCCCTTGACGATGCGTTCGTAGAGCGCTTCGGTCACGCCCAGTTCACCCAGGCCCGTAGGCAGGTTCAAGGCACGCGACTTGGTCACCAGCGCCTCTTCCACTGACTGCGACGCGGGCAGGCCCATCGCCTGTTGCAGGCGGGCGATCTTGTCTTCACGCGCCACCGTTTCCGCGCCACGGTTAAAGCGCACCACCGCCGGCAGCAGGATGGCGTTGAGGGTGCCGTGATGCAGTTTGGGATTGATGCCGCCCAGGGAATGGCTCAGGCTGTGCACACAGCCCAGGCCCTTTTGGAAGGCCAGCGCCCCCTGCAGCGAGGCGCTCATCATATTGGCGCGAGCGTCGACGTTGGACGGCTCGTTCACCGCCACTTCAATGTGGCGCCATGCGCGCCACAGGCCGTCAAGGGCAATGCCGTCGGCCGGCGGGTTGAAGGCCGGGGCAAGAAAGGTCTCGATGCAATGGGCGATGGCGTCCATGCCCGTGGCGGCCGTCAGGCCAGCGGGCAGGCCCAACGTAAGCTCCGGATCGCAGATGGCGACCTTGGGAATCACGTGCGGCGAAAGAATGCCCACTTTGCGCCCGTCTTCCAGGATGATGATCGCCCCGCGGCCGACTTCGCTGCCCGTGCCTGCCGTCGTGGGAATGGCAACGATGGGCAGCGTGGCGGCCGTGATGTTCTGCATGCCGCCTTCGATCAAGGCGAACTGGCGCAGCGCGCCCTCATGGCGGGCCGAAACCGCCACGGCCTTGGCCAGGTCGATCGAAGAGCCGCCGCCGACGGCAATGACGCCGTCGCAGCCCGCATCCTTCAGGCTTGCCACGCCCGCACGCACGGCCGTTTCCGACGGGTTGGGCGGCGTGTCGTTGAACACCGCGAAGCTGGCGCTTGCCAGGGCCGACTTCACGCGATCGATAATGCCGGCCGCTTCCACCCCCCGATCGGTCACGATCAAAGGTTTTGTAATACCCAAGCGGTGGCAGACCTCTTTCAGGTCTGCCAGGACGCCGGCGCCGAAGTGAATTTCGGTCACGTAATTGATAAGTGCCATGCTGCCGCTACTCCTCTCGTTCATCTCAACCGGATAAGAAGTGCGAGTCTAGGCATGAGGCTCATTTCGGTACACTGACGAGTTTCCATACAGCTATAACTTTTGCTCATGGCAAACCTCTCGCCCAGCCTGAATTCCGTCATGTCGCGCCTCCATGCCAAACAGCTCAGGCTGCTCATCACCATCGAGGAATGCGGCTCCCTCCTGGGGGCGGCCGACAAAATCGGCCTGACCCAACCCGGCGCCAGCAAGGCTCTGCGCGAGCTTGAGCAGACGTTGCAAGTGGAACTGTTTGCGCGCACCAACCGCGGGTTAATCCCTACCGAGGCCGGGCTGTGCGCCGTGCGCTTTGCGCGTCTGATCCAGGCAGACATCAACAAGCTGAGGCACGAACTGGATGCGATCGCCAGCGGCGCAGGCGGACGTCTGGCCATCGGCACCATCATGGGCGCCGTGCCGGTGCTGACCGATGCGGTGACGCACCTGCTGCGCCAGCAGCCGCGCATGTCCGTGGAAATCGTGGAGGACACCAGCGAAACGCTGTTGGGCCTGATTGATCGCGGCCGGCTGGACGCGGCGATCTGCCGATCTTCCGTCAGCCGCAATCCGGACGTCTATGAATCGCTTTTCGTAAAAGCCGAATCCCTTGCTGTGATCGCCAACGTGCGCCATGCGGCGATGGGCGCAGACGCGGTGGATTTGCGCGAATTGCAGGATAGCCGCTGGGTGGTCTATCGCGCCCAGATGCCGATGCGCCGGTTGCTGGAACGGGAATTCCACGAAGCGGAGCTGAACTTTCCCTTGCACTTGATCGAAACCACGTCGGCGCTGGCGACCCTTACCCTGCTAAGCCGCAACACCGATCTGGTGGCGCTGGTGTCGGAAGACCTGGCCAACTATTTCTGCCACAACGGTCTGGTGGGCACCCTGGCGCTGACGCTCAAGTCACGCAGTGAACCTTACGAGCTGGTGTTTCGCAAAGGCACCCCGAAGAGTCCCGCGTTGGCGTTGCTGGTGGAGGCGCTGGTCCCCGATGGACAACCGGCCTCCCCACCCGGCATCAGCTCGTGAGATGCAGCGCCGCCAGGGCCAGCAGCAAGGCCGGCGGCATGACGACGAGCCCCAAGCGCAAGAAGCTGAGCGCACCAATATGCATCCCCTCGCGGCGCACGGCCATCAGCCAAAGCAAGGTGGCAAGCGAGCCGCTGACCGACAGGTTGGGACCCAGGTCGATACCGATGAGCAGTGCGGCTGTCGCCGAGCCGGACAGGTCGGCCATGCGGGCTAACGATCCTGCCATCAGCCCTGCCGGCAGGTTGTTGATGATGTTGCCCGACAGCGCCGCGCCGATCCCGCTGGTCCAGAGCACGGCGGTATCGGACAAGCCGCGCATCATTTGCGCCAGTGATTGCAGCACGCCGCTGGCCGCCATCCCCTCGACCAGGACGAACAGGCCCGCCACCAAGGGCAGAACGCCCCATGCGACGCCTTTGACCAGGCGCCAGGGGCTGGACCGCGTCACGGCCAGCACCAGCAGCGCCGACGCACTGCCCGCAGCCAGCGTCGGCAAACCCAGGCGCAAGCCAAGGGCCGACGTGATCAGCAAGGTGCAGGCGGTGCCCGCCACGCCTATTGCCGCGCACCGCAAAGCGGGCGTCATGGCGGGCAGCGGGGGCGAGGGCTTTAGCGGCTGCCGCAAGTCGTCGCGGAACACCCATCGCAGCGTGACATAGGTGGAACCGATAGCCAGCACGGAAGGCAATGCGAAGTGCAACAGCCACGGCGCCAGGGCCGGCATGCGGTCGCCGAACACGACCAGATTCGCCGGATTCGATATCGGCAACACAAAGCTGGCCGCATTGGCGATGAAGGCGCACACGTACAAGTAGGGCAAGGGCGGCGCACCGACCACTCGGGTCACCGCATAGACGGCGGGCGTCAGCACGACCGCCGTTGCGTCGTTGGACAACAACACGGTGACCACCGTGCCCACCAGGAATACCAGGTCGAACAGACGCCGCGCCGAGCCTGCCGCGTGATCGGCGGCTGCCACCGCCAGCCAGTCGAAGAGGCCCGCCTGCCGGGCCACCTCCGCCACCAGCATCATGCCGACCAGGAACAGATAGACGTCGGTTCCTTCCAGGATCGCGTGTCCGGCTTGGGCGGGGCTGAGTAATCCCAACGCCACCAGCGCCACCGCGCCCGAACACGCCCACACATATTCCGGCAATCGAAAAGGACGCAGAAGAATCGCCATGGTGGTTGCCGCGGCAATCGACCAGATCAAGACATTGGATAACGACATGCTTTCCAGGGTGAAATCAAGAAGACGAGGATGGGGCCGCGGCGGGCGATACGGCTGACGCGCGAGTCTCGGGCAAGATCAGCAGGGTCGCGCAGGCCAGCGCAGCAATCCCGGCCAGGACCAGAAACGCCGCGCTGTATCCCGCATGCTGAACGATCACGCCGGCGACGCCGTTGCTCAGCGAGGCGCCGACCCCGAACACGGTGGTAACCGCGCCCAAGCTGGCGTTGAACCGGCCCGTGCCTTGCGTCAGATCCAGCACCATCAAGGGTAGAACGGCCCCGAAGATGCCCGCGCCCACGCCGTCCAGCAGCTGCACCGCCACCAGCCAGGCCGTGTCGTCGGAAAAGGTATATAGCACGCCGCGCAAGGGCAGGATGGCGAAGCCGATCAGCAGCAATTTCTTGCGTCCCAGGCGGTCGGCATAGCGCCCTACCGCCATCGCAGCGGGAATCATGACGAACTGCGCCGCCACGATGCAAGCCGCCGTCAAAGGCGTGGCAAGCGCCGGGTTCGCCAGCGCCAGCTTCTGCCCGACAAGCGGCAACATGGCGGCATTGGCCAGGTGGAACAGCCCGCAGCTCAGGGCAAGGAGCAAGAGCGATCGGTGACTCAGCAACTGGCGCAGGGGAATGGGTTGCGCGTTTGCCGCCCCCGCTGTGCCGTCGTCCAGGCCACGCGCCCGGCCCAAATCGATATGCGCCGGAAGGTACGACGCGGCGGCCAGGCTGGCCAGCGCCATCGCTGCCATCAAGTAAAAAACAGCCACTGGCCCCCAGAGGTAGGCCAGGCCGCCTGCCAGCAAGGCGGCGAAGGCGTTGCCAGCGTGGTTATAGGATTCGTTGCGCGCAATACGCCGGGTAAAGGCATTGGCGGCGGTCAGCCCCAACGTGATGCCGGCAATCGCCGGGGCGAACACCGACGACGCGGCGCCTGCCAGGGCTTGCGTGATCGTGACCCAGGCAAAACTCGCATTGGCCAGGAGGGCCATGCAGGCCCCGGTCACCAGTACGGCCGCCGCGATCAACAGTGCGCGCTTGTTCGATGTCCGGTCCACGAGAGCGCCTGCCGGCGTCTGCGCGGCCAGCGCCGCAAGTCCGGATATCGTCATTACCAACCCGATGCTGTCGGGCCGCCAATGATGCACCGCGAGCAAGTAGATGGCCAGATAGGGGCCGAGACCGTCGCGGACATCGGCGACGAAAAAATTCAGCCAGTCCAGTGGACGCGAAGCAGAAGATGGACGATGCAAAGTAGCCGTAAGAACCGTAGGTATCGATCGGGGTCGACCGTCAACGAACGCGAAGGACGCGCCTTTGCGTCACCATTTTCCATTCCTGCGCATCGATTGTCGGTGGGATTCAGCCAGACACCTGCACCGCCGGATTGTAGACAGCAAACCGGGCAAGCGTCACGACCATTGGGCCATCCCGGCCAGCACTACACTGATCCGGTGCCAGCGACCAAATATCCCATTGACGGGCGGCAGGCCACCGCCAAACGGAGATAACGCATGTTCGATCACATCGGTTTCGGCGTCAGCGACATGAACCAAAGTCGCGAATTCTTCCTGCAGGCGCTAGGCCCGCTGGGCGTAAGCCTTGCCATGGAAGGCCCTGACAGCGTGGGGTTGGGAAAAAACGGCAAGCCTTCTCTTTGGCTGTATGCGGCCTCGTCGGTGCCGGCCCCTTTGCATATCGCCATTGCGGCGACGACACGGCAGGAAGTGGACGCCTTCCATCAGGCCGCCCTGGCTGCGGGCGGCCGGGATAATGGCGCCCCCGGGCTTCGTCCGCATTACCATCCCCATTATTACGCCGCTTTCGTATTCGGCCCGGACGGCCATAACGTGGAAGCGGTCTGCCACCGTCCACAAGAATAATTGCGCCCCACCAGCGTCCAAAAGAAAAGCCCCACCGAAGTGGGGCCATCAAATCCGCCATCGCAGACGCGTCGCCCTCTACGACTCACAGCGGCTTCAGGTCCACCTCTTTAGCGATCTTGCCGAATGCGTCAAGGTCCGTCTTGACGCGGGCAGTCGTGTCGGCCGGGCTGGACGCGCGCGGGATCATCGCCAAGTCCAGCAAGCGCTGCTGCATTTCGGGCTTGGCGAATTCTCTTGCAATGGCCTGCTGAATCTTGTCCACAATGGCGTCCGGCGTGCCCTTGGGCGCCGCCAGCCCAAACCAGGCCACCGCGGAAAAGCCCGGCATGCCTGCCTGGGGGCCCGTCGGCACATCCGGCAGCGCCGCCACGCGCTCGGGGTTGGTGACAAACAGCGGCCGTACCTTGCCCGCCTTGATGAAAGGGGTTTGCACGCCGGTGTTGTCCAGCACGGCATCGATATGGCCGCCCAGCAGATCGTTCATCGCCGGACTGCTTCCCTTGTAGGGAACGATATTGATCTGGATGCCGGCGGCGCGGGCAAACATGAGCTGTGTCAGGTGCTGCTGGGTGCCCAGCCCGGCATTGCCGAACGTGATCTTGTTGGGGTTCTTGCGGCCGTAATCGATGAACTCTTGCAGCGTCTTGGCGGGAAACTCGTTGTTCGTCACCACCACGAAAGGCAGGTCCACCAGCACCGTGATCTGCTTGAAGTCATCCAGCGGCTTGTATCGCAACTTGTAGACGTAGGGGTTGACCGCCATCGTGCCGCTGGCCGTCAACGCCAAGGTGTAGCCGTCGGGCTCTGCCCGCGCCACGTGCTCGGTGCCCAGCACGCCGCCGGCGCCGGGCTTGGCCTCGACGATGACGGGTTGCCCCAGTTCGCTCTGCATCGCCTGGGCCGCAAAACGCGCCAGCATGTCGGCGGAACCGCCCGTGGCATAGGGCAGGATGATCGTGATCGGCTTGCTGGGGTAGTTGTCCGCGGCCGCCGCTTGCGAGGCAGCCAAGGCCGCAAAACAGGCAGCAGCCAGAAACTTCAGGTTCTTTATCATCGATTGATTACCCAAGTTGCGTGAAAACTGCGCAGGAACCCGGGCAAGGTTAAGCGGTCTCGTGTTATGTGGCCAATCAACAATTAAAATAAAACATCATCAACATTGTTGATAACGATACGGGGATACCGTGCTTGACGCCATCGACCTGAACCTGCTTCGCATCTTCGACGCCGTCATGACTGAGCGCAACGTCACGCGCGCAGCATTCACGCTGCACATGACGCAGCCTGCGGTCAGCAATGCCATCAACCGCCTGCGCCTGACGTTGAAGGACCCGCTGTTCGTGAAGGTGCAAGGCGGGGTGCTGCCCACCCAGCGGGCCGAATTGCTGTGGCCCCCCATCCGCGACGCGCTTGCCCGCATCGCAGAGACTCTGGAGCGCAACGAATTCGACCCCGCCCGCTCGGAGGCGGTGTTCCGCCTGGCCATGTCCGATTACGTGGCCGACCAGGTGATCCGGCCGCTGTTCGTCGAGCAGCAATCGGTGGCGCCGAACATCCGCATCCACCTGCATCCCTATTCGCTGGACAACACCGCCGCGCTGCTGGACAAGGGTGAAGTCGACATGGCGGCAGGCGTGTATTCAAACTTCGGTTCGTCACTGCGCACCCTGCCCTTGGAAACCCTGACCTACGTGTGCGCGATGCGCAAGGGCCATCCGCTGCTCTCCTTGCCGCGCTTTACGCTGGATGACTTCCTGCGCGCCCGGCACCTGGTTGTCAGCCTGCTGGGCACTGCCGCCCTGATTGACCACGAACTGGCCGCCCACGGCTACAAGCGCAACGCCGTGCTGACGATCAACCAATTTGCGCTGGCCCCGCGCCTGCTGGCCGAGACCGACCTGATCTGCGTCGTGCCGGTCAATGCCGTACGCAACAGCCCGCACAGCCATCAGCTTGAGGCCATCGAGCCGCCCTTTCCGCTGATTCCGCGCACGGTCAACCTGATCTGGCATGAGCGTTCGGACAACCTGCCCGCGCATCGCTGGCTGCGCGAGGAAATCCTCAAGGTATGCAAGGCGCAGGGCATGATGTTCGACCCGGCGCAGGGGGCCGAGTCGCACGCCTATTGATCGCCCCATCATTCACATAAATGATGACCATCAATGCAAATCTTTGATTAGATCGAATGATTCTCCGTCGATAACATTCGGGTCACCCTAGCTTCGGCGCCCGCGTGCGCCGGCATCCTGGAGACCCGCGTTGACTCACCCCGCATCCCTTCCCGGCGAGCGCCGTTTCCGTGTCGGCTTCGACGTGGGCGGCACCTTCACTGATTTCACCCTGCTGGCCGAACACAGCGGCGAGCTGTCCTACTTCAAGGTGCCCTCGACGCCGCACGACCCGTCCGAAGCCATCCAGAGCGGCCTGGCGCACCTGATGCGCGAACACGGGATCGCCGGCGCCGAGCTGGCGCACGTGGGCCATGGAACGACGGTCGCCACCAATATGGTGATCGAACGGCGCGGCTCGCGCTGCGCGCTGGTCACCACGCGCGGCTTTCGCGACGTGCTGGAGATCGGCCGGCAGACCCGCCCTCACCTGTACGACTACAACGTCATCAAACCAGCGCCGCTGGCGCCGCGCGAGTGGCGCTTCGAGATCGGCGAACGCATGGCCGCCGACGGCAGCGTGCTGCAAGCGCTAGACGAGGACGAGGTGGTCTCTGTCGCGCGCCAACTGGCCGAAGCGCAGGTGGAATCGGTCGCCATCTGCTTCATGCACAGCTACCGCAACGACGCCCACGAACGCCGCACGCGCGACATCCTGGCGGAATATCTGCCTGGCGTTTACCTCAGCGTGTCCAGCGAAATACTGCCGGAATTCCGCGAATACGAACGCATGTCGACAACGGCCCTGAACGCCTATGTCGGCCCGCGCATGGCTTCCTACATGCGCAACCTGGTCGGCTCGGTGCAGCGCATGGGTGTGGCGGTAGCCCCCACGACAGTGCATTCCAACGGCGGCCTGATGTCGGTGGAGTCGGTGCTGACCGCGCCGGTGCGGACTTGTGTGTCGGGACCCGCCGCTGGCGTGATCGGCGCAGCCGAGCTTGGACGGGTGGCGGGCTTTCACAACCTGATCACCTTCGACGTGGGCGGCACCAGCACCGACGTCTCGCTGGTGGCCGAACTGCAGCCGCTCTTCACCTCCAGCCGCCTGGTGGCGGACTATCCGGTCAAGACCCTGATGGTCGACGTGCACGTCATCGGCGCGGGCGGCGGCAGCATCGCGCGCATCGACGATGCCGGCGCGCTGAAGGTAGGCCCGCAGAGCGCCGGCGCCGTGCCTGGCCCGATCGCGTACAACCGGGGCGGCACGGCGGTCACCCTGACGGACGCGCACGTCGTGCTGGGGCGCCTGAATCCCGTGGCGCTGCTTGAAGGCCGCATGGCCGTGCATGCCGAGCGCGCGCGCGCCGCGCTGGCCGAACAGGTGGCCGGCCCGCTGGGCATCAGCATCGAAGAGGCGGCCTACGGCATCCTGCGGATCGCGAACTCAAACATGGCGCGGGCCGTGCGCGCGGTATCGACCGAGCGCGGCCACGACATCCGCAAGTTCGCGCTATGCGCCTTCGGCGGCGCGGGGGGCCTGCACGCGGCCGAACTTGCGCGCGACTGCGGCATCGGCACGCTGCTGATCCCGCAAGAACCCGGCACCATGTGCGCGCGCGGCATCCTGCTGTCCGACATTTCCATGGACTTCGTCCAGACGCTGATGGCCGGCGCCAGCGAACCAGGCTGGCAGGCGGTACAAGCGGCGCTGGACGTGCTGGGCGGCAAGGCGCGCGCGTGGTTGGCCGGCGAAGGCGTGGGCGAGGCCGCCCAACGCCTGTCGGCCGTCATCGACGCGCGCTACCAGGGCCAGAACTTCGAGATCCCCGTACCGCTGGACGGCATGCGCCTGATGCCGCGGGCCGACTTCGTGGCTGCCTTCAGCGCGGCACACATCCGCGAGTATGGCTACGACGCCACTGGCCGCGAGGTCGAGATCGTCAATTGCCGCGTGCGCGCGGTGGGCATGGTGCCCCGCGCGCCGATCGCTCACGTGCCCGGGGGCGCAAACCTGGAGGACGCGATCAAAGAGCGCCGCGCCGTTTACTTCGAGAAGACGGGGTGGGCCGACACGCCCGTCTACCGCCGGGCCCTGCTCCCGGTGGGAGCGCCCATCGACGGCCCCGCCGTCATCGAGGAAATGAGTTCGACCACCGTGATCCTGCCCGGCCAGCAAGCGCGCGCTGACGACTACGGCAACCTTGTCGTCAACCTCAACCCCTAAGGCAAACCGACATGACCACCGCACTGACCGCCGCCGCCGAATCCGACGCCTTCGACCCCATCGAAATGGAGGTCTTCAGCAACCGCCTGCTGTCCATCACCGAAGAAATGGGCAACACGCTGATCCGTTCGTCTTTCTCCAGCAATATCAAGGAGCGCAAAGACTGCTCCGTCGCGCTGTTCGACGCCGCCGGCCGCCTGGTGGCCCAGGCTGCCCACGTGCCGGTGCACCTGGGCTCGTTGTCGGGCGGCATCGATGCCGTGCTGCGCCGCTATGGCGTGGCCGGCATCCGCCCGGGCGACGCATTCCTGTGCAATGACGCCTATCTGGCCGGCGGCACTCACGCACCGGACATCACCGTCGTGTCGCCCATCTTCTACGACGGCGTGCTGCGCTTTTTTGCCGCCAACATCGGCCACCACACTGACGTGGGCGGCGCCGTGCCCGGCTCGACCTCGCACCACCTGAAGACCGTTTGGGAAGAAGGCATCCGCCTGCCGGCCATGCGCATCGTGCGGCAAGGCGAGCTGGACCTGGACCTGCTGGAGATGATCGCGCACAACACGCGCGAACCCGACAACCGCATGCACGATATCCGCGCCCAGATCGCCACCAACGACAAGGGCGCTCGCTTGATGCTGGAGCTGCTGCGGCAATCCGGCCTGGACACGGTGCTGTCGGCCATCGACGGCATCCTGCGCTATACGGAGCGGCGGCTGCGCAACCGCATCGCCCAACTGCCCGAGGGCAGCGTGTCGTTCACCGAACGCATGGACGATGACGGCATGGGCGGCGAGCCGGTGGTGATCCAGGCCAACGTGCAGGCGCGCGACGGCCAGCTGCACGTGGACTTCACCGGCACCGGCAAGCAGGCGCGCGGCGCCTTCAACCTGCCGGCCAGCGCGCTCAGGGCCAGCGTGTACTTCGCCGTCAAGGCGATGCTCGACCCCGAGCTGATGCCCAACAACGGCCTGTTCCAGCCCATCACCATCAGCGCGCCCGAAGGAACGATCACCAATCCGGTCTTTCCCGCCGCGGTGGGCGCGCGCGTGACCACCGCGCAGCGCGTGGCCGGCACCGTGATCGGTGCACTGGGCCAGTTGCTGCCTCCCGGACGCGGCATGGCCTCGTCAAACGACGTCATGCCCTCCATGCTGTTCTCCGGCCCCCTGCGCGACGGCAAGGGCACCTTCGTCTATCTTGAAACTCTGGGCGGCGGCGCGGGCGGGCGCGCGCGCGGCGACGGCATGGACGGCATCCAGGTCAACGTCACCAATACCTCCAACCTGCCCGCCGAGGCCCTGGAGATCGAGTACCCGCTGCTGGTCGACGAATACGCCTTGGTGAACGACACCGGCGGCGCGGGCAAGTACCGCGGCGGCATGGGCATCGCGCGCCAGATCCGGTCGCTGCACGACCAACTGGCCTGCACCATCCGTTGCGACGCGGCGCTGTTCGGCGCGGCCGGCCTGGATGGCGGCCTGACCGGCGGGACCTCGCGCCTGATCCAGAACCCCGGACTCGCCGACGAGCAGCGCCTGCCCAACAAGATTTCGGGCCACCCGCTGCCGGCGGGCGTCTCGGTGCGCCTGGAAACGCCCGGCGGGGGCGGCTATGGCGCGCCGGCCGAACGCGCGCTGGCCGACATTCGCCAAGACCTCCTGGGGGGCAAGGTAAGCCGCGCCACCGCCGAGCGGGACTACGGGTCCGAGAAGGTCGTCCGCGCCCTTCAGAAAGAAGGCGCCTGCGCGCGTGAGCGCGGGAGCCCGTCGCCTGCGGCGTAGCGGGAATACCCTGCGATCAGGTTCAGGCCCCCCCGACGCGGGAACGAGCGAGGCCCCCTTTTAGGGGCGAATGCTGCAAGAAATGGTCCACGATGCCCTGCAGGGCGAACTCGGCGCTGGCCCTGCGGATGCTGTTGCGATCGCCGGCGAATCGTCGGGTTGCGGTATACACGACGGGGCTGGCGTCCGCCTGCCCCGTCTTGAAGACCCACGCGTAGCACTGCGTGCCGCTTGGGATACGGTCGTCGGTGTCGTCCGTCACCCCGGTATTGGCCACCGCCACATTCGCCGGGCTCTTGCGGGCCGCCCCAAGCGCCATGTCGCGGGCGACGGCCTCGCTCGTCAGGTTGTGGGCGGACAGCGTCGATTGGGGGACGTCCAGGCAGCGCCGTTTGGCTTGCACCGAATAGACGACGAATGCGCAATCCAGGAGGCCGCCCGCGCCGGGGACATCGGCAAGAGTCGCCGAGATCAGCCCTGCCGTGCAGGATTCCGCCGTGACCAATGTCAGGTTATTCTCCAGCATGAATCTCGCAACTCGTTCTATGGCGTTCATGGCGTTGCCCCCGCATTGAATGGCGTGGGCAGCAATTTGCATACCCGAGGCGCCACGCGCTTATCGAGGAAACGTGATGCCCCCGCCCACCCGCGCTAATCCCGCCCTGACGCTCGCCGGCGAAAGCCGCTATAGGTTGCTGGTCGAGGCAGTGATGGACTACGCCATCTATCTGCTCGACACCGAGGGCCGCATCACCAGTTGGAACAGAGGCGCGGAGCGCTTCAAGGGTTACGCCTCGCACGAGGTCATCGGCCGGCACTTTTCGCTTTTCTATACGGATGAAGACCGCCTGGTGGGCGTACCGCAAAAGGCGCTGGAGACCGCCCGCCGCGAGGGCCGGTTCGAAGCCGAGGGCTGGCGCGTTCACAAGAGCGGCCGGAAGTTCTGGTGCAGCGTCGTTATCGACGCCATTCACGATGACGATGGCAACCTGCTTGGCTTTGCCAAGATCACGCGCGACATCACAGACAAGAAAAAGGCCCAGGAAGACATCGATGCCGCGCACGATGCACTGCACCATGCGCAGAAGCTCGAAGCCCTGGGACGCCTTACCGGCGGCGTCGCGCACGACTTCAACAACTTCCTCACCACGATCCGCTTTGCAACGGAAATGCTGAGCAAACCCGAAGTGGGCAACGACAAGCGCAAGCAGCTGGCCACCCTGGTTGCCGCCACAGTCGAGCGGGCAAGCCATCTGACGGCGCAGCTGCTTGCCTACTCGAGACGGCAGCCGCTGAAGCCCGCCCGGTTCGAGGTCCGGAGCTGTATCGATGGCATGCGTGACATCTTCGCAACGACGGTGGGCGCCGCGATCAGAATCGAGTACCAGTTCCCGGAACACCCCCTGTACATCTGCGCCGATCCCAGCCAGCTTGAGAACGCCCTGTTGAACATTGTGATCAACGCGCGCGACGCCATGCCGACCGGTGGACGCCTGATCGTTGCGGTGCGGCGGGAAATCTCGACCCTCTCCGCAGGCGACGCGATCCCGACCGGACTGCCGTGCGTCGAAATCGAGTTGCGCGACTCGGGTTTCGGCATGACTCCCGAGATTCTCTCCCATGTGTTCGAACCGTTTTTCACCACCAAGCCGGCGGATAAGGGAACGGGCCTGGGCCTGAGCCAGGTCTTCGGTTTCGCGAAGCAATCGGGTGGCGACGTGCGGGTCAGCAGCAAGGTCGGCAAAGGGTCCGCCTTCACCGTTCTCATTCCCGAAGACGGGCTCAGCGGGGGACTTCCGGGATCCCCCCCGGCGTCGACGGACACCCCGCGGACCTCGCAGCAACGAATCCTGCTGGTCGAGGACGACGCAAGCGTGGGCGCCATACTTCGATCGTTGCTCGAGGACATCGGACATGAAGTCCTGCTGCGGCCAAACGCCGAGTCGGCGCTCCGCCTCCTGGAAAGAAGCAACGGCGGCGTCGACTTCATGATCACCGACGTGGAAATGGCGGGCCTGGACGGGTTGGAATTGGCGAAGAGAGTCCGCCAGACGTGGCCGCACATCCGGGTGGCGCTGACCACCGGCGCTGACGGGCGCTTGCGCCATGCAGAGACGCAAGCCTTTCCGCTGTTGCCCAAGCCATGGTCATTGGAACTGCTGATAGACGTACTGAAGAACAGCTAGCCTGCGATCGAGGTGGGATCGGGATTGCCGCCATCCTTCCCGCCCGGGTTGCCTGCGTGCTAGCCTCGCTGGAGTTCCCGCCTGCCGAGTCCAGATGAAATCCATTCTGCAGTCTGAGAAATTCCTGCTTCTAGCCTGCGCGGTCGCCGTGGCGGGATATGCGATCGACAGCCGGTTAGCCGACTTCGGCCGAGTCGCCGGCTTGTTGGAGACGGCCCTTCTTATCGCGGCGATCCTGGCCGCGTCGCTCAACGTGGCGCGCCACGCCGAACGCATCGCCCAGAAGCTGGGCGATCCCTACGGCAGCATGATCCTGACGCTGTCGGCAGTCCTGGTTGAAGTGATCGTGCTGGCCATCGTCTCGACCAAGACGGGTTCGCCCACTCTGGTGCGCGACAGCATCTACTCGGCCGTCATGCTCGACATCAACGGCATCCTGGGTGTCGCCGCGCTCATCGGAGGATTCAAGCACGGCGAACAGGCTTACAACGATGATTCCGCGCGCACTTACAGTGTCATGATCCTGACGGCCGTCACGGTGTCCATGATCATTCCCGAATTCGTTCCGCAGTCCGACTGGCAGGCCTATAGCGCCTTCACCATCGTGGCGATGCTGTTGCTCTACAGCGTATTCCTTCGCATGCAAACCGGGCCGCATAGCTACTTTTTCAGCTACAGCTATCCCGACAAGAAAACGCGCGCCAACACGCCCGCCTCAGGTTCCCCCGGCTGGCGATACTCGGCCGCCATGATGGCGTTCGGCATCATCGCCGTGGGCTTTCTGGCAGAACTGATGTCGCATTCGCTGGAGCGCAGCGTTCAAGGCATCAATGTGCCCATCGGGCTGATCGCACTGATCGTGGCCGGCATTTCTGCCGCGCCCGAAATGCTGACCGCACTGCGCGCCGCACTGGCCAACCGCATGCAGTCGGTGGTCAACATCGCCCTGGGGGCCTCGTTGTCCACCGTCATCCTCACCGTGCCCGCCATGGAGGCCATGGCGCTGTTCTCCGGCCAACGCATCGACCTGGCCATGACGCCCGTACAGACGCTGATGATGCTGGCCACGCTGCTGGTGGCCGCCATCAACCTGAACGATGGTCAGACCAACGCCATCGAGGGCATGACGCACTTCATCCTGTTCGGAACCTTCCTGATGCTCTTGACGCTGGGCTTGTAGCGCTGCCATGCGGTCAGGCCAGTGTCATCTGGCCTGACCGATGCGATTCAGGGTTTGCTGCGCGCACCCCCACCGCGGTTACGCTGGCTCTGCTGATCCTGCCCCGTCCCGATCTGCGAGACGTGGCCTTCCTTCTTCGTGCGGTTTTGCGTGTCGCCGTGACTCGCCTGCGATTCGCGGGGAGTGTCGTCGGCGGTCGGATTCGGTTTGCTTGGTTTCGTTTTCATGGTTTCCTTCCTGTTCGATGCGATCGCGGGGAGTCGCGCGCGTGGTGGGCGGGAATTTCTATTGCGTCATGTTGCCGCCGGTTCCTTTCCCCCCACGCCGGCAATCCGGATCCGATTGTCGACGTCCTGCACGCCGGCGCATGCGTCCGTGCAGTCTTCAATGCGATGCTTGGTGCGGCGGTCTCGCACGGTTCCCTCCAGCGTCACGCATCCATCCGCGACGGCCACCGACACGTCACTGACGTCCAGGCCGCTGTGCGCCAGGTGTTCGCACACGTTTTCCCGCACGCGTTCGTCCGATCGCGTATAGCCTTTGGGATCCGTCCGCCGCGAACCGCGGTCGCGCCAGGCAGTCGGCCCACGGTTGTAGCCGCCGCGCTCCGCGGTCTCGAAAGACGCTTCCGGCTCGTCCGCCCATTGCGGGCGGTCGCCGTAATAGCCGCCTTCCTCGTCGCCATAGGAAGTGGGGCCGCTATAGGAGGGGCTGCCCGATCCATACACCTGCTCTCGCTGGTACGACGGGTCCTGGTTCCTGAAGCCGCCGTAGCTGCTCTGGCCGGGGTCCGCACTGCGGCTGCGTACGCCGCCCCGGGTTTCACGGGTACCGGGCGCGCGGCTCGTGCCTTCGCCCTGGTATCCGAACGAAGGTGCCGGGTCGCGCCACGGCTCCTGGTCCCCCGCGCCCGCATGCTGCTGGCGCCGCACGTCGTTGACGGAATCCCGCGGCGCCTGCCCGCCGGACCGGCCGGGCTGCTGCGCCTGGCGATAGGGGTCGCGGGTGTTGCCGCTGCCGGGATCCCGGTTGAAGTCGTCCTCATCCCGCCACGGATATCGTTGGTCATGGTTCATGTCGAGCCTCCTGGGAATAGCGATATTTCCCCTTTGCGCAATGTCTCCACGCGGGGAACTCGGACACTGGACCAGCAAGCGTTGTGCCACCCGTCGCGGTGCAGCAATGCCCCGGGCAACCCCGCCCGGGAACGTGGGCCTCCGGGCATTTCTTACAAGCGCCGCAGGAAGTACCGGGAGAGCTTTCGCGCGTGCCCGGCACGCCCGGGCACGCTACTTGCTAAGCCTTCCGGACGACCTACCCCCCCTGCCCGCCTCGCGGGCACCGTGCGCCGCCTCCGGAGACATTCATGAATACTCGTTATCTCACCGCCACCCTGCTTGCCGTCGCGGCACTAGGAAGCGGGCCTATCGCCATGGCCCAGACGGCTACCCCGCCGATGGCGGCGGAGTCAAAACTGGACAGTAAAGATCGCGATTTTCTGGAAAATGCCGCGCAGGCCGGGCATATGGAAGTCGAAGGCAGCAAGCTGGCCCTTGAGAAAGCCCGTAGCGCAGAGGTCAAGACATTTGCGCAGAAGATGATTGACGACCACGGCAAGGCGGGTCAGCAGTTGGCCGCCCTGGCCAAGAAGAAGGGCTATGACGCCCCTACCGAACCGTCCCTGATGCAACAGGCAAAGTTGAAGACCCTGGGCCTGCGCGACGACGGCTTCGACAAGGCATATGCCGAGAGCATCGGCGTTTCGGCCCACGAGGACGCCGTCAAGCTGTTCCAGGAGGCATCGAATCAGGCAAAGGATCCCGAGATCAAGCAATTTGCCACCGAAACGCTTCCGACACTTGAGCAGCATCTTCAAATGGCCAAGTCGCTGGAACAAAGCGTGAAGAAGGCGCCTTAAGCAGGCATGCCAGCCGGACATGCATACGGACCGGGGGAGACTTCGGTCCCCGACCAAAGTTTCACTTGCCCGACAGCGGTGATCGCCATGAATTCCCCCCAACCTGCCTTAACGTCGACCCCAGCTGGCAACATCATGATCGTTGTCCGCATGGGGCCGGAAAGTTCGATCGGCCAGTATGTCGCCCCATGCGATGCCGCCAATGACGGCATCTTGCCCCCGCCGCCGGACGGGCTGCCGGCGCCGGCGGTCCATGCCGTGCAAGCCCCACACCGAACGCGGGTTCCACTCGCGATCGCCTTGGCCGCAATGCTGTGGGTACTGGGCACAATTCTGTTGCTGACGCTGGCCATGGCCTACCAGCTCATGGCCTGAGACGGCCATGGGCCGCGGCATGCCGGCGCGGGACGGAGTGCAATGGCGCAACGGATGCGTGGGTTTATTCCTGCGGGGCGTCCCGGGACGAACGCTGGTGCGCCGTGCCACCGGCGGCGCTCAGGTTATAGGCGGTATTGACCAACCCGATGTGCGAAAAGCCCTGGGGGAAGTTGCCCACCAGCCGCTTGCGCGCCACGTCGTACTCTTCGGCCAGCAGCCCGAGATCGTTGCGTAATGACAGCAGGCGGTCGAACAGGCGGTGCGCGTCGTCCAACCGGCCTTGCATGATGTAGGCGTCGGCCAGCCAGAAGCTGCACGCCAGAAACACGCCTTCCTCGCCCGGCAGCCCATCGTCGCTATGCTGCGTCGAATAGCGCAGCAGCAGGCCATCGCGCAGCAGTTCGCTTTCGATGGCTTGCACGGTGCCGGTCACGCGCGGGTCGTCGGCGGGCAGGAAGCCCACCTGCGGAATCAGCAGCAGGCTGGCGTCCAGCGCCGTGCCACCGTAGTACTGCACGAACGTATTGCGCTTGGCGTCATAGCCATGCGTGCAGATATCGGTGCGGATCTCGTCAGCCAGCGCCCGCCAGCGGTCCACGGGGCCTTCCAACCCGAAGCGCTCGCAGGATTTCACGGTGCGGTCCAGCGCCACCCAGCACATCAGCCGCGAGTGCGTGAATGCGCGGCGCGGCCCCCGCACTTCCCAGATGCCATGGTCAGGCTCGCGCCACAGGTCCTCTAGCGGCGTGAGCAACACCTTCTGCATGCGCCACGCTTCGGCCAGCGGGGCCAGGTCGGCCACGCGCGCGGCATGCAGGGTCTCGATCAGTTCGCCATACACGTCCAGCTGCATCTGCCCGGCCGCGGCATTGCCCAGCCGCACGGGCGCGCTTGCCTCATACCCGGGAAGCCAGGGAATGTCGTGTTCGGGCAGCCAGCGCTCGCCGGAAATGCCGTACATGATCTGCAGCTGGTTGGGATGGCCGGCCGCCGCCCGCAACAGCCATTGCCGCCAGGCCTCGGCTTCTTCCCGATAGCCGGCATTCAACAACGCATACAAGGTCAGGGCGGAATCGCGCAGCCAGCAATGCCGGTAATCCCAATTGCGGCTGCCGCCCAATTGCTCGGGCAGCGACGTCGTGGGTGCCGCGACGATGCCGCCGGTAGGCTGAAAGGTCAGCAGTTTCAAGGTGATCAGCGATCGCACGACAGCGTCTCGCCGTTCCCCCGGGCCATTTTCCCAATGACAGCGCTTGGCCCATTCGCGCCACCACGCGATGGTGCGATCCATGCTTTCCAGCCGGTCCGGCACGAAATGCGGCGTCTTGTGCGAACGGTGATACGACAGGGTGAAGGGCACGGTCTCGTCCTGCCGCACGGTGAATTCGGCCACGCTCTTCATATCGCGGCCGGTGAGCGGCACGGCCGTATGCAGCTCGACGGCGTCCGGCCCGGCAATGGCGCTCAGCCCGTAATCGCGCCGGCGCACCCAGGGAACGGCCTGCCCGTAGTTAAAGCGCAGCGTCAGTTCCATCCGCATGTCCACGCGGCCCGATACGCCCTGCACGATACGCACGACGTCCACCCGCTCTTCATCATCGCTAAGCGGCATGAAGTCGTAGACGCGCACCACGCCGTCCGGCGTTTCATGGCGCGTTTCCAGCACCGCCGTTTCGGGCAGGTAGCGGCGCGTGGTGATCGCCTCCGGGGAGCTGGGCGCCAGCAGCCAGCGGCCATGGCTGTCGTCGCCCAGCAAAGCCGCGAAGCACGCCGGGGAATCGAAATGCGGCAGGCAGAGCCAGTCGATGGAACCGTCGCGCGCCACCAGCGCAGCCGACAACATGTTGCCGATCAAGCCATAGTCTTCAAGGGGCTTGGACATCGGATCAACCCGCGCCGCGAAAGGCGGCATATAACGTCATGCCGCCGTCCACGAACAAGGTTGACCCCGTCACGTAGTCGGAATCGTCGCTGGCCAGCCACGCCACGGCACGCGCCACGTCTTCCGGCTCTCCGATGCGGCCGTACGGAATCAGCTTGAGCAGCGACGCCAGGCTTTCCGGCGTGTTCCAGGCGGGCGCATTGATGGGCGTGCGTATCGCCCCGGGGGCCACGGAATTGACGCGGATCCTCATCGGCGCCAACTCTTGCGCCAGCGACTGCATCAGCAGCGACACGCCGCCTTTGGACGCCGCATAGTTGGACTGGAACGCCCACGGAATGACTTCGTGGACCGAACTGATGAATATGATCTTGCCCGCCGCCGTGTCAGCGGGCGGCTGGGGCGTGCGGTTCAGGAATGCCCGTACCGCAGCGCGGGCGCACAGGAACTGGCCCGTCAGGTTGGTGTCGATCACCTTTTGCCATTGGGCCAGCGTCATGTCCTGAATGGCGGCCGGCTGTTCGATGCCGGCGTTGTTGACCAGTATGTCGACGCCCTGGAAATGATCCTCGGCCACGCGGAACAGATGCTCGACGTCTTCCTCACGGTTGATATCGGCTGCCGCGGTGACGGCCTGCCCGCCTGCGCTCGCGATTTCCTGCGCCACCTCTGCGCCGCGCCGCGCGGAGTCTTCATTGGGCCGGTGGTTCACCACCACCCGCGCGCCCGCCGCCGCCAATTCCAGGGCAATACCGCGCCCGATTCCGGAATTGGCGCCGGTGACGACCGCCACGCGTCCCGACAGATCCACTGCATGCCGCATGCTGCTCTCCTTGCGGCGAGCGGGTCCGGTGTTGCTGACTGGCGGATCCACGAGCGCCGCTTTCGATAGCCAAGCTTGCAGCTTAGTCCCGGACCGTCGTGGCTACAACCATTGACGGTGTCAGGACAGCGTCACGGCCACGCAGCTGGCGGCTGGGGGCGGCAACGCTACCCGATCGATCGCCTATGCCCCGCCCTTTAGCCAATTCCCGGGCGTGCTCCCACGATGCGCCTTGAACGCCTTGATGAAATGGCTAAGGCTTGCGAAGCCGACGCTATAGGCGGTATCCGTGACCGAGCAGCCGCGCTTCAACAGGCTTTCCGCCGCATCCATTCTTGCCCCCAGGAGGCAAGCATGCACCGACTGGCCGTACAGCGACAGGAATCCCGCCTGCAGGCGTTTTTCGCTAAGGCCCACGGATTGCGACAGCTGGCGCACGGTCTTGCAGTCCGCGTAGTGGCGCTGAATGCGGTGGTAGGCCTCGGCCAGCCGGCGGCGGTCGGCGGGTTGGGGCAGCGCACGATGGCCGTCGTTCACGTGCTTGAGCGTCAGCGCCAGGGCCTCGTTGGCCTTGCCCTGCAGGTACAACGCGGCGATCGCGCTGCGCTCGTGGCGCCAGCTCAGGATCTCGCCGGCGATGCGCGCGATGCAGGTCCATGCCGGCAGCACCGCCAGATGCGCGCCCCTGTCCGGCACGCTGGCATCGTCGGCCAGCATGCCGCCAGGTGCAGTCAGCAGCACCTGCTCCCAGATCGGACGCACGGCATCCGACGAAAACCGGATGTCGACGGTGCGGATCGCGCGCCAGCCTTTGAATTCGTCCCAGCCAGGCACCAGGGCGTCGGTGGAATGCAGAATCACCGTGCCCGGTTTGACATGCAACGGGGCGCCCCCCTCGAAGCCCAAGCCGAACTGCCCTTCCAGGATGATCGCCAACCCCATGCTGGGGACGGCGGCGCCCTGGACGGCCCAGTCGGTAACGGGAGTGCCGTCATAGCAACCGATGGACACGCCGCCCGCCAGTTCGTGTTCCGTGCGGATGTCAGCCCAGTCCGGGGGCATCAGACGCAGCATGTCCTCCGCAGTCAGCGGACCGTCGGTCGCGCGGGTCGTCCGCAGCTGATCACCCATATTTCCTCAATTCCGCCATCCGCGGCGCAGATTCGCTAGCGCATCCACGTTCAGGTGTAGATGATAACGGTTTTCATCCTCATCAAAGACGCCGCCTTGAACCCCACCCCGCTTTCCGCCCGCAGCGAAGCCGCTGCCCTGTTCGTCTTCAATATGCTGTGCCTGACCGCCATGATGGCGTTCGTACCTGTGATCGGCCCGGTCGTGCGCGGCCTGGGGCTGGCGGAATGGCACGGGGGCCTGGTCGTGACGGTGGCCGGCCTGCTGTGGATGCTGATGGCGCGTTACTGGGGCCGCCGCAGCGACCGCGTGGGGCGCCGGACCACGCTGCTGCGCGCCGCTGCGGGCTACATCGTCAGCTACCTGCTGTTGGCGTGGGCCCTGGACCGGATGCTGGCCGAACCGCCCTCGCAATGGGTCGCACTGGCGGCGTTGCTGGTCTTGCGCGGCCTGATCGGCGCGTTCTACGCAGCCATGCCCGCCGTCAGCGCCGCGCGAATCGCCGACATCACCGCGCCTGAGCAGCGCGGCGCCATGATGGCCAAACTGGGCGCCGCCAACGGCGTCGGCATGGTCCTGGGCCCTGCCATCGGCGGGCTGCTGGTCAAGGACAGCCTTATCGTTCCGTTGTACCTGGCCGCCGTCCTGCCGGTGCTGGGCACGGCATGGTTGATGCTGCGCCTGCCATCCGACGCGTCGCACGCGCCCCGGGGCACGCCCTCGCTGAAACTGTCCGACCGGCGCCTGCGGCTGCCGCTTGCCGCCATGCTGCTGGCCATGAGCGGCGTGATCACCGCGCAGATGATCGTGGGCTTCTACGCCATGGACGCCCTGCACCTGGAAGCCGGCCCCGCCGCGCGCGTCGCAGGCATCGCCATGGCCACGGTGGGCATCGTGCTGATCCTGGTGCAGCTTGCCCTGGCTCGCGCCCGGAAAATGAACGCGGCACGTTGCCTGGCCGCGGGCGCCGTGCTGGCCAGCACGGGCTTTTTCTTGATCGCGGTGCTGCCGGGCACGGCCGGCTTCCTGCTCAGCTATGCGCTGATGGCCGCAGGCATGGGGCTGGTGTTCCCGTCGATCCAGACCTTGGCCGCCAATGCGGTCAGCCCGGAAGAACAGGGCATCGCGGCCGGCTCGGTCACCGCGGTCCAGGGCATGGCGATGGTGATCGTGCCGCTGGGGTGCACGCTGCTGTACGGGCTACGCCCTTGGGTGCCCTACGTGGTGGCCGCCAGCCTGTTGCTGCTGCTGGCGGTGGCGGCCCTCGGCCAGATGCGGCGGATGGCTGCCACCGGCCAGGCGTAATACCCCGCCAAGGTTGATTTCATCCAAATTTGCTTGATAACGTACAAGCTCCGGGTCGCCATGCCGGCTACGCTGCAGGATGGCTGGCGCCAGGGCCCGGCCATCCCCGCGGTTCCCCTCCCCCTGCCTCTTCCCGGAGTCACTGACCATGAGCACCATCACTACCCCCGACGGCGTGCAGATCTATTTCAAGGACTGGGGCCCCAAGACGGCCCAGCCCATCATGTTCCACCACGGCTGGCCCTTGTCCAGCGACGACTGGGACGCCCAGATGCTCTACTTCGTCGCCAAGGGCTTTCGCGTCATTGCGCATGACCGCCGCGGCCACGGCCGTTCCAGCCAGGTCAGCGATGGCCACGACATGGACCACTACGCCGCCGATGCGTCCGCGGTGGCCGAGCACCTGGATCTGCGCAACGCCGTCCACATCGGCCATTCGACCGGTGGCGGAGAGGTGGCGCGCTATGTCGCCAAGTTCGGCCAGCCGCAGGGCCGGGTCGCCCGGGCCATCCTGGTGAGCGCCGTGCCGCCCTTGATGGTCAAGACCGATGCCAACCCGGGCGGCACGCCGATCGAGGTATTCGACGGTTTCCGCGCGGCGCTGGCTGCGAACCGCGCCCAGTTTTTCACAGACGTGGCGTCCGGCCCCTTTTACGGGTTCAACCGCCCGGGCGCGCAAGTGTCGCAAGGCGTCATCAATAACTGGTGGCGGCAAGGCATGATCGGCTCGGCCAAGGCGCATTACGAGGGCATCAAGGCCTTTTCGGAAACCGACCAGACCGAAGACCTGAAGGCCATTACCGTCCCCACCCTGGTCATGCACGGCGACGACGACCAGATCGTGCCCATCGACGACTCTTCCCGGCTGTCGGTCAAACTGCTGAAAAACGGCACGCTGAAGGTGTATGCGGGCTTTCCGCACGGCATGCTGACCACGCATGGCGAGGTCATCAATCCCGACCTGCTGGCCTTCATCAAGGGCTGATCTGCCAATGGCCTATATACTTGGCTGTTGCCGACAGCAGATTGGGCGCCCACCGCGCGACAACCTGCGTCGCAACGACGCTTGAACCCGCCCGCGTGGGCGCTCCCCGGAACAGGGTGCGTATCCGCCGTCCACCGTGACGGCGGCGCCCCCCTTCAGACCGGCTTCAATCGATACGCTTCGTTGCGGCGCTGCTTGACCTTCTTTTCCCGATAGCGCTGTCACTACCTCCATCGCCCCACCCGTGCAAGCCTGAAAAGTCTCTGCCGAGGGGGCCATACGTCTAAGAAGAATCGACATGAACGCCTTGCCGCAAGACAAACTGATCACCGCCCTGGACCACGCCCGCCTGCTGGGCATGATCACCCGCCCCGGCAGCGCCGCCGGCCTGTCGCGCGATGCGATCGACGCCACGCAGGACATTCTGGATTCCGCGCCCATCATCACCCTTGAAGACGTCACGCCGGACATCGTGACGATGCGCTCGCGCATGCGCCTGCTGAACGCCAACGGCGACGAAATGATCGTTACTCTGTGCTATCCGGCCGACGCGAACCTGGCGCAAGGCCAGGTTTCGGTGTTGTCGCCGCTAGGGCTGAGCCTGATCGGCTCGCGCCAGGGCCAGCGCATCACCTGGACCGCCCCCAACCAGACCGAGCATGCCGCCACGATCGAAGAGATCGTCTATCAGCCCGAAGCGGCGGGCGACACCACGGCGTAACGCCAACCCGGAGTCTTCCATGAAGCTGCTTCTGATCGGATCGACCGGCCTGGTCGGCCGCCACGTGCTGGACCAGGCCCTGGCCGATCCGCGCGTGACGGATGTGATCTCGATCGCCCGGCGCCCGCTGCCGGCGCACCCCAAGCTGCAGTCTCCCGTGGTCGACTTCGACCGCCTGCCGCACGACGCCGACTGGTGGCGCGCCGACGCCGTGATCTGCACGCTGGGCACAACCATGCGCGCCGCAGGTTCCGAAGCCGCGTTCCGCAAGGTCGACCACGACTATCCGCTGGCCGTGGCCAGGCTGGCCCGCCATCACGGCACTTCCGCCTATGTACTGAACTCGGCCATCGGCGCCGACGTGTCGTCGCGCTTTTTCTACAATCGGGTCAAGGGCGAGTTGGAACGTGACTTGGCCGGCCTGGACTTCGCGTCGCTGACCTTGGTGCAGCCCGGATTGATCGGCGGCCGGCGCGCCGAGTTCCGGCTTGGCGAACGCGCCGCCGTCGGCGCACTGACGCTACTGGGCCCGCTGCTGCCGCGCCGTTGGCGGATCAACCCGGCCCAAGCAATCGCGCAGGCGATGCTCGAGGCGGCCATCAACGCGCCGCCCGGCATGCACGTCATCACGTCCGACCAACTGGCCTGACGCGCCCCGCTCGGCGCGCCCCGCTTAGCGGCCGGCGGCCTTGGCGCTGATGCCGTTGGCCACGCCCATGTCCACCTTGGGCACGTTGCGGATCAGCACGCGCACGTCTTCGCCCGAAATATCGATGCTGCTGCAGACGGCCTGGTTCACCGCGGCAATCAGCGCGGCTTTCTTGGCTTCGTCACGCCCTTCGATCAGCGCCGCGTCCACGCGCACCATGCGCTTGCCGATTTCACCGGCCACGATCACGTTTTCAGCAGGCACTTCCTGCAGCACGATGCGCACGCTGGGCAGCGGCGCGGCGATGCTTTCCACTACGGCGTTGGAAACGGCTTTCAGCAACGCGGCCTTTTGGGCGGCCGAGTGGCCTTGCAGGATCTGGACATTCAAGATTGGCATGACGGCTTCCGATTTTTCGAATAGCAGGAGTCCGGCCGAACTGACCGGCCAGCCATCATATAGCGACTTTGCCCGCGTGCAAGCGATTGCAGGCGGGCAAAGTCCGGGCGCCGGGCGCCCTATCGGGGTGCTGATGCGGTCAGGCCGCTTCGCCCCGGTGCTCGGGAGCGGGCTGGGCTTCCAGCTCGCTTGGGGCGCCTTCCGGCGACGCCGCGGTTTCGGTCAGCGCCGGGGTCACCAGCTCCACGACCTTCTTGCGCGACAACATGCCAAGGAACTCGTCGTCCTCGCCCGTGACGGCAACCGGCTGATCGCTGTGCACCAGTTGCGCCAGCACTTCACCCAGGCCCGCCGTAGCCGGCACAGACGCCAGATCTTCGACAAAGCGCGACACGTCGCGCGCGCCTTGCTGGATGGCTTCCTCGGCCGCTTTGGCCGTCAGCACGCCTGCCAGGCGCTTGCCGTCCAGCACCGGCGCATACTGGTAGTCCATCGCCCGCATGCGATCGAGGGCGTGCGCGGGACGCGAACGCATGGTCAGCGTCAGGCGCGCCGGATTCACGGCGTGCGTGGCGTTAAGCACCTTGGTGCGGTTCACGTCCTGCAGGAACGACTGAACGTAGTCATTGGCCGGGTTCAGCAGGATGTCTTCCGGCGTGCCTTCCTGCACCAGTTCGCCGTCCTTCAGGATGGCGATGCGATTGCCCAGGCGCAGGGCCTCGTCCAGGTCATGCGTGATGAACACGATGGTCTTGTTCAGCTTGGCCTGCAACTGCAGCAGCTGATCCTGCATTTCACGGCGGATCAACGGGTCCAGCGCCGAGAACGCTTCGTCCATCAGCAGGATTTCAGCGTCGGTCGCCAACGCGCGCGCCAAACCCACGCGTTGCTGCATGCCGCCCGACAACTGATGCGGATACTGGTTTTCAAAGCCGGCCAGACCCACTTGCTCCAGCCAGTCGCGGGCGCGCTTCTCGCGCTCCGCCTTGCCCACGCCTTGCACGGTCAGGCCGTACGCGGCGTTGTCCAGCACCGTACGGTGCGGGAACAGGCCAAAGCGCTGGAACACCATGCTCATCTTCTTTTGGCGGAAGACTTCCAGATCGCGCTTGTTCAGGCTCACCACGTCCACGCCGTCGACCAGGATGTGGCCCGCGCTGGGCTCGATCAGGCGGTTGAAGTGGCGGATCAGCGTCGACTTGCCGGAACCCGACAAGCCCATGATGACGTAGATGCTGCCCTCTTCAATCGACAGACTGATGTCGCGCAGGCCCAGCGTGTGGCCGCTTTCGGCCAACAGCTGTTCCTTGCTCATGCCGTTCTGGGCGGCTTGCAGCCATTTCTTCGGATGCGAACCGAAGACCTTGTAGATGTTCTTGACCTCGATCTTGCTCATCGCTGGCCTCCCATGCGCATGCGCTGTCCATACGATTGCGTGATCCGGTCGAACAGCACGGCCAGCACCACGATACCCAAGCCCGCCAGCAGGCCGCGGCCCACTTCCAGACGGTTGATCCCCAGCAACACTTCATAGCCCAGGCCGCGTGCGCCGATCATCGACGCGATCACCACCATCGACAACGCCATCATCGTGGTCTGGTTGATGCCGGCCATGATGTTGGGCAAGGCCAGCGGCAACTGCACGCCGAACAATTGCTGGCGCGGATTGGCGCCGAAGGCGCGCGAGGCTTCCAGCACTTCGCGATCAACCAGGCGGATGCCCAGGTCGGTCAGGCGGATCAGCGGCGGCACGGCGTAGATCACGGTGGCGATGATGGCGGGGATCTTGCCCAGGCCGAACAGCATCACGACCGGAATCAGGTACACGAAGCTGGGCATGGTCTGCATCACGTCCAGCACCGGCAGCATGATGGAGCGCAGCCAGTTCACGCGCGCCATCAGCACGCCCAGCGGAATGCCGATCAGCACCGACAGGCCGGCGGCCATGATCATCAGCGCCAGCGTCTGCATGCCGGCGTCCCACAGGCCCAGCACGCCGATCACGCACAACAGCGCGCCCATCGCCAGGCTCAGGCCGATGCGGCGGCTGACGCCCCAGGCGATGGCCACGGTCACGGCGACCACCGCCCACCAGGGCGAATTGCGCAGCAGTTGCTCCAACCACACCAAGGCGTGCAGGACCGGCTGAGACAGGGTCTCGAGCGTATCCGCGTAATTGGTGACCAGGTGATCGACGAACCCGTCGATCGCCGCCCTTACCTGACGGGCGGGAATAATTTCAGGAAACATTGTTTCGACTCCATTCTGGGGCGCTTACGGCGGCGGTCGCCGCCGGATAGTCCGAAAGACCGGATGCCCAGGCAGCCAAGCGGCCTCTTTGAGGCAACCAGGCGGCTGGACGGACGGCGCCAACGGCTTGCGTCCGGACGCGGGCGTCCGGCAAACAGCCATCCCAGGGGAAAAAGCCCAGGGCAACTTGCCCGCACGGGGCTTTTTCCCTTGAGGCGGCCCGACAAGCCGGAAGACTTTCCTGCTGGCCGGGCCGGCACGCGCCGAAGCGGCGCGAGGCCTGCACCACGATACGTTACAGCGCGCTTTGGACGCGCCCGGCGACGTCGGCGGGGACCCACTTGGTCCAGACGTCGGGCTTGTTCTTCAGGAACCACTTGGCCACGGTGCTGGAATCGTCGCCAGACTCTTCCATGTGGGCCAGCGTTTCATTGATCACCGGCAGCGGCACCGACACCTTGGCCAGGAAGGCGGTCAGCGTGGGCGCTTCTTCGGAGAACTTGGTGTTCACCGCGGTGAAGACGGGATTGTCGGGATAGGCGCTGGGCTCGGGGTTCGCGCACTTGGACGACGTCAGGCACTTGTGCTTTTCGGCGTCAAAGGGCGGCATGTCCAGCTTGACGAGATCCATCGCGCCGACGAGCGGCGTGGGCGACCAGTAGTAGAAGACCACGTTCTGCTTGCGCTTGTACGCCGACATCAGCGCCGCCTTCTGCGCCGCGCCCGTGCCGGGCGAGTACAGCGTGTAGCTGTCGTCCAGCTTCAGCGCATGGAACAGGTTGTTGCTGGTGATCTCGCAGCCCCAACCCGCCGGGCAGCCATAGAAGCGACCCTTGCCGGGCTCTTCGGGGTCCTTGAACTTGTCCTTGAACTTCGGCAGATCGGCCGCGGACTTCAGTTCGGGCAGGCGTTCGGCGGTGTAGCGAGGGATGTACCAGCCTTCGGCGCCCATGTAGAGGTCGCCGATGCGTTTGACGCGGCCGGTCTTTTCGGCGCGATCCCAGGGATCGGCCACGCTGTTCAGCCAGATTTCGGTATTGATATCCAGGTCGCCGCGCTCCAGCGCGGCCAGGGCGGGCAAGGTTTCCGTCGGCAGGGTCTCGGTCTTGCAACCGTAGCCCTTTTCCATGATGAAACGTTCGACGTCAACCAGGACCAGGTTGGATTCCCAGTTCATGGCGCCGAAATTGACCGGACGCTTGATTTCGCATTGCGGTGCGTCGGCGGCTTGGGCCGCGCCGGCAAACGCAAACAGAACGGCCGCGGCGGCCAGGGTCTTGACAGGGGTAAAACGCATTTGGCTTTTGCCTCCATAGGTTCAGGGACACACGCCGGGTCTGGCCCGGAAGTGCCATGGAGCTAAGGGGGTTGTGCGGAAGACGGGCAGAACCGCCAATACAAACCGACACTAGCGACAAGAAAATCCGCAAGCGGTGCGGAATCTTGCTAAGACAGGAGCTTCAAAAACTAGATTTTTGAAAACCCGCAGAAAGTGAACAAACTGAACGAAGAAGGCAGCATCTTAAACGAAATTGCTGCGCCGCCCAACCCTCAGCCTGAACAAAACAGATACATTCCTGGCAAAAAAGCTACGGGATAACCCCCATCGACTAGAGGGGGATTACGAAATTCTCCTAAGAAAACGTGCTTTAAAATCGCAGATACATTCAGTAAACATTTTGTTCTTATTAATACATACTACGTGTTCCAGAAGGGCCGAAAAGCGCGGTTTCGGGCCCCTGAAATCGTGGTTTTCGACCCATTTTCAGCCTATGTTCAGCTAAAAAGTCCACCCGCTCGGCCCGGTACCGCCGCGATCGTCAGCGGCCAGCGTCGTCGCCATACATATAGTCGCGGCGCCACGGATAGGAGAGGTCCGCCGGATGGTCGAGTTCGTCCGGACGGCCGGTCGCTGGGGGCTGGCCCAAGATCTGATGCAGGGCGATCCAACCGTGCTCGAACGCCATGGCGCAGCCAGCCAGGTACAGCCGGTACGCCCGCAGCGACCGCGCGCCCTGCTCGCCACCCAGCACCTGCGCGGCCTCCGGCAAACGGGCCTCCAGCGCATCGCTCCACGCCCACAAGGTGCGTGCGTAGTGCGGCCGCAGGTTCTCCACGTCCACCTCTTCCAGGCCGCCATTGGTCATGGCTTCCATGACGACACTGATGTGGGTCAGTTCGCCGCCGGGGAAAATGTACTTTTCGATGAACTCGCCCATCCCGTTGCCGAGCTCAGGGTTATAGACTCCGGCCGCGGTGATGCCATGGTTCATGATCAGGCCGCCCGGCTTGAGCAGGCGGCGCAGCTTGGCAAAATAGCCTTCAAGCTGCGCTCGGCCCACGTGCTCGAACATGCCCACCGACGCGATCTTGTCGTAAGGCGTGGATTCGTCCAGCTTGCGGTAGTCCAGCAATTCCATGCGGACCCGGCCGGCCAGGCCTTTTTCCTGGATCAGTTTCGTGACGTGCGCGTGCTGGTTGCGCGACAGCGTGATGCCCGTGGCGTCCACGCCGTAGTTTTCGGCGGCCCACAGCAGCAATCCGCCCCACCCCGCCCCCACGTCCAGAAAGCGCTCGCCCGCGTGCAGCCGCAGCTTGCGGCAGATGTGATCAAGCTTGGCTTCCTGCGCCTGGGCCAGCGTCATGTCCGGCGTGCGGTAATAGGCGCAGGAATAAACCCGGCGCGGATCCAGCCACAGGGCGTAGAAGTCGTCGGACAGGTCGTAATGGAATTCGATCTGCTTGGCGTCGCGCTCCACGGAATGCCGCCACACCGACATCACCTTGCGGACCAGCTCCGTCAGCCAGCCGCCGCGCGCGGCATCGACCGGCGACCCCGGCAGCAACGCCGACGCCGCGGCCATCACATCGCGCATATTGCCCTCGATGTCGATGCGGCCTTCCACATAGTCCTGCCCCAGAACGCCCACGGCGCCTTCGGCCAGGTGGGCGAGCGCCGTCTTGTCGTGCGCCACGAAACGGACGCGCGGATCGGGCGGCCCCAGCACGGCGCCGTCAGGCAAAACCAGCTGGACAGGGACGGGCAAGGCCTCAAGCTTGCGTTCCACAACAGATAGCAAAGGATTCACGACTTCTCCTCTGAGTACTTTACGGACGCTCACGACTGTATCGGAAAACAGCTGAAATTTGCGTGTCAGGTTACCCGTGATACAGTCGCTGGCTTGGCGCAAAACCGTGCAATCCAACGCATGCGCGCCCTGTCTCTGCGTTTTACCGCGACCACCATGCCCCCATCACCAGTTTCCCGCAGCAGCCTGCCCGGTTGGCTCATTCTCATGGGCGCGCTGACGGCGATCGGCCCCTTCGCCATCGACATGTACCTGCCCGCGTTCCCGACTATTGCGGCGAACCTGGGCGTGCCGCGCGGCGACGTCGAACGCACGCTGGCGGCCTACCTGATCGGCCTGGCGCTGGCGCAGGTGTTCTACGGCCCGATGGCCGACCGCTTCGGCCGCAAGCCGCCGCTGATGGTGGGGCTGGCGTTGTTCATGGTGGCATCCCTGGGCTGCGCCCTGTCGGGTTCGGTCGAAGCGCTGACGGGCTGGCGCGTCGTGCAGGCCATGGGCGGCGCGGCCGGCATCGTGATTCCCCGCGCGGTCATCCGCGACCATTATGAAACCCATGAGGCGGCGCGCGCGATGTCGCTGCTGATGCTGATCATGGGCCTGGCCCCGATACTAGCTCCGCTTGCCGGCGGCCAATTGCTGGCGATCGCCTCTTGGCGCAGCCTGTTCTGGATCATGCTGGCCGGCGGCGCCATGCTGATGCTGGCGGTGGCGAAGATCATGAAGGAATCGCTGGCGCCGGAACGCGTCGTGCCGCTGCGCTGGAGCACCATCCTGCGCAACTACCGCGACCTGTTCGCGCATCGCGGCTTCATGGCGCACAGCCTGGCGGGCGGATTCGGCCAGGCCGGCATGTTCGCCTACATCATCGGGTCGCCGCGCGTCTTCATCGAACTGTACGGCGTGCCGCCCCAGTATTACGGCCTGCTGTTCGGCACCAACGCGCTGTCGCTCATCATCTGCTCGCAGATCAGCGCCCGCCTGCTGCGCACCTACAAGCCCCGCCAACTGCAGCGCAAGGCCCTGACCTCGCTGGCCATCGCCAGCCTTGCCGCCGTGGCGCTGACGCTGGCCGGCTGGATGACGCTGCCCCTGTTGATGCTGTGCCTGATCGCCTACATGGGCAGCCAGGGCTTCGTGAACCCGAACTCGGCGGCGCTGGCGCTGTCGGACCAGGGCAAGCGGCTGGGCGCGGCGTCCGCGTTATTGGGGACACTGCAACTGTCTTGCGGCGCGCTGGCCGGTTTCGCCGTCAGCGCCTGGCAAACGGACAGCGCCTTGCCCCTGACGACCACGCTGGCCAGCTGCGCCTGCCTGTCCTGGATCTCGGGCCGTGTCGCGCAATCGCACACGAACTGAGCCGGCCGCTTGATTTGCTTGGCTTTTTCGTATTAGAATCTAAGTCTTCACAAGAAGTTTCCCGTGCCGGACTACTATGCTTTGTAGTTCAGCACTCTGACCCCAACCGCGTAGCGTTGAGAAATCCGGTCAAGGAATTCATCAGGAATTTCTAGCAGGATTTCAGCGGGTGGCAGGCAGCGGGTATAAGCACGGGCGGATCCCGATCCCCCTCATCCACTAAGACTGGGTGGCCGGCAAAGGCAGCGCAACAGGCAACACATTGCGCTTCCCACACAGCCCGGCGGCTAAAACCCTGTCTACCCCCCAAGCGATGCGCGAAAAGAACGACATAAAGAGGTGCATCCATGGCACGCGTATGCCAAGTGACCGGCAAAGGCCCGATGGTGGGCAACAATGTTTCGCACGCAAACAACAAGACCAAGCGTCGCTTCCTGCCGAACCTGCAATCGCGCCGGTTCTGGGTTGAAAGCGAAAACCGCTGGGTCCGCCTGCGTGTTTCGGCCAAGGCCATCCGCACGATCGACAAGAACGGCATCGACGCCGTCCTGGCCGACATGCGTGCCCGCGGCGAAATCGCCTAATCGGCCTCCCCTACAATCACCATACTAGGAGCACGACATGGCCAAAGGTATCCGCGAAAAGATCAAACTCGAGTCGACTGCCGGCACGGGTCATTTCTACACGACCACCAAGAACAAGCGCAACATGCCCGAGAAGATGCTGATCAAGAAATTTGATCCGGTCGCTCGCAAGCACGTTGACTACAAGGAAACCAAGCTGAAGTAATTCAGCCGGTTTTCTGGTAAGTCTAAAAGAGCCCTGCCTTGCAGGGCTTTTTTATTGCCGGGCCGCCCCAAGCAGGGGGAAGCGTCTATTGCCGCCTGGCAAAGGCGCGTGTTTCAATTGGCCGCAACCCGCAGCGCCCCGTGCCGCGCGGCGACGCCCGATCCCTCTCTTGCCTGCGATACCCTGCCATGCTTCGTCCCAGCCTTACCCTGCTGCGCCGCGCCGTTGCGCCCGCGCTCCTGGCCCTGGCGCTGACTCCGGTCGCCGTAGCCGTCGCCAAAGACAAGGAACCGCCGATCCGCATCGGCGAGATCAACAGCTACAAGGCCATCCCCGCCTTCCTGGGCCCCTACAAGAAGGGCTGGCAGCTGGCGCTTGAGCAGGTCAACGCCGAAGGCGGCGTGCTGGGCCGGAAACTGGAAGTCATCTCCCGCGACGACAACGGTAACCCCGGTGATTCCGTGCGTGCTGCGCAGGAACTGCTGGCACGCGAAAAGGTCGAACTGCTGTTCGGCGGCTTCCTGTCCAACACCGGGCTGGCCCTGACCGACTTCGCCAAGCAGCAGCAGGTGTTCTTCCTGGCCGCCGAGCCGCTGACCGACAAGATCACCTGGCAGGAAGGCAACCGCTACACCTACCGATTGCGGCCTTCCACCTGGATGCACGTAGCCGCGCTGGCGCCCAAGGCGCTGGCCTTGCGCAAGAAGCGCTGGGCCATCGTGTACCCCAACTACGAGTACGGGCAGTCCGCCGTGGCCACGTTCAAGGCCATGATGAAGTCATTCCAGTCCGACGTGGAATTCGTGGCGGAACAAGCCGTGCCGCTGGGCAAGGTGGATGCCGGCGCCGTGGTGCAGGCCTTGGCCGACGCCAAGCCCGACGCCATCTTCAACGTGCTGTTTGCTGCCGACCTGACCCGATTCGTGCGCGAAGGCAACACGCGTGGCCTGTTCGAAAACCGCGCAGTCGTGTCGGTGCTATCAGGCGAACCGGAATACCTGGAACCGCTGGGCGCCGACACGCCGACGGGCTGGATCGTTACCGGCTACCCCTGGTACGCCATCGATACCCCCGCCAATAACGCCTTCGTCGACGCCTACAAGAAGCGCTACAACGAAACGCCCAAAGTGGGCTCGGTGGTGGGCTATGCATCGCTGATGTCCATCGCCCAGGGCCTGAAGGCCGCGGGCGAGGTCGACACCGAAAAGCTGGTCGACGCCTTCGCCGGCCTGAAGGTGGACACGCCCTATGGGCAGATCCAATACCGCAAGATCGACCATCAATCGACGATGGGCGTCTACGTGGGCGTGACGGCCGTGGAAGACGGCAAGGGCATCATGAAGGACTTCGCCTACATCGACGGCGCGCGCTTGCAGCCGCCTGACGAACAGGTCCGCAAGATGCGTCCGGCGCACTGATGAGCCTGTCCGGGCTGCTGTCGCAGCTGCTTAACGGCCTGGCGGACGCCAGCGCGTTGTTCCTGGTTGCCGCGGGCCTGTCGCTGATTTTCGGCGTGACCCGCGTGGTGAATTTCGCGCACGGTTCGTTCTACATGCTGGGCATCTACCTGGCCTGGACGTTCACCACGTATTTCGGCGACGGCGCCGGTTACTGGGCCGGCTTGCTGCTGGCCGCGCTGGCTACCGGCCTGATCGGGGCGGCCGCCGAATGGCTGGTGCTAAAGCGCCTGTACCAGGCGCCCGAGCTGTTCCAACTGCTGGCCACGTTCGCCCTGGTGCTCATTATCGGCGACGCCGCGTTGGCGATCTGGGGCCCGGAAGACCTGTTTGCTGCGCGCGCCCCCGGCCTGTCCGGCGCCGTGCAGATCCTGGGCCGGCGCTATCCACAATACGACCTGCTGCTGATCGCCGCCGGCCCGGTGGTACTGGGCCTGCTATGGCTGCTGCTGATGCGCACGCGCTGGGGCCGGTTGCTGCGTGCCGCCGCTGAAAACCGCAGCATGTTGGCCGCGCTGGGCGTGAACCAGGCCTGGCTGTTCACTTCCGCCTTCACGCTGGGGGCGTTCCTGGCCGGCCTGGGCGGCGCATTGGCCGCACCTCGGGTGCCCGCCACCCTGGGCCTGGACCTGGAAATCATCGCCAGCGCCTTCGTGGTGGTGGTGGTGGGCGGCCTGGGGTCGATACCCGGCGCGTTCCTCGCCGCACTTCTCATCTGCTCGGTCAAAGCCGTGTTCGTGTTCCTGGGCCAAGTCCAGATCGGGCCCTGGCTGTTCAACCTGTCCAAGCTGACGCTCTTGGCCGAATTTGCGGTGATGGCCGTGGTGCTGGTGGTGCGGCCCTGGGGCCTGCTGGGCAAGCCGCCGGCGCCCGCCTCGCACGCGGGCGCGCCGGAACGCCCCATCGCCCCCGCGGGGCGTCGCCTGCGCCTGGCCTACGGCTTGCTGCTGGCCTTGCTGGCGCTGGTTCCCGTCGCCGCGCTGTACTGGCCATATCTGGGCATCCTGATGACCGAGATCCTCATCGCCGCGCTGTTTGCGGCCAGCCTGCACTTTCTGACGGGGCTCGCCGGCATGACCTCGTTCGGCCACGCCGCCTGGTTCGGCCTGGGCGCCTATGGCGCCGCGCTGCTGCTGAAACTGGCCGCCGTGCCGATGGAGGCCGCACTGCTGCTGGGTCCTTTCGCCGCCGCCTTCGGCGCGCTGCTGTTCGGCTGGTTCTGCGTGCGGCTGTCCGGCGTGTACCTGGCAATGCTGACACTCGCCGTGGCACAGATCCTCTGGGCACTCGCCTACCAATGGGATGACGTGACGGGCGGCAGCAACGGCCTCATCGGCGTTTGGCCGTCGTCCTGGCTGGCGCAGGGCCCCTGGTTCTATTACCTGACGCTGGCGCTCTCCGCGGCAGGCATCGCCTGGCTGCGCCGCCTGGCGTTTTCACCGCTGGGCTACGCATTGCGCGGCGTGCGCGATTCCTCGATGCGCGCCGAAGCGCTCGGCATGGAGACCCGGCGCGTGCAATGGGCAGGCTTTGTCGCCGCATCCTTCGCGGCCGGGCTGGCCGGATCGCTCTACGCGTTTTCCAAGGGCAGCATCGCGCCCGACGTGCTGGCCGTCAGCCGCTCGGTCGACGGGCTGGTCATGGTGCTCTTGGGCGGCCTGCAGACGCTGGCGGGGCCATTGGTGGGCGCCGCCGCCTACACCTGGCTGCAGGACGTGGCGGCGCGCAGCACCGAGTACTGGCACGCTGTGCTGGGCCTGGCCATTCTGGCGCTGGTGATGGCGTTTCCCGAAGGCCTGGCCGGCGCAGCCGCACGCTTGGGCAGGAGGCGCGCATGACCTCGGTAAATGCCTTGCTCCAGGTCGACGCGCTGCGCAAATCGTTCGGTGGCATCGACGCGCTGGCCGGCGTTTCCTTCACGCTGGAAGCGGGCAGGATGCTGGCGCTGATCGGCCCGAATGGCGCCGGCAAATCCACCTGCTTTAACGTGCTGGGTGGGCAACTGCGCCCCGATTCCGGATCCGTCCGCCTGGACGGCCGCGAACTGGTGGGCCTGTCCGCCGGCAAGATCTGCAGGCTGGGCGTGGGCCGCACCTTCCAGACGGCCGCCACCTTCCGCTCCATGACCGTGTGCGAAAACGTGCAGACGGCCCTGCTGTCGCGCGATCGCTTGCTGTTCAATCCCTGGCGCCGCGCCGCCCGCCATGCCGTCGAGGAAGCCATGGCCTTGCTGTCGCAAGTGCAAATGGCAGACAAGGCCGAGGCCGCCTGCGGCACGCTGGCGTATGGCGACGTCAAACGGGTGGAACTGGCGATGGCGCTGGCGCACCAGCCGCGCTTGCTGCTGATGGACGAACCCACGGCCGGCATGGCCACCAACGAGCGGCATGCGCTGATGCGGCTGACGCGCCAACTGGCCGACACGCAACGCATTGCCGTGCTGTTCACGGAACACAGCCTGGACGTGGTGTTCAAGCACGCAGACCGCATCGCCGTCCTGGTGCGCGGCGCCCTGATGGCCGAAGGCGAACCCGCCGCCATTGCGGCGGACCCTCGCGTGCGCGCCGCCTACCTGGGCACGGAAGCCCCCTGAAACCGGCGCGCCGGCGGGGGCGTCAGTGCTCGCTTTGCGGGTTTTGAGGCTGGCATTCCCAGAAAATCCGGGCCTTGCATCCCGCGCAGATCGCCGGGTCCAGCTTGGCGTAGATGGTGTGCAGCGCCGTGGCCTTGTCCGGGAAAATGTGATCAGCGCCCAGGCGCTCCAGAAAGCCCGTGCGGCGCCACATGTCCAGCACTTCGGGCCGCGGCCGGTGGAAATACAAGTCGCCCCCCATCGCACGCCGCGCAGCCAGTTCGTCTTCCCACACCTGCGCGCCAGCCAGATCGATGAAGTTCATGCTCTTGGCCATCACCAGCAGATGGCGCGGCGCGTCCGGCGCCGCGCGCAACTCGTGCAGGCGCTGGGCCACATGCGCGGCCGCGCCGAAGTAGATCGAACCTTCCATGCGCAGCAGCTTCAACTGCGGACACTCGGGCAACGCGTCCTCCTGATGCTCCAGCACGACGAAGCGGCGGTCCAGCCCGCGGGAATCGAAGCCCATCGTGCGCATCGCCGGCCGCGAGGTGCGGTGCAGATACGCCATCAACGACAACACCGTGCCCAGAAGAATCGCGACTTCCATGCGGATGGTGACCGTGGCGGCCAGCGTGGCGCCGGCAATCGCGCACTCGCCCGGCTGCATCCGGATCAGTTGGCGCCAGCGCGGAATATCCAGCAAGGTCCACGCCACCAGCAGCAACAGGCCCGAAATCGCCGCATTGGGAATCATTGCCAGCAACGGCGCCGACAAGGCCACCAGTACCACCAGCAACACCGCGGAAAACACGGCTGCCAGCGGCGTCTTCGCGCCGGCTTCGTAGTTGGGGATAGACCGGTTCAGCGACCCGCAGGACAGGTAGCAAGAGAAGAAACCGCCCACGATGTTGGACAGCCCCTGCCCCGTGAATTCCCGGTTGGCGTCGATGCGCTGGCCTGAGCGCGTCGCCACCGCCTTGGCGATGGAGATCGATTGCGCCAGCGCCACGATCGTCAGCGCGAAGGCCAGGCTGAGCAGATCAGGCAGCGTGCGCCAATCCACGCTGGGCACATGAAACGGCGGCCAGGGCTGGGCAATGGCGCCCACGACCGATACCGGCACGCCACCCGGCGGCACGGCCCATTTATTGAACGCGGCAGCCGCCAGCGCCCCCGCCACCAGTCCCAGCAGCATGTAGGGCTTGCGCTTGTCCAGCCGGCGCACCAACAACGCCACGCCCAGCGTGACCAGCGTCACCAGCAAGGCGCCTTTGTGCACATCACCAAGATGCGTGCCCACGCTGACCAGCAGCGCCCCTGCCCCATGCGAGGCCGGCGACGGCACGCCCAGCGCGTCCTTCAAGGCGTGCACCGCGATCAGCAGCGCGGCCCCGCTGGTAAAACCGAACAGGGCCGACGGCGAAATGAAATGCGCCAGCGAACCCAGGCGCAGCACGCCCACCAGCCATTGCATGATGCCGACCAGCACCGTCACCGCCAGCGCCAGCTGGATATAGGCCGGACTGCCCGCGGCGGCCAGGGGCGTCAGCACGGCGAACAGCGCCAGCGAATTCGCGTTGGTCGGGCCCGACATCACATGGCGGCTGGACCCGAACAGCGCCGCGACGATACAGGGGACGATGGCGGAATACAGCCCGTATTCGGCGGGCAATCCCGCCAGCATGGCGAACGCCACCCCTTGGGGCAGCACCAGCAGCGCGCCCAGCAAGCCCGCAGACAAGTCGGCGCGCAGGGTCAGCTTGTTGACGTCATTGACCCATGAGCCAAACATGCGGCCCGCCAGATTTCTAGCCCCCTGCGTCATCCTGTCCTATTCCCCTTTTATGGTTTTCTCGTCCGCGCGTGCATCCATGCGGAACAAGGCCGCCTAGCGTAATCGCTCGCCCCGGCGGGCGCAACGCGCCGCTGTCAGCCTCATTTCAGATAGCGGCGTTCCAGTTCGCGCATGCGGGCGTCGCCCTGCAGCGCGATGATTTCTTTCACCGTCGGCAAACCGGCGTCCACCCCATAGATGCCGCCATCCTGGCGGATGCGGGCGAAGACGTCACGCATCGCACCGACGGCCGCGCGGATGGCGTGGTTGCCGTAGATCACCAGCCCCACCTTGCCCAGCGCCTGGATATCCGATTCCCGCAACTGCGGATACGCGGTGGGCACCAGCACCAGCGGCACGCGCCCCGTCCAGGCCTGCGCAAAGCGCACGATCTCGTCGGGCGTGGTTTGCTTGGAATGGATCAGGATGGCATCGGCGCCCGCCGATTCGTAGGCATGCGCACGGGCCAACGCCTCTTCCTGGCCCAGGCCCGCGATCAGGGCCTCGGTGCGGGCGATCACGCAGAAATCCGGATCGCGCCGCGCCGCGCAGGCCGCTTCGACCTTGCCCTGGAATTCCTCCACGCGCACCAGTTCCTGCCGGCCGTCCGCGCGCAGGCTGGTGTCTTTGGGAAAGGTCTTGTCTTCCATCACCACCGCCGACACGCCGGCCGCTTCGTATTGCGGCAGCATGTACGACACGTTGACGGCGTTGCCGAATCCCGTGTCGATGTCCGCGATGACCGGCACCTCGACCGTGGCCGCAATGGCCCGCATCATGTCCAGATGCTGCGACGCGGAAAGAATGCTGGCGTCGGGTACCGCATAGCTTGCCGAGAGTTCAAAACCGCTGCCCCAGATCGCATCGAACCCCGCGTCCGCCGCCAGACGGGCCGACATCGGGTTATGCGCCGACATGGCGTGCATCAAAAGGGGACCCTGCAATTTCTGGCGGAATGCGCGGTGGCGGCTCATGGCGTGAATGCGTAGATTCCAGCGCCCGATGCGCCGGCTAGAGGCATCGTAGCGCCATTTGCCGCCGCCTTGGCGTGGCGGGTCAGCTCGCGCCGCCGCCGCGCCGCGCCTTCATGGCCTGCCCGATATCGGCCAGCGCATCGTCGGAAATCAAACGCGCCGCCATCGGCAGCAGCTCGTCCTCTTCACGCTGGATATGCGCGGCATAGGCCTCGGTGAACGCTTGCACCTGCGCCGCCGGCAAGGCGACAGGCCGCCCGGCTGCGATCTCGGACAACACCTCGCGCAGCGGCGTCCACAGGTCCGCCAAGCGCCGATGTTCGGCCACCAGTCCCTGCACCAGCGCGTGCAGGCAGCCCGCATCGGACCCCGCCATGGACTCGATCAAGGCCGGAAAAAGATCCGCTTCCTCGTCTTCGTGATGGTGCGCTGCGGCGGTATCGAAATAGCGCGCCACGCTGGCGGCGGCCGTCTGCGCAGCCGCGTCGCTACCCTGCGCGGACAGATGCGCCGCCAGGCGCGTCAAGGTGGCGCATTGGCGCGCAATCCGCCCATGGCAGGCGGACAGCAGCGCCAGCGGATCATCCGGCCCCGGCGCCGCCGCCGGACCTCCAGGAAAGCTCACTGCCATCGCACACCTCCTTGTCATTACCCGCCGCGCATGCCCGGATCAACTCGAATGGCCGCGCCACCACAACCGGACGGAGTCCCACGCGCGTCCCGCGAACCCCGCCTCCGCCACCGGCTCCAGCGCCACCACCGGGAACTGCATGGACGGCTTGCCGTCCACCAGCACCCGCAACGCGCCCACGGTGTCCTGGGCCGCAATCGGCGCCACCAGCGGCTCCTGCGGCGTCCACACGGGCTCCACCTTGGCGCCTGCAGGCACGGTCACATAGGCGTCCCGCGAAAACCCGGCCTTCAGGCTGTCGCTTTCGCCCTTCCAGACTTCAGGCGTGGCCACGGCCTGGCCGCGCGCATACAGCTTGATGGTATTGAATCCCTGAAACCCCCACTCCAGCAACTCGCGGCTTTCCTGGGTGCGCAATTTGTCGGACGCCGTGCCCACCACCACTGTGATCAGGCGGCGTTGGTCGGCGCCATTGGGCCGGCGCGCCGTCGCCACGATGCAGTAGCCGGCGGATTCCGTATGGCCCGTCTTCAAGCCGTCCACGCTGGGGTCCAGCCACAGCAGCCGATTGCGGTTCGGTTGGGTGATCTTGTTGAACGTGAATTGCTTGGCGGAATCGTAGGTCTTGTAAAGCTGGGGGTAGTCGCGGATGAAGCGCGTGGCCAGGATGGACAGGTCGCTGGCCGTGGAATAGGTGCCCGGATCCGGCAGGCCATGGGGGCTGGCGAAATGCGTCGCGTGCAATCCCAGCCTGGCGGCGGTGTCGTTCATCCGCGCCACAAAGGCCTCGACGCTGCCCGACACCGCCTCGGCCAGCGCAATGGCCGCGTCATTGCCCGATTGGATCATCAGGCCTCGCAGCAACTCGTCCACCGACACCTTGGAGCCCGGCTCCAGGAACATCTTGGAGCTGCCCGCCGGCACTTTCCAGGCACGCGTCGAAATCACGACCAGTTGGCCGGGCGTGACTTCCTTCTTATTCAGCGCCTCGAACACGACGTAGGCGGTCATGATCTTGGTCAGCGACGCCGGTTCGATCCGCGTGGTGGCCGCGTGCGACGCGATCACCTGACCGCTCGTCTCGTCCAGCAGCAGCCAGGCTTTGGCCGAGAGCACCGGCTGCGGCATCGATTGCGCCATCGCGCCGGACACGCACGCCGCGGCAACGAGCAGGCCCGCTGCAAACTTTTTCATCAACAACATATAAGAGCTTCGATCCATGCTTGGGTTGTTCCCGCGCGGGAACGATCGCCAATCGGCTTGGCCAGCAAGCCGGCGTTCAACAATATCCCCGCGCGCCGCACGCAATTGGAACACGCGCCGCGCCAATGGTTCAGTGCTGCGATGTTCCGCAAAAATAGGCCTCGAATGTCACGACCTATTGCAGAAGCCCTTGCAGGAAGCACTTTCTGCGTCGAAAACAACAAACAGTGGCTTAAAACCCGTTAGAAAGCCGCAAGAACTTCAAGTCTTCCGCTATCATCGGGCGCGTAGCGTTCAAAGCCGATATCCGGCCCGCGCTGCTCCATGTCCTCAACTACGGATTTTGACCATGGCCACGAAAGCAAAAGCTCCTGCCAAGAAAGTCACCAAGCCCGCCGTCAAGGCGCCCGCAAAGAAGGCAACCGCCGCCAAACCCGCTGTGAAGCCCGCAGCAAAGAAGGCCGTCGCCGCCAAGAAGGTCGCTGCTGCACCCAAGGCCATCAAGGCTGCCCTGAACAAGACCCAACTGGTTGCTTACATCGTTGAGCAATCCGGCGTTGAAGCCAAGGCCGTCAAGGCCGTCCTGGCCAGCCTGGAAACCTCGGTGCTGGGTTCCGTGGACAAGAAGGGCGCTGGCGAATTCACGCTGCCCGGCCTGTTCAAGGTTGCCGTGCAGAAGGTTCCGGCCAAGGCCAAGCGCTTCGGCAAGGATCCGTTCACTGGCGTCGAGCGCTGGTTCCCCGCCAAGCCGGCTTCGGTCAAGGTGAAGGTTCGCCCGCTCAAGAAGCTGAAGGACGCCGCGCAGTAATTCGCGCGAGTATCCGGTCAAGCCGGAAGGGCCCGCCTCGAAAGAGGCGGGCCCTTCTTTTTTGCCCCGCGCTTTGCGCGGCGTCCGGTCCTGCTGTTAGAATTTATCTCAACGTAAAGAAACTTCATATCAAAGTAAATTCGGATTTCGCATGAATGACCTCGTCGATCAGGTGATCTCGCAATGGACTGCGGAATGTCCCAACCAGGACTTCGCGGCCATGACGGTCGTCACCCGGGTGTTCCGCTTGAACGCCTTTGCCACCCGCAACGTGAACCGCAGCTTTCGCCGCTATAACCTGCACCAGGGCGAATTCGACGTCCTGGCCACGCTGTACCGCACCGGCGCTCCCCACGCCATGAATCCGCAGAAGCTGGTAGACGCCCTGCTGCTGACTTCCGGCGCGATGACCAACCGCCTGGACCGCCTGGAGCAGGCCGGACTGCTGGTCCGCAATCCCAACCCCGACGACCGTCGCGGCATCATCGTGTCACTGACCGCGGAAGGGCTGCGCGTGATCAAGCTGGTGTTGAAGGACTATCTGAAAGACCTGAACGAACTGCTGGACCCGCTGTCCGCGGCCGAGCGCAAGCAAATGGCCGGGTTGCTGAAAAAGCTGCTGATCAAGCACGACCAGGAAACCCCCGGCGGCATCGGCGCCTGAGCCCGGCCTGCCTCACCCCTGCGCCTCGCCCCGCATCCCCTTCTGCCTGCCTCCATGACTTCCGCTTCACCCGCCCAGACAACCCCGCCCACCCTGACCGCGCCGATCATCCTGCTGATGTCGGTCGCCACCGGCCTGGCCGTCGCCAGCAATTACTACGCGCAACCCCTGCTGCACACGATCGGCCAGCAGTTTTCGCTGTCCAACGCGACGGCCGGCGCCATCGTCACCACCGCGCAGCTCAGCTACGCGCTGGGACTGATGCTGCTGGTCCCGCTGGGCGACATGTTCGAACGCCGCAGCCTGATCGTGCTGATGACGCTGCTGTCGGCGGGCGGTCTCTTGATTTCGTCGTTCGCCACCAGCATCGCCGTACTGCTGGTGGGCACGGCTTTGACCGGTTTGCTGTCCGTCGTCGCCCAGATCCTGGTGCCGTTCGCCGCCACGCTGGCGGCGCCGCACGAACGCGGAAAGGCGGTCGGCACCGTCATGAGCGGCCTGTTGCTGGGCATTCTGCTGGCCCGCACCGTCGCCGGCGCGCTGGCCGACGTGGGCAGCTGGCGCACGGTGTACTGGGTGGCCGCGATCCTGATGACGGCCATGTCCGCCGCCCTGTGGCGTCTGCTGCCGCGCTACCAGAGCCCCACGTCGATGAGCTATCCGCGCCTGCTGGGCTCGATTCTGCGCATGTTCATCGAAGAACCATTGTTCCGCGCCCGATCGCTGCTGGGTTTCCTGCTGTTCGCCGCCTTCAGCATGCTGTGGACGACGCTGACCTTCCTGCTGTCCAGCCCTCCCTATGAATACAGCACCACCACCATCGGGCTGTTTGGCCTGGCGGGGGCGGCCGGCGCCTATGCCGCCAACCGATTCGGCCGTCTGGCCGACCGCGGCCTGGGCAACCTGGCCACCCGGGTCGGCTTGCTCCTGCTGCTGGGTTCCTGGGGCTTGCTGGCCTTCGGCCAGGTCTCGGTCGTCGCACTGCTAGCAGGCATCCTGATCCAGGATCTGGCGATCCAGGGCGTCCATGTCACCAATAGCAGCGCGCTGTACCGCCTGCGCCCGGAGGCCCGCAGCCGCCTGACCGCCGGCTATATGACCTGCTACTTCATCGGCGGGGCGACCGGTTCACTGGTATCGTCCTGGCTTTACGCCCATTTTGGCTGGCCCGGCGTGGTCACCGCGGGCGCCGTCCTGGGCGTTGTTACCTTGGCATATGGCGCGTTCTCGCCCAGTGCCCGCATCCCGGAAACGGCTCCGTCCCCTGCCCGCGCCTAGCACCTCCTATAATCAGGGGTTTTGACCGCCACCGCGTCCGCGCGGCAGGGCGGCTCACCCTTTTTTGCCACCGTGCCCGAGCCCATGCAGGAACGTTACCTCCCCACTACCGTCGAAGCGGCCGCCCATCAAGACTGGCAGGCCCGCGACGCCTATCTGGTCCACGAACACGCGAAGAACGCGGACGGCTCCGAAAAGCCTAAGTTCTACGCCTGCTCGATGCTGCCCTACCCCAGCGGCAAGCTGCATATGGGCCACGTGCGCAACTACACCATCAACGACATGATGGCGCGCCAGTTGCGCATGCGTGGCTATAACGTCCTGATGCCCATGGGCTGGGACGCCTTCGGCATGCCGGCGGAAAACGCCGCCATCAAGTCCAAGGTGCCGCCGGCCAAGTGGACCTACGACAACATCGCCTATATGAAGAAGCAGATGAAGTCGATGGGTCTGGCGATCGACTGGACGCGCGAAATGTGCGCCTGCGATCCGCAGTACTACAAGTGGAACCAGTGGCTATTCCTGAAGATGCTGGAAAAGGGCGTGGCCTACCGCAAGACCCAGGTCGTGAACTGGGATCCGGTGGACCAGACCGTGCTGGCCAACGAACAAGTCATCGACGGCCGCGGCTGGCGTTCGGGCGCGCTGGTTGAAAAGCGCGAGATCCCGGGCTACTACCTGCGCATTACCGACTACGCCGACGAGCTGCTGGGCGCCGTCCAGAACGACCTGCCCGGCTGGCCCGAGCGCGTCCGCCTGATGCAGGAAAACTGGATCGGCAAGTCCGAGGGCCTGCGCTTTGCCTTCCCGCACAAGATCGCCGGCCCGGACGGCCAGCTGATCCAGGACGGCAAGCTGTACGTCTTCACCACCCGCGCCGACACCATCATGGGCGTGACGTTCTGCGCCGTGGCGCCGGAACACCCCCTGGCCACGCACGCGGCACGCAACAACCCGCAGTTGTCGTCGTTCATCGAGCAATGCAAGCTGGGCGGCACGACCGAGGCCGAAATGGCCACGCGTGAAAAAGAAGGCATGCCCACCGGCCTGTCCGTCACGCACCCGGTGACGGGCGCAGACGTCGAGGTCTGGGTCGGCAACTACGTGCTGATGACCTACGGCGACGGCGCCGTCATGGGCGTGCCCTCGCACGACGAGCGCGATTTCGCCTTCGCCAAGAAATACAAGCTGCCCATCGTCCAGGTCGTGGACGTGGCCGGCAAGGAATACTCCACCGACGCGTGGCAGGAATGGTACGGCGACAAGCAGTCCGGCCGCACCATCAACTCGGGCAAGTACGACGGTCTCTCGCACAAGGAGGCCGTGGACGCCATCGCCGCCGACCTGGGTGCGCAAGGCCTGGGTGAAAAGCAGACCACGTGGCGCCTGCGCGACTGGGGCATTTCGCGCCAGCGCTACTGGGGCACCCCGATCCCGATCATCCACTGCGCGGATTGCGGTCCCGTTCCGGTCCCGGAAAAAGACCTGCCCGTCGTCCTGCCCGACGACCTGATCCCCGACGGCAGCGGCAACCCGCTGACCAAGAACGAAGCCTTCCTGTCCTGCGCCTGCCCCAGCTGCGGCAAGCCCGCGCGCCGCGAAACGGACACGATGGATACGTTCGTGGACTCGTCCTGGTACTTCATGCGCTACACCTCGCCTGGCAACGACACCGCCATGGTCGATGCGCGCAATGACTACTGGATGCCGATGGACCAGTACATCGGCGGCATCGAGCACGCCGTGCTGCACCTGCTGTACGCCCGTTTCTGGACCAAGGTCATGCGCGACATGGGCTTGCTCAACTTCGACGAGCCCTTCACCAAGCTGCTGTGCCAGGGCATGGTGCTGAACCACATCTATTCGCGCAAGACGCCCCAGGGCGGCATCGAATATTTCTGGCCCGAAGACGTCGAAAACGTCTATGACGACCGCGGCGCCATCACCGGCGCCAAGCTGAAGTCGGATGGCTCCGCCATCACTTATGGCGGCGTGGGCACGATGTCCAAGTCCAAGAACAACGGCGTCGACCCGCAATCGCTGATCGATACGCTGGGCGCCGACACGGCCCGCCTGTTCGTCATGTTTGCCAGCCCGCCCGAGCAGACCCTTGAATGGTCCGACTCCGGCGTAGAAGGTTCGAACCGCTTCCTGCGCCGCCTCTGGTCGATCAGCTACGCCCGCCGCGATGCCGTGGCGCGCGGTCTGGCCAACGGTGCCGACTGGTCGCAAGCCCAGGCCGCCGTCAAGGATCTGCGCCGCGAGGTCTACACGCTGCTCAAGCAAGCCGACTACGACTACCAGCGCATCCAGTACAACACCGTCGTGTCCGCCTGCATGAAGATGCTGAACGCCATCGACGATGCCAAGCTGGCCGAAGACGCCGCCTCCGACGCCGCCTACGCCGAAACCCTTGGCGTGCTGCTGCGCGTGCTGTATCCCGTCGTCCCGCATATCACCTGGCACCTGTGGCAAGACCTCGGTTACGCCAAGGAACTGGGCGACCTGCTTGACGCGCCGTGGCCGCATGTGGACGAAGCCGCGCTGATCGCGGACGAAATCGAGCTGATGCTCCAGGTCAACGGCAAGCTGCGCGGCTCGATCCGCGTGGCCGCCGCCGCCCCCAAGGAAGATATCGAGAAGCTCGCCGCCAGCCAGGAAGAAGTCACCCGCTTCCTGGAAGGCCGTCCGCCCAAGCGCGTTATCGTGGTTCCGGGCAAACTGGTCAACGTCGTAGGCTGATGAGGTCAAGCATGTACTTCGCCGGGCAACAAACGCACTCCTCCCGCCAATCCTGGCTGCTGCGCGGCGCCTGCATGGCGCTGTTCATGCTGCTCTCCGCATGCGGTTTCGCATTGCGGGGAGTCACCCCGATGCCGTTCGACACGCTGTATGTCGGCATCCCCGACAACTCCCAGTTCGGCGCCGACGTGCGCCGTTCGCTACGCGCGGCCTCGCCCAATACGAAGCTCGTGGACACGCCCAAGGAGGCGCAAGCCATCCTGCAGCAAGTCGCCGATACGCGCACGCTGCGTGAGGTCTCGCTGAACGCGCAGGGCCGTGTCGAGGAATACGAACTCGGCATCAACTACACGTTCCGCCTGATCGACAACAAGGGGCGCGCGCTGATCCCGGACACCACGCTGTCGATCTACCGCGAAATGCCGTATGACGATCAGGTCGTGCAGGCCAAGCAAGGCCAGATCGAGACACTCTACAAGGCCATGCAACGCGATCTCGTCACCCGAGTGCTGCGCCGCATGACCGCGCCTGATGTGCGCCGTGCCTTCGAAAACGCCGAGGAACGCGGTGAAAACGGCGAAATCCCGCTGTACGACCCGAATGCGCCGCAACCGCAGCGCACGCCCACGCCGTGGCAGACGCCGTCCACCACTGACCCGGCCATCCTCCGCTAGCCCATGGCACAGTCTATGGACGCGGACCGGCTGGCCGAACATCTGCATCGGCCGGGCAACCGGCTCGCCGCGATGTACACGGTATCGGGCGACGAGCCCCTGCTGGTAACCGAAGCGGTTGACGCGTTGCGCGCCTCGGCGCGCCACGCCGGCTACTCCGAACGGCTGTCCATGGTGATGGACGCGCGCAGCGACTGGAGCGCGGTCACCGCCGCCACCCAAAGCGTCTCGCTGTTCGGCGACCGCCGCATCCTTGAAATCAAGATCCCTACCGGCAAACCCGGCAAGTCCGGCGCCGATACGCTCACCAAACTGGCCGAGCAAGCCGAAAAGCAGCCGGATGCGGACACCCTGGTCCTGATCGCCCTGCCCCGCCTTGACAAAGCCACCCGCGAAAGCCGGTGGGTCCAGGCGCTGGCCCGCGGCGGCATGATGGTCGACATCCCCAATATTGAGCGCGGCCGGTTGCCGGCCTGGGTGGGGATGCGGCTGGCCCGCCAGAACCAGCGCGCCGACGGCGCCACCCTGCAATGGATGGCGGACAAGGTCGAAGGCAACCTGCTGGCGGCGCACCAGGAAATCCAGAAACTGGGGTTGCTCTACCCCGAGGGCCAATTGGCGGCGGAAGACGTTGAACGCGCGGTGCTGAACGTGGCCCGCTACGACGTCTTCGGCCTGCGCGACGCCATGCTGGCCGGCGACATTTCCCGCACCATCCGCATGATCGACGGCCTGCGTGCCGAAGGCGAAGCTCTGCCGCTGGTGCTGTGGGCGGTGGGCGAAGAGATCCGCTTGCTAGCCCGCGTCGCGGAAGCGCGCGCGCTGGGCCAGGACGTCAACGGCCTGATGCGCCGCCTGCGCATTTTCGGCGCTCACGAACGCCTCGCGCTGCAAGCCCTGAGCCGGGTGCAGCCCGGCGTTTGGCCGGCTGCAGTGCAGCATGCCCACGAAGTCGACCGCCTGATCAAGGGCCTCTCCGTGCCCGGTCGCCTGTCCGACCCCTGGGAAGAAATGACCCGGCTGGCGCTGCGGGTCGCCGCCGCCGGCGGACGACCGTGAAGGCGGCATTGCCGCCGCCTTCGCCTCGCCCCCGCTCCCTACGCCCGGCCCTCCAGCCGGATATACACTGAAATATTCAGACGGCGCTTGCGCCGCCCTAACTCCATGATCGACGCCGCCATGTCCTCGTCCTCCATCGAACACGCCATGCTGACCTTGGGCGAGAACGCCCGCCACGCCTCGCGCGCCATGATGCGCGCCAACAGCGCCGCCAAGAACAAGGCGCTGCTGGCGATGGCCGACGCCCTGGCCGCCAGCCACGACGAGCTGAAAGCCGCCAATGAAAAGGACGTTGCCGCCGCCCGCGCCAACGGCCTGGAACCGGCACTGCTTGACCGCCTTACGCTATCCGACAAGACCCTCGCCCACATGGCCGAGGGACTGCGCCAGATCGCCGCCTTGCCTGACCCGATCGGCAGCATCACCGCCACCACCGTGCGCCCCAACGGCATGCGTGTGGCCCAGATGCGCGTGCCGCTCGGTGTCATCGGCATCATTTACGAATCGCGCCCCAACGTCACGATCGACGCTGCCGCGCTATGCCTGAAGTCCGGTAACGCCGCCATCCTGCGCGGCGGCAGCGAAGCGCTGCACTCCAACATCGCCCTGGGCCGAGTCGTGCAAACGGGCCTGGCCGCCGCCGGCCTGCCGCAAGACGCCGTGCAGGTCGTGGCAACGGCCGACCGCGCCGCCGTAGGCAAGCTCATCACCATGACCGAACACATCGACGTCATCGTGCCGCGCGGCGGCAAGGGCCTGATCGCCCGCCTGTCGCAAGAAGCCCGCGTGCCCCTCATCAAGCACCTGGACGGCAACTGCCATATCTATATCGACGCTGCGGCCGATCCGGACAAGGCGCACAGCATTGCCTTCAACGCCAAGACCTACCGCTACGGCATCTGCGGCGCCATGGAAACCCTGCTGGTCGACGCCGTCGCCGCCGTTTCCATCCTGCCCACGCTGGCCGCGGCCTTCATCGAACACGGCGTCGAACTGCGCGGCTGCCCGCGCACGCTGGCCCTGCTGCCGCACATCACGCCGGCCACCGACGAAGACTGGGGCACGGAATACCTGGGCCCGATCCTGGCGGTACGCATCGTCGATACGCTGGACGACGCCATCGAACACATCGCGCGCTGGGGTTCCGGCCACACTGACGCGATCGTCACCGAAGACCTGTCAGCCGCGCAGCGCTTCCAGCGCGAAGTCGATTCCAGCTCGGTCTATGTGAACTTGCCCACCTGCTTCGCCGATGGTTTCGAATACGGGCTGGGCGCCGAGATCGGTATCTCCACGAATCGCCTGCATGCCCGCGGCCCGGTCGGCCTTGAAGGCTTGACCACGCTGAAGTGGGTGCTTAGCGGCGAAGGCCAGACGCGCGGCTGACGCCGACGTCCGCGTGCCGCGGGGGCGCTTGGCTCCGGCGCACACGGCTGACGCAGCCCTGAACACGGGGCTGCGCCAAGCCTTCTACAATACGGCCAGGATATTTTTCCAGGCTTCTTATCATCCCAACGCGGCACGCCGCGCACTCTTGAGACCCCCATGCATTCACCCGTCATGGCCATGGCGTTCAGCCTATTTGTGCTCTGCTTCATCACCTGCTCGCTCAGCGGCATCGTGCTGTTTTTCTTCAAGAGCAAGCAGATCAACGCCACGCTGAAGCACCCTTACCTGCAGCACCGCCCGTTCAAGCAATATCCGCTGTCCATCCAGGCCGCGATCATGCTGGATTACTTTTTCCGCCTGATGTTCCCCGGCACCCGCTTCTGGCTGATTGGCAACGCCAATGACCTGCTGGGCCATGTCGACCCGAAGAAGACGCCGCTGGCGCTGAAGTGGCCCATCGTCGGTTTCTGGGGCTCTTGCTGGCTGGGCCTTATCGCCATGATCATCCTGTGGATCATGTTGTACCTGGGAGCATGAACGCATGCAGATCAAAATTGAAGACTATCCCGGCAGCCTGGACGCCGCCCGCGCGTTGATCGCCGCCCGGGATTCCGGCGTGGCCGGCCCGCGCCTGCCCGCCGCCTTCCGCCCGCAGTCCCTCGGCCAGGCATTCGCCGTGCAGCAGCGCACGGCGCAGTTGCTGCAAGAAACCCGGCAAGACCGCATCGCGGCATGGAAAAGCGCACTGCCGTCGCCCGAAAAAACCGTGGTGGCGCCGATCTATGCGTCGAACACGACCTACGCCGAAGCCGGCCCCATCGCCAGCCGCACCGCCATCGTGCGCGTCGAACCCGAATTCGCGTTCGAACTGGCACATGACCTGCCTGCTCGCGACACCCCGTACACCGAGGCTGACGTCGATGCCGCAATCGGCGGCGCCCGGCTTGCGCTGGAAGTCCTGGGTTGCCGCTACGCGTCGCCCGAACACGCGAGCCTGCCTGAATTGCTGGCCGACCACATGTTCAATCAGGGCATCGTGCTGGGCCCGCGCATCGTATCGCCGGATGCCGCCCCCGCCAGCATGAGCCTCACGCTGGCAATCGATGGCCAGGAAATCGAGCAGCATGCCGGCTTCCACCCAAACGGCCACCCCAAGGCGGGCCTGTACTGGCTTGCGAATTTCCTGCGCGAACAAGGCCTGGGCCTGCATGCGGGCCAGCACGTCATCACGGGTTCGTATGCTGGCTTCCTGGACGTGCCCGCCAATCAAGACATCGAACTGACGTACGGCGACCTGGGCGTGCTGCGCCTGCGGTTCAACCACTAGCGCATCCTCGCTGGAACCTGTGCCATGCTGACTCTGCGCCCCTTTGCTTCCTCGGACTTTCCGCTCTTGGCCAGCTGGTTTTCCAGCCTGCCAGAAGTCGTGCAATGGGGGGGCTCCCACCTGTCGTTCCCGCTTACGCAAGCCGAGATGTCCGACATGCTGGCGCAAGGACAGGCCAGCCCGCCAAATCGCCGCTGCTGGATGGTTTGCCGTGACGGCACGCCTGTGGGTCATGCGCAGTTGGCGTACGACTGGCGCGACGGCAACGCCCGCCTGGGTCGTGTCGCCATCGCCCCCGCCGAACGCGGGCAAGGCTTGGCCCGGCCCATGGTGACGATGATGATCGAAGAAGCTTTCCAGACCCCTGGCATCGAGCGCCTGGAACTGAACGTCTACATGTTCAACACGCCCGCCATCCGTACCTATGAAGGATTGGGCTTCACGATGGAAGGCGTGCGGCGCTCGTCCACGCGCGCCGGAGACGAGCGTTGGGACACCGGCATGATGGGATTGCTGCGCGCGGAATGGCAAGCGGCAACGCCTGCCTCCGCATACGGTTGAACGCCTGAACTAGCGCGCCTTGGGTTCCGCGATGCTGACCGGCTCTCCGGCAGCTTCGATCACTTCACCGGCAGCCAGACACAGGTCTTCGCGGTAGCGCCCGGCCACGATCTGCACGCCCACAGGGCTTGGCCCCACGCTGCTCATTGCGCCGCCCATCGCGACCGACAACGCGGGCAAGCCCATGAAAGGCACACCGATCTGAGTCATCTGCGCGCGCCACACCCGCGCGTAGGCCGCATCGCCCTGCAAGTCCAGCTTGTCCGGAAACGGCAACTCGGCCGACACCGGCAACAGCAGGATCGGATACTCCGCAAAGAACAATTCCCACAAGCGCGTCAACGTCGCACGACGCGTCAAGACGGCCGAAAAACTGGTCAGATCGGCGCCCGCGGCCTTATCGCGCTGGCCGCGCAATGCCACCAATGCCCCGGGGTCGCCTTCTTTCTCAGCAGCGGCCAGCATGCCGTCGTAGCCGTCCGCCATCCACATGCGGATCTGAAGATCGGCCGCCTCCTGCAGCGGCGGAATCGAATCCAGCGTGTCGACCGTCCAGCCGGCCTCGGTCAGCCTGCGCGCGGCGTCCTGCAACGCCTTGACGACCGCCGGTTCGGTTTCCATGCCCTCCGGATTCACGCACAGCGCAGCGCGCCGCGGCACCTCCGGCCCCACCAGGGGCGCGGGAACCCACCAAGGGTCGCGCGGATCCGCCGCCGACAGCGCGGCCAGCCCCAGGCGCACATCGGCAATGGTGCGCCCCAAGGGCCCCGACACTGCGGTCAGTTGCCCGCCGATCGAACGCTCGGGCAAGGCGGCGTTGTATGCGGGCACGCGGCCCAGCGACGGGCGCAGCCCGTGCACGCCGCAAGCATAGGCGGGATAGCGGATGGAACCCGCGATGTCCGTGCCGTGCGCCAGGTGCCCGATGCCGGCCGCCACGGCCGACGCCGCGCCGCCCGAGGATCCGCCGGGCGTCAGCGCCGCATTGCGGGGATTGCGCGTTTCGCCATGAACGGCGTTGCTTGTGAACCACCGCAGTGAAAATGCCGGCGTATTGGTGCGGCCCAGAATGACGGCGCCAGCCCGCCGCAGGTTGTCCACCACCGGGCTGTTCACGGCGGCAATCAGGTCTTTCTGCAGGGTGACGCCATTGGTGGTGGCGTAGCCCGCCTGGTCAACATTGACCTTCACGGTGACGGGTACGCCCGCCAGGATGCCGGGGTCTTCCCCGCGCGCCAACGCGGCATCCACGGCCGCAGCCTGCGCCAGTACATCTTCCGGACGGTGATCGACCACCGCGTTGACTGCCGGATTCGCGGCGTTCAGCCGCGCCAGCGCGCTATGCGCCGCTTCGGTGGCGGACACGTCGCGATTGCGGATGCGGGCGGCAAGTTCAACTGCGGACAAACGCCAGATTTCGGACACGCGTCACTCCTCAAGGGATGTTTTTCGGGGGCAAGCAAACCTTAGCGCCTGCCGTGCCTGCCCACAAGCCACGGTTTACCGCAGTGCGTCGCGGGCCGGCCGCTATTTTTCCGTTTCGAAGACCTCGACAATCGCATCGGCTACCGCGCGCACGCGCGCAGTGCGGTTCAGATCGCCATGCATCACCAGCCACAGGTCGTAGGGTTCGCTGCGGGTGGGCCAAATACGGACCAGTTCCGGATAGTCCGGCGCCATATGGGTAGGCAGTTCGCCGATACCCAGGCCAGCCGCCACGGCCTCGATGATCATCAGCCCCGAATTCAATTCGATGGCGACATGGCCATTGCCCGTGGGTTCGCCGCAGAAGGTATCGGACCAGCCCGGCAGCACGGACTGCTGGTACGTCACCAGCGCATGGCCGGCGAACGCCGTGCCCGGCCGCGGCTCACCATGCTTGGCAAGATAGCTGCGCGACGCGTACAGACCCACGTCCTTGCGCGTCAGGTGGCGTTGGATCAGGTCCGGGTTGTCGGGCTTGACGTTGCGGATGGCCAAGTCCGCCTCGCGGCGCGTCAGGTTGCTGATCTGGATCGACGTGGACAGCAGCACCCGAATATCCGGGTGCTGGGCATGCACGCGGCGCACCGCCTCCATGATGAAGTAGCTGGCCACGGTTTCCGAAGCTGCCACGCGCACGATCCCGGACAAGCGGTGGTCCAGGCCCTGCATTTGCCGCTGCAGCTGGTCGGCCGCCTGCTCCATGCGCTCGGCGGCGGCAAACGCCAATTCGCCCGCCGCAGTCGGCACATAGCCGCCCGGCGTGCGCAGGAACAGCCGCGCGTCCAGGGAAGACTCCAACGCGGCCAGGCGCCTGCCAGCCGTGGCCTGGTCGATCTGCAGCAGGGCCGCTGCGCCGCGCAATGTGCCTATCCGATAGATGGCCAGGAAAATCCTGGCGTTGTCCCAATCCATGGCGTCCCTTTTACCCGGACCGCAAGGGCCGAGTCGATGCATTTTTGCATCACTATAAAGCACATATACGGATTTTTTGCATCGCTGAAACCTCCTAAGATTCAGCCCTCGGAATGCCGCAACACTTCACTGCCATCATGACTACCGCCTGCCCTCAAGCCCCCGTCCCCGCCGTGGACGTCAAACCCATTACCGGCTGGCTACCGCTCGTCACCCTGGCCATCGGCTTTGTGATGGCCATGCTGGACGTCACCGTGGTCAACGTGGCGCTGCCCAGCATTGCGCTGCAATTCACCGTCCCGCTGACCGACCTGGTCTGGATCGTGGACGGCTACACGCTCACCTTCGCCGCCCTGCTGCTGGTGGCCGGAGCGCTGGCGGACCGCTACGGCGCCAAGACCATCTACCTGAGCGGCTTGGGCGTATTCACGCTGGCGTCACTGCTTTGCGGCCTGGCGCCCAACGCGGATTCGCTGATTGCGGCCCGCATGCTGCAGGGCGTGGGCGCCGCGCTGTTCATGCCCAGCTCCTTGAGCCTGCTGACCCATGCGTATGAAGACGAACACGTACGCAACCGGATGCTGGCCGCCTGGTCGGCCATCGTGGCGGTAGCGGGCGCCGCCGGCCCATTGCTCGGTGGCGTGCTGATCCACCAATTCGGATGGCGCGGCATCTTCCTGATCAATCTGCCGCTGGGCATTGTCGGACTGTGGCTGGCCCGCCGCCGCATCCAGGCCGCGCCGCGCCGCCCCCGGGCGCTCAATCCGCTGAGCCACCTATTGGGCGTCGTCGCGTTGTCGTCCCTGTGCTTCGTGCTGATCCAGGGCAATGCCTATGGATGGACGTCGAGCAGGATCGCAGGCGTCGCGGCACTGTGCGCCGTGGCCGTCGTGCTGCTGGTGCGCCGCGAACGCCGGCACGCCGAACCGATCCTGCCGCGTGCGCTGTTCAAGACGACACAGTTCGCGGCGGCCAACGGTGTAGGCTTTCTGATCAACTTGGCGTCTTACGGCCAGTTGTTCCTGCTCAGCCTGTTCCTGCAGCATGCGCGCGGCACGGACGCCCTGCAGACCGGCATCCAGCTGGTGCCCATGCTGGCCGTGTTCTCCATCGGCAACATGATCTCGGGCCGTGTTTCGGCGCGCTGGAACGTATCGGCGTCACTGTTGGGCGGCGTATCCCTTGCCACCATCATGAGCGCCGCCGGCATCTATGCCTTCTCGCCGGACATGGCCTACTGGCCGTTCGCCATCATGGTCGCGCTTGGCAACCTGGGCGTTGGCATCGCCGTGCCGGCGATGACCAGCGTCGTCATGCAGGTCTCGGGCAAGCATCACGCCAACAGCGCGGCGGCGGCGCTAAATGCCAACCGCCAGTCGGGCGCGCTCGTTGGCGTCGCGCTGATGGGCACCATCCTGCATCTGCTGCCCGACTGGCACGCGAGCCTGCCGGTGGCCTATGTCGTCATCGCCGCCAGCTATGCCGTGGCCGTGGCCTTGGTCTGGCGGCACCTGCGGCGCGCGCGCAACGCCTGAGGGCTCATTCCAGCCTGCCCGGCAGGATGGCGATGCCCCGTCCGGCAAAGAACGCGTCGAACACGGTCAACGGCAACTCGACATCCGCCTGCTGGCCCACTTCGCCGGACGGATTGTGAAACGTGACTGAGGTCGCGGACGCCCGCGTCACCAGCACCAGATGGCCGCCTTTGCTGGGGGGAGGCCGGTCGGTCTGTCGAATGTCCGGATGCACGGAAGCCATGAAGTAGTCGGCGCCTTCCAGCACGGCGGGCAACGCCGCAGTCTCCAGCCCGACGTGCACCTGGGCGTCCAGTCCGAACTCCTCCGTGACGAAGCGCACGAACGGTGCATAGATCAACCCTTTGATCTCGCCCTCGCGGTCCGTATAGGCACCGAACGCCAGGCTGCGCCGGGCCAGTTCCAGCGTGGGGTGAATCTGCCCGCTGCGCGCCGCCAACACCATCTTCAGGCACGCCATGCCGCAGACGTGATTGGCCCAGCGGACATATTCCTCGACATCGCGGGCACCGGATGTCGGCCATGCCGGATCGTCGGCCAGCGCGAGTTCCTTCCGGATGATCGCGTCCGCCAGGTGGGCCGATTCCCATTGGCAAAAATACGGTACGGCCGATTGGCCGGCATATCTGGCATCCACTTGGCGTGCTCCGTGTGTTCAGGAAGATCCGTCATCTTGCCGTTCAACGGGTGCCGTGGCAACGGTCCCGCGTTTGCTTCACAATGTGGCGATTCCCCACCTACCGGAGAGCCGCATGCCCAGCACCGCCACGTCCAATCCGTCCATCCGCTGCGTCGCCATCGTCGGCGCAGGCACCATCGGCGCCAGTTGGGCCGCGCTGTTCCTGGCACACGGATTGGAAGTTGTCGTCAGCGATCCGGCCTCTGACGCCGAAGCCCTGACTCGTGCCCGCGTGCAAGCGGCCTGGCCCGTATTGAAAGAGCTGGGCCGCGTGGCCGACGGCGCGTCGCCCGATGCGTTGCGCTTCGAGCCGGACCTGACGGTCGCCTTGGCCGGCGTGGACTTCGTGCAAGAAAATGCCCCCGAACGCGAAGACTTCAAAATCGATCTCTTCGCGCGCATGGACGCCATCCTGCCGCCGCACGTCATCGTGGCGTCCAGTTCGTCGGGCCTCATCATGAGCCGCCTGCAATCGCGTTGCCGCCATGCCGGGCGTTTCGTCATCGGCCATCCGTTCAACCCGCCGCACCTGATCCCGCTGGTCGAAGTGGTGGGCGGAGACCAGACCTCAGCCGAGACCATTGATCGCAGCATCGCCTTCTACCAGGCGATGGGCAAGCATCCCATCCGCCTGAACAAGGAAGTGCCCGGTCACATCGCCAACCGCCTGCAAGCGGCACTGTGGCGCGAAGCCATCCACCTGGCCGCCGAAAACGTCGCCAGTGTGGCGGACATCGACGCCGCCGTCTCGCAAGGCCCGGGCTTGCGATGGGCGCTCTTCGGCCCCCACATGACTTTCAACCTGGGCGGCGGTGCAGGCGGCCTGGCCAACTTCATGGACCACCTGCTGGGCCCGGTGCAAACCTGGTGGGATGACCTGGGCGCACCCGAGGTCACGCCCGAACTGCAACGACGCCTGATCGAAGGCGTCAACGCCGAAGCCGGCCAACGCAGCATTGCAGACCTCGTGGAAAACCGCGACGCTCAGCTCACGGCGCTGCTCAAGACCTTGCGTCGTTAAGGGCCTATTTTCTCGTGACCCCGATTCACCGCATGCGGCCAATAGGCCGCAGTTTGCTTACCGCACTGGCCTTCTGCGTGAGCCTGCCCGCAAGTGCCACGCAGGCCAGTGCGTCAGACGCGGTCCAGCCTCCCGCCCTGGTGTGGGGCGCCGTTCCCAGCGCCGATCTCTATCTGCTGGTCGCCAGCCCCCGGCTGAGCAAGCCCGAGCTGCAACGACTGGCTGCCGAAACGATCGGCCCGGGCATTGGTGACAATCAATTCATCACCCAGGTCTGGAGCAATCTGCCAGAGCCCCTCCAGCTTTGGATCTCGATTGATCCCGTCCGGCTTCAGGAAGCCAGGCTGTCCACGGATCAGGCATTGGAGGCGTTGGCCGCCAAACTGGATATTCCCGCCCAAGCCAGCAAGGGAATCCGCACGCCAGCCTCATGGATCTATGCGGGCGCCACGCGCGAGAAGCTCGAAGCCTGGCGCGATGCACCTCCCCGGCTGGCGGATGGCAGCATCATCAACCCGTCGGCATGGACAACGTTGACGTACCGGCAAGCGCCGGAATCCTGGGAAGCCTGGAACAAGGTCGCGCTAAGCCTTGCCATCCCTGCCGAGGCAAGCCGCGATTCACTGGAGGGCGTCGTCAGCGAACGCCTGAAAGCGCTAGCCGCCAAGCTGCCCGACGACGTCTCGATCTTGATCCTGCCGGCGGGCCCCCGATTACACGAAGCCGACGGCATTTTCGTCACGCTCGGGCGCGACGATTAGTTCCTCCCCTGCACCTGCCCCGCTCCTACGCCCGCAACTGTTAATCTGGGCGTTAGGCTTCGTATCCTGACCAGACCAAGGAATCTCCGAATGACCGTCGTCACCCAAGACCCCGGACAATCCCGGTTCACCGCCACGGTCGATGGCGTCCTGTGCGTGCTGGACTATCAGCTCCAGGCGGACGTCATGGCCATCGTCCACACCGGCGTACCCAGCCAGGTGGGCGGCCGCGGCATCGCGGCGGAACTCACCAAGTTTGCGCTGGACACAGCTCGGGCCAACGGCTGGAAAGTCCGCCCCTTGTGCTCCTACGCCGAGGTCTACATGCGCCGCCACCCTGAATACAACGACCTGCGCGCCTAAGCGCCCAACCCCCTATCGTGACGAAGAAATCCCCACCCTTGGCCGAGCCCTGCCCGTGTGGCGGCGCGACCTATTCCCGCTGTTGCGGCCGCTGGCATGAAGGCCCCTTGGCCATGCAGGCCCCGACGGCCGAAGCGCTGATGCGCTCGCGCTACAGCGCGTTTGTGTTGGACAAGCTGCCCTACCTGCTGGCCAGTTGGCATCCCAGCACCCGCCCCGAGTCGCTGGAGCCAAATCCCTCCGACCTCAAATGGCTGGGACTGACCATCAAGCAAGCCCGCGATCAGGACGCCGACCACGCCACGGTGGAATTCGTCGCACGCAGCCGCCAGGCCGGCCGCGCGCACCGCATGCATGAAATCAGCCGCTTCGTCAGGGAAGGCGGCCATTGGTATTACGTCGACGGCGATCTGAATTGACGTGACGTGACGGCTGCATGCCGATTGCCCAGTAGGCGCTGGCTGGCGCGCAGCGGGAATCCCAGAAGCCCTATACGCTGGCAACCAGACTCTGGATATCCGTCTCGACAGCCTGCTTAAGCGCCGCCACCAACTGCTGCTCCATGCCGCTTGCCGCGCGCGAGTTGCCCACGATCGCCAGCTCGGTCGGCGGCACCGCCGCAAATCCTTCTTGCGCACCTAGCAGCGCATGCGTCTCCAGCCTTGCAAAAGCAGGCAGCAGGCTCACGCCCAACCCGGCCGCCACGGCAGCTTGAACGCCCGCCAGGCTATGGCTGTGATATGCGACGTGCCAGGGGCGCCCCGCGCTTTCCAAAGCGTAGATCATGCGCTTGCGATAGATGCAGCCATGGGGAAACAGCACCAGCGGCACGGCTGCGGATCCCGCCAGGTGACGCCTGTCGCCCACCCAGACCAGCCGCTCGGGCCAGGCCGCAAGGCAGGCACCGTCGCCCGGCTCCCGCTTGATCAGCGCCAGATCCAGATCGCCCGAAGCGAGTTTGCCGCGCAGGTCCGTGCTCATGCCGCTGATCGTCTCCAGGCGCGCCTCGGGATGCCTAGCGACAAAGCCCGCCAGCAGCACCGTCAGCCGCGACACATCGAAGTCTTCAGGAATTCCCAGCCGCAACACCCGCGCCGCGCGGGGCGCCGCCACGACATGCTCGGCCTCGTCCGCCATGGCCAGCAAACGGCGTGCATACACCAGCATCAGCTCGCCGTCCTCGGTCGCCACGACGTCGCTGCCCGCACGGTCCCGCAGCAAAAGCGTCTTGCCGACGGTCTGCTCCAGCTTGCGCACCTGCTGGCTCACCGTGGACTGCGTGCGATGCACCCTACTGGCCGCCCGCGTGAAGCTGCCTTCATCCGCGACGCACACCAGGGTTCTCAGGAGTTCAAGGTCCAACATGATGGTTCGTCATCCGTCTAGAGACAGCAGTTAGAAAGGGGGCCAGATATCGACTTAGCAACTGAGCGGATTCTAATTATTAATTTTACGACTTTGTAAGCCGGACTTTAAGCTGACTCTACCCTTCCCCTTCATCCATGAGGAAATCGATATGCCGCTGGATCATCTTCCCCGTCCCAAATGGCTCACCTTCGACTGCTACGGCACGCTGATTCAATGGGACGAAGGCTTGCAAGCGGCGGTGTCCCGCATTCTGGCGACCAGCAGTGATGCGCAAGACGCACCCACGCCGGCGCAATTCCTGCATGTGTACGACGAACACGAACACCGCTTGGAACGTACCCCACCGCATCGCAGCTTTGCGGACATCACGCGGGAATCGCTACGGCTCACGATGCAGGACTTCGGCCTTGCCTATCGTCCAGAAGACGCCGAAATGCTTACCGGCAGCATCTCCGCCATGCCGCCCTTCCCTGAAGTTGTGGATACGCTGGCCGCCCTGAAGCAGGCCGGCTTCCGTCTGTGCATCATTTCCAATACCGATGACCAGATCATCGCCGGCAATGTGGGCCAGTTGGGCGGCCATATCGATCGCGTCATCACGGCCGAACAGGCAGGGGCCTACAAGCCCTCCCGCAAGATCTTCGCCCACGCCTACAACAGCCTAGGCGTGACGCCAGACGAGGTGGTTCATATCTGCGCCAGCCCCCATCTGGACCATGCCGCCGCCCGAGAGATCGGCTTTCGCTGCGTATGGATCGACCGCGGTACAGGCCGCAAGCTCTTGCCGGACTACCTCCCGGACGCTACCGTACCGACTTTGGATCGTGTGCCCGACCTGTTCCGCGCCGCCGGCTGGCTCTGACGACGGGCGCCGGCCTCACCCCTCCAACTCCTTGAAGGCAGTCATGAATCAAGAACCCCGTTTCGCCGACGCTCTTTTCCACGCAGAACCCGTTGCTGCACTGCGCGCAGATCTGGCGCTTGCGCTGCGGGCCGCTGCCGCCCACGGCCTGGGCGAAGGCGTCTGCAATCATTTCAGCGTGGCACTGCCCGGCGATCCGGACCACTTCCTGCTCAACCCGCGCGGCCTGATGTGGAATGAAGTGCAAGCTGACGATATCGTGCTGATCGACGCCAATGGCAACAAGCTGGCCGGACGCCACGAAGTGGAGCCCACCGCCATGTTCATCCACGCCGCCATTCACCGTATCGCCGGCAAGGCCTGTGTCCTGCATACGCACATGCCGTACGCCACGGCGCTGACGCTGACCTCTGATCGCGGACTGGACACGACCTTGTCGCAGAACGCCATGCGCTTCCACGGACGCCTGGCCATCGACGAAAACTACAACGGCCTGGCCTTGGACGTCAGCGAAGGCGAACGCATCGCCCACGCCATGCAGGGCGCAGATATCGTGTTCCTGGGCAATCACGGGGTCGTCGTGTGCGGCGAACGCCTGGACTATGCCTACGACGACCTATTCTTCCTCGAACGCGCCTGTACCGCCCAGGTCCTGGCGCAATCCACCGGACGGCCGCTCAAGCCGGTCGATACCGCCATCGCCAGCAAAGTCGCCGCGCAGATTCAAAGTGAACGCCTGCAGTCGGAACTCTTCTTCGCTGCCTTGCGCCGCCAATTGCCCTGATTTCTTAGCTCCAACGCAAAACCCCCTCGCGGCGCCAGCCGCGAGGGGGTTTCTTTAATTCAAATCCGTTTTCC
>NZ_JBYOKH010000007.1:0-165900 GCF_057799415.1 Achromobacter sp. 18P8.1.1 | reverse complement strand
CCCGGAATCGACTGCCCGGTGCGTCCCTGGAAGGATTGCGCGGCGCGGTCGCGCGCCGCATCGCGAGAATTGGGCGCACCTGCGGCGCCAGGCGGTCTTCCGCCCTGGCCTTGCCCCGGCCGCTGTTGGCCCGCCTGGCGGTTTTGCAAGCCGGCCTGGCGCTGGTTGTCGTAGCGCTGGCGGTTGGCCTGATCTTCATAAGGCGTGTTGCCGCGGTTGGCGGGATTGTGCTGCCACGCCACGTTATTGTTGTTGGCGTTGTTGATGCGCTGGTTGACGTTGACGTTGTTGTACCGGTTGACGTTGATGTCCACGTCGTTGTGTCCCCAGTTGAATCCGCCCCACATGGAATCCACGGCGGCCACGCCCAGGCCGAAACCGATGCCGGCCACCAGCGAGGTCGCGAACACCGAGCCCGGCGGCGGCGGATAGTAGTAAGGGGGATACGAGGGATAGGCCCAGGCGCCATAGACCACGGTCGGGTTGTAGCTTGGCACGTAGACGACTTGCGGATCGGCGGGCTGGATCACCACCACGGTCTTGTTGTCGGTGGTGCTGGAGGTCACCTTCTGCTGCGGCGTGCTCTTCAGGTTGCCGGCCTTTTGCGCCTGCGCGCGCAGCCGCTGGACCGAATCCATCACGCCGTCCGGCTGCGCCAGGAAGGCGTCGCCCACGGATTTCACCCAGTCGGGCTGCCGGCCCATCAGGTCCATGACCGACGGGAACGCCATCAGCGACTTGACGCTGGGGTCCCAGGTTTCGCCTTCGACGGCTTTGACTGCCTTGTCGCCGGATTCCGACGTGTGCGCGGCCGACCACTTGGCGGCGGCGGCGATGTCATCGGGGTAAGTGGCCCCCATGAGTATCTGCGACAGCAAGGAATCGGGGTACAGCGCGATCGGCGCCATCAACTGATCCAACTGCCCATTGTCCAGCTTGGTCTGCGCCACCGCGGGCAGGCAGACCGCCAGCCCCAGGCATAACCAGCCGATGAACCACCCTTGCAGTCGACGCATGAACCGTTCTCCGTGAAGCAACGCATAAAGCTACAAGCCAGGAGGAAACCGCCGGATATCGCGCTGACAATATATGCCTAACGCCGGCGCAAGGAAAGCGCCGGCGCCGTCGTTGCATTCACAGTTTGGCGACGGACACCTCGGTCGCCTTGACGAAGGCCAGGACTTCGGTGCCCACCTGCAAGTCCAGTTCCTTGACCGAACGCGTCGTGATCACCGACGTCACAATGCCCGCGGGCGTATCGACGTCCACCTCGGACACCACCGGACCCAGGATGATTTCCTTGATCTTGCCGCGGAACTGGTTGCGGGCGTTGATGGATTGAATGCTCATGGTTTGCTCCTGAAAGGGAAAGGGCGGCGCCGTCATGGCGCCATTGCGTGAATGCGGGCTGCGCGGCGCTATACCGCCAGCCGTAAGTGCCGGATCTGGATCACCGGCGCCAAGGGCCGGTCCGCGTCCGGCGGTTCGGGTTCTTTCAACACGGCGCGCAACACGCGCGCCGCCAAGGCGGAAAACGCCGGTGAACCTCGTGCGCGCGGGCGCGCCAGTTCCACCCGTTCGTCGAACACCACCGCGCCGTCATCGATGACGAGGATGCGGTCGGCCAGCGCCACGGCCTCGTAGACATCCCGCGTGGCCAGCACGGCCGTGAAGCCGTCGCGCCGCCAGGCCTGTTCGATGGCCGCCTGGGCCTCGATGCGCGTCAGCGCGTCCAGGCCGCCCAACGGTTCATCCAGCAGCAGCAAGCCCGGCCGCCGCGCCAGCGCGCGCGCCAGGGCCACGCGCTGACGCTGGCCTTCGGTCAATTGCGCCGGCCAGTCGCCACCGCGACCGGCCAAGCCCGCTTGCCGCAGCGCCTCGCCGGCCCGGGCCCGCGCGTCGCCCGGCAGGCCCAGCGCCACGTTCTGCCATACGCGCTTCCATGGCAGCAGCCGGGGGTCGGCGAACAAGAAGCGCACGCGGTCGTCGCTGGCCCATTGCGGAAAGTTGTCGAACAGCACCGGCGAACGCGCGGGCGGGCCGCCTTGTTCGCCGGTGGGCCGCTCCAGGCCGGCCAGGATGCGCAGCAAAGTGCTCTTGCCCGTGCCCCCGCGCCCCGTGACCACCACGAATTCGCCCGCGGCGATGTCGAGGTCCAGTCCGTTGAGCACGCTGCGCGCGCCATGGCGCTTGGCCAGGTTGCGCACGGTGACGCGCAGCGCCCGCCAGCCGTCCTGCCCCGAATCCGGCGCCTCGTCATGCCGGGCGCGCCCCGGCACCTCCAGGTGCTGCAGCAGTTCGAACTCGTTCGGATGGACAAACATGGCCGTGCGCTCCCGCCGGACAACCCTAGCGGGCCGCTTCCAGCTTCTGCTGATAATCAGTCTTCACGAAACCGGCGAACGACTTCTCGGTGACCGCCAGGAACTCCCGCGACGCATAGGCCGCAGCAATATCCTTCACATAGGGCTTGTCCAGGTCGGCCGTGCGCACGGCCACCAGGTTCTGGTAGGTGGGCGTGGTCTTCTCAAGCGCCAGCGCCGAAGTCAGCTTCAGCCCCGACGCCAACGCAAAGTTGCCATTCACGAACGAGTAGTCGGTATCGTCCAGCGATCGCGGCAGTTGCGCGGCTTCAAGCGGAATCAGCTTGATCTTCTTCACATTGACGGCCACGTCCTTCTCGGACACCTGCAAGGGGTCATAGCCTTCGCGCAGCTTCACCCAGCCCAGTTCCTGCAACACCACCAGCGCGCGCGCCTGGTTCGTCGGGTCGTTGGGCACGGCCACGCTGACGCCATCGGGCGCGGCGTCCACGCTCTTGTACTTCTTGCTGTAGATGGCGATCGGCGCGGTAGGCACCTTCACCAGTTCGGACAATTCCAGCTTGTTCTTGGCGGCGAAGTTCTTCAGGTAGACCACGTGCTGGAACGCGTTTGCGTCCAGCGCGCCTTGCGCCAGCGCGAAATTCGGCTGGATGTAGTCGTTGAACTCCACGATCTTGACTGTGTAGCCCTGCTTCTCCAGGATGGGCTTGATGCCCAGCTTGATCTGGTCGCTATAGGGGCCGGCTGTGGCGCCGAACACGATTTCCTTCTTGGCCGTGTCCGCCGCGTGCGCGGCGCCGGCGACGGTCAGCGCGGCCAGCGCCGCGATCAGGGTAGAGCGGGGAAATGCCATGGGAGTCCTCTTGGATTCAACGCTTGTCGATGCGGCGCGCGACGGTATTGCCCGCAACCTGGATGATCTGCACCAGCACGACGAGCAGCGCCACCGTCAGCACCATCACGTCGGTCTGGAAGCGGTAGTAGCCATAGCGGATGGCCAGGTCGCCGATGCCGCCGCCCCCCACCACGCCGGCCACTGCCGAGTACGAAAGAAAGCTCACCGCCAGCACCGTCAGCGCCAGCACCAGGCCCGAACGCGCCTCTACCAGCAACACGCGGCGCACGATCTGCAGCTCGGACGCACCGGCGGCGTGCGCCGCCTCGATCACGCCGCGCGGCACGTCGCGCAGGCACTGTTCCACCAGCCGCGCAAAGTACGGGATCGCCGCGAAAGACAGCGGCACCGCCGCCGCCACGGGTCCGATGGAGGTGCCCGCGATCACGCGCGTGAAGGGCACCAGCGCCACCAGCAGGATGATGAACGGGAACGAGCGCACGGTATTCACCGTCCAGCTCAGCAGCCGATGCACCACGGGTCGGTCCAGCGACTGGCCCGGCCCGGTCAGGAACACCAGAACCCCGAGGGGCCCGCCCAGGAGGATCGACGCCGCCAGCGCGATCGCCAGCATCAGGAAAGTCTGGCCGACGGCCACGCCCAGCTCGGGCAGCAACTGCACAAAGGTATCCAGCATCATGCGACCTCTTCGTAGGGGTGGGTGGCTTCGCGGATGAGTTCGCGGCCCAGCGCAGAAGACAGGTGTACGTTGGCGCCCGAGATCTCGGCCTGCTCCAGCACCTGCCCGTTCTCCATCACGGCCACATGGCGGCACAGGGCCCGCACCACGGCCAGTTCGTGCGTGACGATCACGATGGTCACGCCCAGGCGCTTGTTGATGTCGCGCAGCACGGCCAGCACCGACCGCGTGGTTTCGGGGTCGAGCGCCGAGGTGGGTTCGTCGCACAGCAGCACGGCGGGCTCGCTGGCCAAGGCGCGCGCGATCGCCACGCGCTGCTTCTGCCCGCCCGACAACTGCGCCGGGTAGCTGGCGGTCTTGTCGGTCAGGCCGACGATATCCAGGCAGTCCCGCACGCGCGCGGCGATCTGTTCACGGGTGCGCCCGCCATGCACCCGCAACGGGAAGGCGACGTTTTCGAACACGGTCTCGTTCTGCAGCAGGTTGAACTGCTGGAAGATCATGCCGATGTGCTGGCGCGCGCCGCGCAGTTCGCGCTTGGACAGCGCGGTCAGTTCGGTGCCCGCCACGTGCACCGCGCCCGCATCCGGGCGTTCCAGCAGGTTGATCAGGCGCAGCAGCGTGGACTTGCCCGCGCCGCTCTTGCCGATGATGCCGAAGGTGTCGCCGGCGCGGATCGACAGCGACACGTCGCGCACGGCATCAAACCGGCCCGCACGCGTGGCAAACGCCTTGCTGACGGAATCCAGGCGGATCACCGGCTGCGGCACGGCGGGAAGGGGGGAAATCTGGCTCATCGCGGAGTTCCGGTCAGGGTCGGGCGCATCAGGAATACGCGGTGGGTTCGGGAATCTGGTCCAGCAGCGCAAAGCGTCCCAGGTCGCGGACCTTGTAGGCCACGGGGTCATGCAACGTGTGCACGCGGGCATTGCGCCAGAAGCGGTCATAGCCGTGGCGCGCGGCGGTGGAGCTGGCGCCCGTCACGTCGAACAGGTCGGAACCCACTTCCAGCGCGGCGCGATGGGCCAGCACTTTTGCCTGGGCGCCGGCCACGGCCACCTGCCCGCGCTCGTCCGCCGTCACGGAAGGCCCGCGCGCCAGCGCGGCATCCAGCGCCAGGCCTGCCTGATCGGTCAACGCCTCTGCCGCCTGCACCCGCAACCAGAATTCGCCGAAGCGCTCCTGCACATAGGGGTCATCGGCGTGGCGCTGCACGCCCGACGAAAACCACGGCCGCGCGTCGTCGCGCACATAGCGCCGGGCTTCCTGGTAGGCGCCCTGCGCGATACCCAGGTACAGATTCGTCATGATCAGCTGGGCGATCTGCGAGCGCAGTGTGGCGCGCGGGGTCGGCGTCGTGCCGGGCGCCTGCAGCACGTGGATCGATTCCAGCCGGACGTGGTCGAACCGCACCGTGCCGCTGTCAGTCTGGCGCTGGCCGAACGCGTCCCAGTCCGGATTGACGGTGATGCCGTCGGCTCGCGTGGGCAAGGCCGCGATCAGCGCGGTATCCGACGCCTTGTGCCACGCCGAAATCGTCAGCAGGTCCGAGCCGACCGAACCCGAGCTGAAGCCCTTCACGCCGTCGATGCGATAGCCATCGAGTTCGGCGCGCGCGATCACGCGACGGTCCAGCGGATTCAGCGCATTGCCCCAGAACAGATTGCGCTCGACCGTCGGCCCCAGGAAATAGGCGTGTTGCTCGGGCGTGCCGTAGAGCAGCACGCCGGCGATCTGCAGATGATGGAAGCCGAAGACGTGCGCCAGGGCGCTGTCGGCCTGCGCCAAGCGCCGCACCGCATGCAGCACGGTCGACCAGCTGGCGCCCGCACCGCCGTAGGCGGTGGGCACCGACAGGCGCAAGAGGCCGCTTGCACGGATCAGTTCGCGCTCGGCGGCCGCGTGCCCGCCCTGGCGGTCTCGTTCGACTGCGGTGGCGGCCAGTTGCGCCGCCAAGGCGTCCACCGCGCTTGCGGAGTCCGCCGCCCGCGACGGCGCGACGCCGGCGGGGTCCGGATGCCTGGCGTCCCGCGCGTCTTGAAGGGATTGAATCTTGGCCATGATTGAGTTCCTAGTAAGCGCCAGCGCGATCCGGCACGAAGGCGGCATCCCAGCGCAATGCGCGGCGCGCCAACACGCGGACGAGCGCATCCGTGGCAAGGGCCAACAGCGCGTAGAGCAGGATGGGAACGAACGCCGCGTGGTCGCTGCCGGATCCCGTGGCGGCGATATCGACCGTCACCCGCAACACCCAGAACAGCGCCAGCGCCAGGCGCGCGCCGGCCAGCAGCGTGGGCAAGGCGCCGGGCAGGATCACGTCGCGCCACAGCGGCCAGCCGGCCAGGCCGACCGAACGGCCCATTTCGATAAGCTTCCGATCCCCGGTACGCACGCCCCGCCAGCCACCCAGCACGGCCCCCAGCAATGCCGCCGCGGCCGCACCCCACAGGCCGACCCGCAGCGGCGCCCACAATTCGCCCGAGCCGGCGGCCGAGGCCGCGGCTGACAGCACCGCGGACGGCGCGGGCAGGTCACGCGCGAGCGGCCATCCGGCCAGCGACGCCAGTTGCCAAAGCGCCAGCAACCCCGCAGCCGCCACCCAGGGCACAAGCGCCTTGCGCACCGGGCGGTGGCGATGGGAGGGGCTGGCGGCGGCCATCAGCTTGCCGATTCCTTCGGCACCAGTTCAGTCGCCATGACTTCACCGAACGGCCCCGTCAGCACCGTGTTGCCGACCTGACGCTGGCCCTTGCCGGGCAGCAGCGGAAACACCAGTTCGGCAAAGCGGTAAGACTCTTCCAGATGCGGATAGCCGGAGAAGATGAACGTGTCGATGCCCAGGTCCGCGTATTCCTGGATGCGCGCGGCGACCGTCTGCGGATCGCCGACCAGCGCCGTGCCCGCCCCGCCGCGCACGAGTCCCACGCCGGCCCACAAGTTGGGGGATATCTCCAGATGCGAACGGCCGCCCTGGTCGTCGCTGAGCTTGCCGCCATGCAAGGCGGCCATGCGGCGCTGGCCTTCCGAATCCATCTTCGAGAATGCAGCTTGCGCGGCGCGCACCGAATCTTCGCTCAAGTGGCTGATCAGTTCGTCCGCCGCGGCCCAGGCGGCGTCCTCCGTTTCGCGCACGATGACGTGCAGGCGGATACCGAAGCGCACCGTCCTGCCATGCTTGGCGGCGCGCTCGCGCACGTCCGCGATTTTCCGCGCGACAGCCTCGGGCGGTTCGCCCCACGTCAGGTACACGTCCAGCTGTTCGGCGGCCAGCTCATGCGCCGCTTCCGACGAGCCGCCGAAATACAGCGGTGGATATGGTTTCTGCACGGGCGGGTAGATGACCTTCCCGCCTTTGGACACCAGTTGCTCGCCCTGAAAGCTGTAGCCTTCGGCCTCGTGGCTGTTTTCCAGGATGCCGCGCCAGATCTTCAAGTAGTCGGCGGTGATCGCGTAGCGTTCGTCGTGGCTGACGAAGACGCCGTCGCCTTCCAGTTCACCGGGGTCGCCGCCCGTCACCACGTTGACCAGCAAGCGGCCTTCGGACAAGCGGTCGAACGTGGCAGCCATGCGCGCTGAGAATTGCGGCGAACTGACGCCCGGCCGGATCGCCACCAGGAACTTCAACTGGCGGGTGGCGCCGATCAGGCTGGAAGCCACTACCCAGGCGTCTTCGCAGGACCGGCCGGTAGGCAGCAGCACGCCGTCATAGCCCAGCGTATCGGCGGCCACGGCCACCTGGCGGAAGTAGTCATAGCTTGCGGCGCGCGCGCCTTGGCTGGTTCCCAGGTAGCGTGAATCGCCATGCGTGGGGATGAACCAGAAGACATCCATTGCAAATCTCCGATCAGACGCTGAAGCCGCCCGCAAGCGCGAGCCGGCCCAGGTCATAGGCTTCATGGGCAACGACGCCGCGCGGCAGCACCTGCTCGGCCAGCCGGTCGACCGAGTCTTCCAGCCGCTCGCGGACGTCATCGTCGATATGGATACTGCCGTCGTCTTCTACCCGCACCTGCTTGTCGGTGGCGTAGACGCCGGCCAGGATGTGCCGCGCGCCCAAGGCGGACAGCACCGGCTTCAAGCCGTACTCCAGCGCCAGAAGATGGGCAGGACTGCCGCCCGTGGCGATCGGCAGCACGACCTTGCCCGCCAACGCTTTTTCATCCAGAAGGTCCAACACGGCCTTCAGGCCGCCGGAGAACGACGCCTTGTAGACCGGCGTCGAAATCAGCACCGCGTCGGCGGTTCCTACGCGCGCCCGCAACGCGCCGGCCGCAGCGCCCGAATAGTGCCCTTCGATCAGCTCTTCGGCCGGGATGTCGCGCAAGCCCAATTCGACGACGCCCAATCCGCGCGAACGCAGCAGGTGAGCGGCGTGGCGCAGCAACGCGGAAGAACGGGAACGCTGTGACGGGCTGCCCGCCAACGTGATGATGCTCATGATGATTCGCCGGAGATCGCGCGTTAGAAAGCGGGGATGAGGGAACCCTTGAATTCCTTCTCGATGTAGGCGCGCACTTCGGGCGACTGGTAGGCCGCCACCAGCTTCTTCACCCAGGGTTGGTCGCGGTCTTTGGTCCGCACGGCGATGAGGTTGGCGTAAGGCCCATCAGCGGCCTCGCGCCCGATCGCATCACGCGCCGGCACCAGACCGGCCTGCTCGGCGTAATCGTTATTGATCGACGCCGCCGTCAAGTCATCCAGCGAACGCGGCAACTGCGCGGCATCCAGCGCCACCAGCTTGATCTTGCGCGGATTCGACACCACATCCAGCGGCGTCGCGGTGTTCTTCTGTTCGGCCTCTGGCTTCAAGGTGATGATCTTGTAGGCCGCCAGCAAGCGCAGGGCGCGGTTGCCGTTGGAAGGATCGTTCTGAATGCCGACCGACGCGCCTTCCGGCAAGTCGTTCAACGATTTGATCTTGCGGGAATAGAAACCCAACGGCGCGGTGACGGTCAGCCCGACAGGAACGATATCGAAGCCACGCGCCTTGATCTGGTTATCCAGGAACGGCTTGTGCTGAAACGCATTGGCGTCGAGGTCGCCGGCGTTGAGGGCAGCGTTGGGGAGCTGGTAGTCGTTGAATTTGACGAGCTTGATGGTGAGGCCGTCACGGGCGGCCACCTTCTGGACCACATCAAAGATCTTCTCCGCCGTGCCCACAGAGATGCCGACGGTGACGGTGTTCTTGTCTTCAGCGTGCGCAGGCGCGGCGAAGGCGATGGCAAGGGTTGAAGCGGCTAACAGGCGAAGCAGCGATGACATGAGGATGTGTCCAGGAGACGGAGTGATTAAGGGATTCTGTCATCGCGGATGGACGGGGAAAAATACTTAGTCGGTATGAAGTTATGTCTTGAGGTGGTGGTGGATACGAGGGTTATCGATTTTTGGAAATATGGGGATATTGCTGGGGGTTCTTAAACGTTTTAGGTTGGGTAGGTATTGTGTTGGGTGGAGGGTTCTTTTGACGCCCGGTGTGGCGGTGACCTGGGGTGCGCGGGTCAACGATTGCGGTCCGGAGCCTTCGCTCCGGACTGCCCCGTCGTCATCCTCGTCCGCCTTCGGCTCCCTTCGGATTCCCTCGGGCTTATCGACTCCCCGCGCACCCCAGGCCACCGCCACGCCGGGCTTCGGTGGTTGAATCTTTACCGGCGCTGGGGAGGGTGTCGTTCTTAAGGTTCTCGTCACCAATGGGGGGTGGTGGAGGATCTTGCGGGGCCCGCTCCCGGCCGGCCGCGCGGGCGGCCTTGGGGAGCTTACGCATTGTCTTGCGTCGTGAGGGGGTTCGCTTCGCGTGTCGGTCGGGGTGGGCGTTCTTATCTCCGGTTTTTCGGGGTTGGAATATCTTGCAGGTGGTCCTTGCTTGGCCCCACAAGGATGTTGTTCGTGTTCCGTAGGATGGGTGGAGTGCGTTCGGGTAGACCCAAGAACGCGGACCTGTGTCGCACGTAACCCATCATCGTCGCAGGTCACCAGATGGGTTGCGCGCGATGAACGTCTCAGTCCTGATGTCGGGTTTGCCGCGCTCCACCCATCCTACGAATGCATAGCCGAAACCCACGACAGTCTCCCTATTAGACGGGTGGCGCGCAAGCGACCACACCCCCAAACGACACCAGACGCGTATGCCGATTGGCGCCGCCCGGGCGGCGGCAATTCGACGGGCCCCGCAGCACTCGTCAGTAAACAGAGGCCTGACTGCGCCGCGATCCAAGACTTCCGTAGCTCGTCGGTGCTGTCGGCGTGACGGCGCGCAACCTTGATGCGCCCGAGGGAATCCGAAGGGAGCCGAAGGCGGACGAGGATGACGACGGGGCAGTCCGGAGCGAAGGCTCCGGACCGCAATCGTGGGCGCGCGCCGTCACGCCGACAGCGCCGATGGGCGACCCACGAAGATCTGACGACGGCTAACCAACAAAGCCCTGCCCACTGCAAACCCACGATTACCAGCCGACGAACCCGCACAAAATCCCACCCGCACCGTTACAACGCACTAAGCACCCCTCTCCTGCCTACATGTTCCACCGGCAATTCCGCCCTCCCCGCCCCAAACAGCTTCTCCCGTAACGGGCCTTCGGCGTAGGCCGTCTTATAAGACCCGCGGCTCTGCAACTCCGGAATCACCAGGTCGATGAAGTCGCCATAGCATTCCGGCGTCACCGTCCTTGCCAGGTTGAAGCCGTCGATATCCGTTTCGGCCACCCACGACTCCAGCTCGTCCGCCACTTGCGCGGCGCTGCCCACCAGGGCCGGGTATCTGCCGCCCAGCGCCATGTCCGCCAGCAGGTCCGTCACGGTGCGATCCGTTCGTGACACCGTCAGGTTCTTCACCGCTGACTCGATCGCATTGTTCTTCACGTACCGGATCGGCTCGTTCGCGCCGTAGCGCGAAAAATCGATGCCGGTTGAACTTGCGTAGTGCGCCAGCCCCGCTTCCGGGTTCGCGTAGCGCAGATACTCCGCATGCTTGTCGCGCGCCTCGGCCTCCGTCCTGCCTACCACCGCCGTCACGCCCATGAAGAACTTGATGTCGCGCGGATTGCGGCCCTCGCGGGCGACGGACTCGCGCACCTCTGCCACCAGTTTTCGCAAGCCCTCTTTGGTCTGGCTCGACACGAACACGCATTCGGCGTGCCGCGCCGCGAAGGCCTGGCCGCGGCCCGATGAGCCAGCCTGGTACAGCACCGGTGTGCGCTGCGGCGACGGTTCCGACAGGTGGAAGCCCTGCACCCTGTAGTACTTGCCTTCGTGATCCACCCGGCGCACGGCTGCGGGGTCCGCATAGACGCGCGCGCGCTTGTCGGCCTTGACCGCATCGCGGTCCCAGCTTTCTTCCCACAGCTTGTAGGCCACCTCCAGGAACTCGTCGGCGCGGTCGTAACGTTCGTCATGCGCGATCTGTTCCGACAGCCCCATCGCGCGCGCCGCGCTTTCCAGGTAGCCCGTCACGATATTCCAGCCGACGCGGCCATTGGTCAGATGGTCCAGCGTGGAAAAGCGCCGCGCCAGCAGATACGGCGCCTCGTAGGTCAGGTTGACCGTGACGCCGAACCCCAGGTGCCGGGTGGCGGCCGCCATGGCCGAAATCGTCAGCAGCGGATCGTTCACCGGCAATTGGATCGATTCGCGCAGCGTCAGGTCGGCCGAATCCTGGTAGACGTCGTACACGCCCACGATGTCGGCCAGGAACAGGCCGTCGAACAGTCCGCGTTCCAGTAGCCGGGCCAGATCGGTCCAGTAGTCCAGCGTCTTGTACTGCGTGGACGTGTCGCGCGGATGGGTCCACAAGCCGTGGTTGATGTGCCCCACGCAATTCATGTTGAACGCGTTCAGGAGGATTTGCTTCTTCGCCATGATGTGCGGTTCCGTCAGGATCAGGTAGTGCCCACGCGGCCGGGCGCGATGTCGTTCAGGTAGTAGTTGCCCACGGCGTGCCGCTTCCAGCGCACCGGGTCGTGCAGCGTGTGCGTACGCGCATTGCGCCAGTGGCGGTCCAGGTTCAGGTGGTCCAGCGTGGATTGCGTGCCGGCCAGCTCGAACAGCTTGGTGCCGGCGGCAAGCGAGGCTTCGGTGGTCAGCGCGCGCGCTTCAGCCACCGCGATCGCGGCTGCCGCCACGTTGGCGGGCGTGCCGTCGGCGGTGGCCGTGTCCAGCAGGCGGCCCGCCCGCGCGACCAGTGCGCGCGCCGCGTCCAGGCGGATGGACAGGCGGCCGAACTCGCTGATCGTCAGCGGATCGTCCGCCGCGCGTTCGACATTGGCGTCGATCCACGGCCGTGAACGGTCACGCACAAACACCACGGCATCCGCCAGCGCGGCTTGGCCGATGCCCAGGTCGATGGCCGCATGGATGATCTGCGCAAGCGGCTTGATCGTGTTGGGCGGCGCGGCAGGGTCGGCCAGCAGCAGGACGTCTTCGGCCGGCACCGCCACCTCCTTGAAATGCACCGTGCCGCTGCCCGTGACGCGCTGGCCAAAGCCCGACCAATCGTCGATGACCTCGACGCCCGGGCTGTCGCGGCGCACGATGGCCAGGCGCTGGATGCCGTCGTCATCCACCGTTGCCGTGGGAATCCATTGGGCGTAGAGCGCGCCCGTGCAATAGAACTTGCTGCCGTTGATGCGCCATCCGCCCTCGGGATCGGCGGTAAGGCGGGTGCGGCGTTCGGCGGCCGTGCGCGTGCCGGTCTCGGCCAACGCGTTGCCGAAGCGTTCTCCCGCCAGTGCGCGGGCATAGAAGTGGCGCTGCTGGTCCGCATTGCCGTTCACGCGCAGCACCTCCAGCGCGTAGTAATGGTTTTGCGGAATTTGGCCCAGCGAACCGTCGGCGGCCGAGATAATCGCCGTGACTTCCGCCAGCGTCACCCGCGACACCCCGGCGCCGCCGTGCTCACGCGGCACCGTAATACCCCACAGGCCGGACAGCGAATAGCGTTCCAGCTCCGGCAAGGGCAGCCGGCGTTCGCGGTCGCGCTGGGACGCTTCGCGGGCGAAGTCCTCGGCCAGGACGCGCGCGACTTCCAGCGCCTGCGCGTCGGTGTCGATGATCGCCGCACGGCGCTGCGCCAGGGACGAGATATTGTTGGTCGGCATGGCCTCAGATCCAGGAATGACGGTTGGGGCGCTGGCCGTTAAGCACGTAGTTGCCCACGGCGTGGTACTTCCAGCGCACGGGATCGTGCAGCGTATGCACGCGCGCATTGCGCCAATGGCGGTCCAGGCTGAATTCGGCCAGGGAGGCGCGCGCACCCGACAGTTCGAACAGCTTTTCGCTGGCCGCCAGCGCGACCTCGGTGGACACCGCCTTGGCGCGCGCCACCGCGATCGATGCCGCGGCAACGTCGTCGGCGTCCAGCGTCCGGCCACGGGCGTCGTCCAGCACCTGGGCGGCCTCGGTCAACAGCGCCTGGGCGGCGTGCAGATCGATATAAAGCTGCCCGACGTCCGCGATCACGTAGGGATCCTGCGTGGCCCGTTCGACGTTGGCCTCGACCCAGGGGCGCGAGCGCTCCCGCAGGAAGGCCACCGCGTCCTGCAGCGCGCCCTCGGCGATGCCGGCGTCGATCGCCGCCTGCATCAGCTGCGCGAACGGCCCCAGCAGAACGGGCGCTTGCTGCGCCAGCCAGGCGGGCAGGATGCTCTCGGCCTCCACCCGCACGTTGTCCAGCAGCACGGTGCCGCTGGCCGTGGTGCGCTGGCCGAAGCTGGACCAATCGTCCACGACGGACACGCCCGGCGCACCGCGTTCCAGGACGACCGTGACCAGCCTGCCTTCGGCATCCAGCACCTTGGTCGGTATCCAGTGCGCGAACAGCGCGCCCGTCGAATAGAACTTGCGCCCACTGACCCGATAGCCGTCGCCGTCCGGCACGAGCCTCGCCTCGATGTCGCGGGTATGTCGGGTGTGGCGCTCGGGGCCGGCATTGCCCAGCCGGCGCCCGGCCAGCACGCCCTCGTAGTAGTGGCGCTGCTGCGCCGGCGTGCCAGTCAGGCGAAGCAGGTTCAGGAAGCCGAAATGGTTCTGCGGGATCTGACCCAGCGACGGATCCGCCGCGCTGATGATGCGGAACACGTCGGCCAGCGTCACATGCGAGACATCCGCGCCACCGAATTCGCGCGGAACCGTGATGCCGCCCAGCCCGCTGGCCGAATAGCGTTCGATCTCGCGCCAGGGCAATCCGCGTTCCCGGTCGCGCTGGGCCGCGCCCAGTGCAAAGTCGGCCGCCAACGCGTGGGCGGCCTCGATCGCATGGGCATCATCCCGGATGCGGGCGGCAGGGACCAGGCGCGGCGCCTCGTCTCCGTCCTGAATTGCGGTGGTGCTTGAAGCGTGCGGCATGTTGCGCCCCGGCATTGGGAAAACATGCAGCCTATCGGTGCCGCGCCGCACGCGGAAGGACGGAATTCTCATGCGGTTATGTGAAATCGGTATATGCCGGATGCGCCCCGCTCGCCCACTGTTAGCAGCCATGCCGCGCATATAACGAAATCACCAAAGAATGTTTGCGGACGGCGTTGGCGCTTGCTTAGAGTCGAGACTTTTCCGCGTCTGCCACTCGCCATGCCTGAACTGGATTTCCCCCTGCCGCCCCTGACGCTGGATTACGACGGCGCGTTGGAAACACGGTTGTTCGACGACATCCGCGTTATCGTCGCGCCGCACATCCCGGCCGCGCGCATTGACCCGCCGCGCGATCTGGCAGACGCCGATGAACGCCGCAACGCCGCCGAATACGCCGTGTGGAACACGGTGCATGACCTCTTCATCACGCAAGTCGCAGCCCATGCGATCGCCGGCCTGTTCAAGGACGACACCGAATTCCAGTTTGCACTGGCCCGCCAGCTGGGCGACGACGCCGCCCATGCGGAATTCTCGCGTGGCCGTGCCGCGGCGCTGCTGGGCGCCGACCCGCTTGCGCAAGTCGAGCAAGGCGTGCAGGAATCCTGGGACCTGATCGGCGGCTTTGCGCTGCGCAACTGGCAGAACTTCCTGGCCTGGCAGTTCCATTACGAGCACTACATCCTGGCGCGCCTGTTCGTGAACCGGCGGACCGCGCGGGTACTGGACTTCGGCCATCGTGAATTCGGCGAAAACCGCATCCTTCCTGACGAGGAAGCGCATCGCATCCGCATCACGCAATGGTGGCTGAACAAGCTGGAACGCGCGGAACCCGCGCAGCGTGAAGACTGGGTGGCCGGCCTGATCCAGGCGGACGAGGACGTCCAACGCCGGCTTGGCCCCTATCTGCGCGATTCCTGGCAACTGAACCAGCGCGCCACCGGCCTGGACACGCGCGGCCACATCGCGCTGTACGACGCGTGGCGCCGCGAACTGCTGGCCACGCTGCTGCGCCGCGACCCCGACGATCTTCCCGCCCTGACCAGCCTGGCCGCCTGAAACAGCCGGCCGCCCCTCTCCAAGCAAGAAGGAAACCTTCATGACGCAGCAATTGCCCCCCGCCGGCGCGCCCGGCCACGACGACGAGCCTGCCAATCCCCTGCGTCGCTGGTTGATGAGCGCCGGCGCCTTGATGGGCGCCAGCGCACTTTTTCCGAACGTGATCTTCGCCCCCGCCTATGCCGACACCCAGAGCCTGCCGAACACGGTGGACGGCGCGGTGCGCGGCGGCGTGCTCAACGCGGTGGTGCATCCGGAGCCGCCGACGCTGGCCTTCTATCTGAATTCGTCCACGCCCACCGGCGCGGTCGTCAGCAAGATCTTCGACGGGCTTGTCGAGTACGGGCCTGACCTGAAGCCGCGCCCGGTCCTGGCCGAAAGCTGGAGCGTGTCCGACGACGGCAAGACCATTACCTTCAAACTGCGTCAGGGCGTGTTGTGGCATGACGGCAAGCCGTTCACCGCGGCCGACGTGAAATGGTCCGCCGAAGAGGTGTGGCTCAAGCATGCGCCGAGCGCGCGCCGGGTGTTCCAGTATCTGCAGAAGGTGGAGACGCCCGACGACCACACTGTCGTGCTGCACCTGTCGCAGCCCACGCCCGTGGCGCTGAACGCCATCGATTCGCTGGGTGCGCCCATCCTGCCGCGTCATCTGTTCGAGGGCACGGACATCCAGAACAATCCGTACAACAACAAGCCGATCGGCACCGGCCCCTTCGTGTTCAAGGAATGGAACCGGGGCAACTACATCGTGCTGGAGAAGAACGACAAGTATTGGCAGCCTGAACGCCCCTACCTGGACCGCATCGTCTGGAAGATCATTCCCGACGTGTCCGGACGCGCCACCGCGTTGGAGACGGGCGGTGTCGCCTACGGCGAGCGCAACCCCGTCGCCTTCACCGACGCCACGCGGCTGTCCAAGCTGCCCAAGCTGGCGGTGGACACCTCGGGCTACAACGGCTTTGCCGCCTGGCTCTGGCTGGAAGCCAACCTGCGCGATCCCATTTTGTCCAACTTGAAGGTCCGCCAGGCCATCGCGCACGCCGTGAACAAGCAAGTGCTGGTGAAGACAGTGTGGAACGGCTATGCCGAACCCTTCGTAAGCCCGGTTCCCTCGCTGGTGAAGCCCTATCACAACCCCAATGTGCAACAGTACCCCTACGACCCTGCGCTGGCCGAAAAGCTGCTGGACGAAGCCGGCTACCCGCGCAAGGCCGACGGCTGGCGCTTTGCCCTGACGCACGACTACATCCCGTTCGGCGACGACTACCGCCGCACTGGCGAATTCGTGCGCCAGGCGCTGCGCAAGATCGGCATCGACGTGACGTTGCGCGGCCTGGACCTGGCCACGTGGACGCGCAATGTCTTCACCGACTACAACTTCCAGCTCATCAGCTCGTGGGGCACGGTGCTGATCGATCCGCAGCTGGGCGTGGAAACACGCTATTGGAGCAAGGCAGAGGCCAAAGGCACGCCCTGGTACAACGCCTCCGGCTACAGCAACCCCGACATGGACCGCGCCATCGAAGCCGCGCAGGTCGAGACGGATCCGAAGAAGCGCATCGACCAGTACAACGAGGTGCAGCGCCTGGCGCAGCGCGACCTGCCGCTGATCGGCCTGTTCGAGTTCCGCTGGTTTGGCGTCTGGGACAAGCAGGTGCGCAACGTGACCGATGCGTCCTCGCATTCGCGCAATAACTTCGCCAACGTCTGGCTGGGCAAGGCCTGACGGCCGCCGGGAACCTGCCATGCGCCTGCCCCGCCCCGTCCGCTACCTGCTGCAAATCCTGTTCGTGGTGGGTGCGACCGCCATCGCCAACTTTTTCCTGCTGAAGTTGGTGCCTGGCGACCTGGTCGATGTGATCGCCTCGGAAAACAGCGGCATCACGCCCGAACACGTGGCGCAGCTGCGGGTGGCCTACGGGCTGGACCAGAGCGTGCTTGCGCAGCTGGGCTACTACCTGAAGAGTCTGCTGTCGCTGGACCTGGGATATTCGTTCCGATATGGCGAACCCGTGGCCGACCTGATCTTCGGGCGGCTGCCGGCTACGCTGGCGCTGATCGGCACCGGGCTGGCGCTGTCGGTGGCGGTGGGCGTCCTGCTGGGCGTGCTGGCCGCGCGCCGGCCGCACGGCCTGCTGGACACTCTGCTGTCGGCGCTGGCCACGGCCGGCTATTCGGCGCCGATGTTCTGGACGGCGTTGATGCTGATCGTCGGTTTTGGCGTGCACCTGAACTGGCTGCCGGTCGGCGGAATCCGCGACGTGGGCGCGGCCTACCAGGGCTGGGCGCTGTGGACCGACTACGCGCGGCACCTGACGCTGCCGGTGGCGACGGTGGCGATCTACTACGTGGCCATCTATGCGCGGCTGTCACGCGCGTCAATGATCGAGACGCTGCAGGAAGACTACATCCGCACCGCCCGCGCGCGCGGCAACGGCGAAGCGCGGGTGATCTGGCACCATGCGCTGAAGAACGCAATCCTGCCCGTCATCACGATGCTGGGCCTGCAAAGCAGCGCGCTGCTGGGCGGCAGCATCGTGGTGGAAACCGTGTTCGCGTGGCCGGGCCTGGGTCAGCTGTCGTTCGAGGCCATCGCCAGCCGCGACGTCAACCTGCTGCTGGGCATCCTGCTGATGAGCGCGGCGCTGGTGGCCTTGATGAATATCGCCGTGGATGCCTGCTACGGCCTGCTGGACCCTCGCGTGAGGAAGACATGAAACCGATTGCCCGCGCCGCGCTGCATCTGCTGCGCACGCCCTCGGCCGCCGTCGGCGCCGCCATCCTCTTGATCGTGCTGGCCGCCGCCGCCAGCGCGGCGTGGCTGTTCCCGGACGACCCGCTGGAAATGGTGGGCGCACCCTTCACCTGGCCCGGCGAAGACGCCAGCTTTCCCGCCGGCACCGACCTGATGGGCCGCGACATCCTGGCCGGGCTGTTTCACGGCGCCCGCGTGTCGCTGCTGGTGGGCGGCGCGTCGGCCGCCATCGCGCTGGCCATCGGCCTGTTGGTGGGCGCGTTCGCGGGCTATGCCGGCCCGCGCACCGACGCCGTGCTGATGCGCATCACCGAACTGTTCCAGACCGTGCCGTCCTTTCTGCTGGCCATCGTGCTGGTGGCCATTCTGGGCCCGTCGCTGTCGACCATTATCTTCGCGCTGGGCGTGACGTCATGGACCGGCATCGCGCGCCTGACCCGGGGCGAATTCATTTCCCTGCGGGAACGCGAATTCGTGCGGGCCGCGCAGACGCTGGGCGCAGGCCACGCCCGCATCATCTTCCGCGAAATCCTGCCTAACGCCCTGCCTCCCATCATCGTGACGACCGCCGTGCTGGTCGCCCAGGCCATCCTGTCGGAAGCCGGTCTGTCGTTCCTGGGGTTGGGCGATCCCAACGTGGTCAGCTGGGGCAGCATGGTGGGCGCGGGGCGCGAAGCCTTGCGCACCGCCTGGTACATGACCGCCCTGCCCGGCCTGACCATCATGGCCACCGTGCTGGCCCTGAACCTGCTTAGCGACGCCATCAACGACGCGCTCAATCCCAAACTGCGCCGGCAGCGCGTGGCCGCCGCGCCCGCCGCCGCGCGCTAGGCGACCATGACTACGCTGATCGATATCCAAGGGCTGAATGTGGCCTTTCCCGGCCATCAGGCCGTGCACGGGCTGGACCTGCAATTGCGCGGCGGCGAAACGCTGGCGCTCGTCGGCGAATCCGGCTGCGGCAAGTCCACCACCGCACTCGCCCTGCTGGGCCTGCTGCCGCGGCATGCCCGCGTGTCCGGCCGCATCCTGTTCGAAGGCCAGGACCTGCTGGCGCTGTCGGAACGCCAGCGCTGCGCGCTGCGCGGCGACCGCATCGCCATGATCTTCCAGGAGCCGATGACGAGCCTGAATCCGGTGCTGACCCTGGGCGACCAGATCGGCGAGGCGCTGCGCCTGCATCGGGGCGCCAGCGCCCGCGCCGCCCGGGCGCGCGCCATTGAACTGCTGGACCTGGTGCGCGTGCCCGAGCCGCAGCGCCGCGTGGATGACTACCCCCACCTGCTGTCGGGCGGCCAGCGCCAGCGCGCCATGATCGCCGCCGCCATCGCCTGCCAGCCCGCGCTGCTGGTGGCCGACGAACCGACCACCGCGCTGGACGTCACCGTCCAGGCGCAGATCCTGCAACTGCTGGACGACCTGCGGTCGCAATTGAACATGGGACTGCTGCTGATCACGCATGACCTGTCCGTGGTCGGGCAATGGGCGGACCGCGTCGCCGTGATGGTGCGCGGCGAGAAGGTCGAAGAAGGGCCCGCGGCGACGCTGCTCGCCCAGCCGCGCCACCCCTACACCCGGGGCCTGCTCGGGGCGTCGCTGCGCCTGGACGACGCGACCCACTACAGCACGTTGCGGCTGCCTGAAATCCGCACGCGCCTCGACCCCGCCTCGGGACGCCCGGTGTTCGGCCTTGTGACCCCTGACCGCGTGCCGGTTGCCGCCAACGACCCCATTCCCATCGGCGCGACGCCCTTGCTGCAAGTCGAAGACCTGCGCGTGCAGTACCCGACGGCCCATGGCGCAAGCACCGCGGTGGACGGCGTGTCGTTCCAGATCGCCCCCGGCGAAACCCTTGGGCTGGTCGGCGAATCCGGCTGCGGGAAATCCACGCTGTCCCGCACGCTGGTGCGCCTGCTTGCCCCGGAGTCCGGCCGGATCCTGCTGCGCGGCGAAGACACCGCCCAGTTGGACCGGCACCGCCTGACGGCCTACCGCCAGAGCGTGCAGATGATCTTCCAGGATCCCTATGCGTCGTTGAACCCGCGCCATACGGTCAACGACATCCTGGAGGCCGCCTTGCGCATCCACCAGGTGAAGGACCGCGAGGAACGCCGCCAGCGCATCGCCCGGATCCTGGACGCGGTGGGCCTGCCGCGCGAGGCGCTGGCGCGCTATCCCAGTGAATTCTCGGGCGGGCAGCGCCAACGCATCGGCATTGCCCGCGCACTGGTGCTGCGCCCAGCGCTGGTGATCTGCGACGAACCCGTATCGGCGCTGGACGTGTCCGTGCAGGCGCAGATCCTGAACCTGCTGGTGGACCTGAAGGCCGAATTCCGCTTGTCGTACCTGTTCATCTCGCACGACCTGTCGGTGGTCCACTATCTGGCCGATCGGGTGCTGGTGATGAATGCGGGCCGGATCGTCGAAGAAGGCCCCAACGCCACCTTGTGGCGCAACGCGCGCCACCCCTATACGCGCAGCCTGATCGATGCGTTGCCCCAAGGGCTTTCCCCAGGTGGCGACGCGCTACGCCGGAGCGCCTGAGCCGGCGCGTCCGGGCGGGTCCGCCTCCTCCTTATGCGGGACTGGATTGCGGGCAACGGCAAGCCTATACTGAATTCGCCGTTGCTCGACATTCCTTTTCCTAAAGGAGAGGCAACATGTACAGGCACTTGCTCATCGCCGTGGATGGCTCCCTGCTGTCTGAATCGGCTTTCAAGCGCGCACTCGTTTTCGCCAAGGAAATGGGCGCCACCATCACCCTCATCCGCGCCATCCCGGAGGACCACCTGCTGGTCTATCAGGCCGAGATGCTGGGCACCACGCAGCCGCCACATACCGACCAGGCGCGCAAGAACGCGCAGGGCTATCTGGACGGGCTGGAAATGGAGGCCCGCCATGCGCTGGTGCCCTGCAACATCGTCGTGGTGGTCAACGACCATCCGCACGAGGCGATAGTCGAAACCGCGAAGAGCCAAGGGTGCGACCTGATCATCATGGGCTCGCACGGGCGCCACGGCATGACGGGGTTCCTGCTGGGCAGCGAGACGCAACGCGTGCTGGCCAAGACCCGCCTGCCCGTGCTGGTGTTCCGCTAGGGCCCACCGCAGGCCCGGGCCGGGCGCCGCCGCGTCAGCCCGCAGCGGCCAGCGCGTGCTGGAAGGTGAAGCTGTCGGCGTACATGTGGTCCAGGCTGGCGCCGCGTCCGGCCAGCAGGTGCTTGGCCTGCTGGATCATGGCGGGTGCGCCGCACAGGTAGATGGCGTGCTCGGACAAGTCGTCGTGGTCTTCGAGGACGGCGTCCTGCACATGGCCGCGCCGGCCCTGCCAGCTTGCGCCGGCGCGCGACAGCACGGGCACGAAATTGAATTCGTACAGCCGCCCCGCCCAACCGGCGATCTCGTCTTTCAGATACAGGTCTTCCTCGGTGCGCATGCCCCAATACAGGCTGACGGGCGGGCAGTCCTCTTTATCCAGCAAGGATTCCAGGATCGCCTTGATCGGCGCGATGCCGGTGCCGGTCGCCATCATGATGAGCGGGCGCCAGTCTTCTTCGTGATAGCTGAATACGCCCAGCGGCGCTTCGATCGTGAGCGCCGCGCCGGTTTGCGCCTGTCCCAGCCAATGGTCGGTATAGCGGCCGCCCGGAATGCGCCGCACATGGAAATCCACCTGCTGGCCAGCCGATGCCGACGCCATGGAAAAGCTGCGTGTCTCGCCATCGGGCAGCAGCACGTTCATGTACTGACCCGGCACGAAGTCCAGCCCGGAATCCGGCAGCGCCAGCGTCAGATGAACGATGTCTTCGGTAACCGCTTCGATGCGCTGCACAGTGGCCGGCAGGCGGCGCGGTTCGGGAAACACCTGCCGGCTGCTGGCCACGCTGATGCACAGGTCGCTTTCGGGCCGCGCCTGGCAGGCCAGCGCATAGCCTTCAGCCGCCTCTTCCGGCGTCAGCGCCATGGGGAATTCCTCATAGCGCACGGTGCCTGAGGCCAGCTTGATGCGGCAGGTGCCGCAGCCGCCGAAGGTGCACTCGTGCGGCAGCTTGACGTCTGCGCGCCCGGCGGCCTCCAGCACCGATTCGTCGGCATCCACCTCGAAGGCGGCGCCGGTTTCCAGGATGTGCACGCGGTATGCCATGGCCGGCCTCGCTTATTTCTTGATGTCGGCCTGCACCAGCACTTTCATGCCGCGCGGCTCCAGCAGTTCGGCCAATGCCGCCAGCGCGGCGACGCCTGCCTGCGTGTCCTGTTCGCCGTTGCCGCCGCTCAGTCCGATACCGCCGATCACCTCGTCGTTCACCACGATGGGAAAGCCGCCGACGAACACGGCGAACTTGCCCTCGAAGCTCCACTGGATGCCGAAGGCTTCGTTACCGGGCAGCGCGGGGCCATTGGGCGGGGTGTTGAACAGATGGGTCGATCGCTTGTGCCCCGCTGCTGTGAACGCCTTGTTCCAGGCGATCTGCGGGCCGGTGATGCGCGCGCCGTCCATGCGTTCCAGGGCGATGGGGTAGCCGCCGTCGTCCACGATGCAGATGGATTCCAGCACGCCGATCGCTTCCGACTTGGCGATGGCCGCCCGCACCATGACGCGCGCTTCTTCCAGTTCCAGGCGATAAATCTGTTTCATAGGGATAGCCTCTTCGGTTGTCCGCGGCCTTAGCCGGCGCGGTAGACGGTCTTGATCTGCGTGTAGAACTCCAGGCCCACGCGGCCGGACTCGCGGAACGTGGAGGTGCTGGAGTGCTTGAGCCCCCCGAAGGGCGCGTTGATCAGGTTGCCGGTGGTGGTGCGGTTGATCTTCACGGTGCCTGCCTGGATGTCGCGGGCGAAGCGGTGCGCATAGCGCGCATCCGTGGTGGCGATGGCGGCCGACAGGCCGTATTCGGTGTCATTGGCCTTGGCAATGGCGTCGTCATAACCGTCGACTTCGATCAGTGCGATGACGGGGCCGAAGATCTCTTCGCGCGCGACGCGCATCTGCTGCGTCACGTCAGTAAAGAGCGCGGGCGTGACGTAGTAGCCGCGCTCGAAACCCGGGCCGGTCAGCACGTCGCCGCCGCACAGGTGGGTGGCTTCTTCCTTGCCCACCGCCACGTAGCTCAGCACGTTGTCCAGCTGCTTGCGCGTGGCTAGCGGGCCCAGGTCGAAGTTGCCGTCCAGCCCGTTGCCGAGCGTAAGCGTCTTGACCCGCGCCACCAGCTTGTCGGTGAACGCCTGGCGCACCTTCGCGTCCACCAGCACGCGGCTGGTGCCCGTGCACGCCTGGCCGCTGAGCGAAAAGCCGCCCTTCACGGCCAGGTCCACGGCGCGGTCCAGGTCGGCATCGGCCAGCACGATCAGCGGATTCTTGCCGCCCAGCTCCATCTGCGTGCGGGTGGTCAAGCCCGCGCCGCGGTGGATCTGTTCGCCTGCCGCGGTAGAGCCAGTAAAGGAGATCGCGCGCACCGCGCGCGCGGTGGTGATGGCGGGCCCAACGGCGGCGGCGGGGCCGACCACCAGGTTCAGCACCCCCGCAGGCAGCCCCGCCTGCACGAACGCCTCGGTCAGCCGGTAGCCAGACAGCGGCGCGTCGGACGACGGCTTGAACACCACGGTGTTGCCGGTGATCAGCGCTGGCGCGATCTTGCGCGCGGGGATCGAAATGGGGAAGTTCCACGGCGAGATCACCGTGACCACCCCCAGCGGTTCGCGCTGGCTGTAGACGACCATGTCGGGGTCGTCGTTGACGAAGGTCTCGCCAGTGAAGCTCTGGCCTTCCACCGCATAGAAGCGGATCGTCTGCGCCGATCGCAGCACTTCGTCTTTCGCCAGGTTCAGGCCCTTGCCCTCTTCCCGGGTCAGTTCGCGCGCGAAGGCGTCGGCGTGGTCTTCCAGGTATTGGGCGGCGCGGAAAAGGATGGCGGCCCGCTTGGAGATCGGCGTGTCGCGCCAGCCGGCGAACGCGGCATCGGCCGCCTCGACCGCGCGCCGGGCGTCTTCGGCGTCCGACACCGGGAAAAGCCCCACCACGTCGGACGTATCCGCCGGGTTGAGGTTGGGGGCAGTCCGGCCGGTGGCGCTGGGGACCCAGGCGCCGCCGATGTGATTCATGAATGCTTGCTGCGAGAGATCGTCCACGGGTGCGCGTCCTTTACCTGTGCGGGAATGGCCGGAAATCGGTCGTCTTAGATAGCTTCTGAACATTGTATACTTTAATCACTTCATGACGATACGTGGAAACCCCAGGCCTTCGGCGTGAAAAGGGGCCCCGCAGGGCCCCTTCCGCAGGGTCCGGACCCATCCGGGGATCAACTCCAGATCAATACGGCGCAGATGGTGGAGACGAAGAGCGCCAGCAGCACGGGCAGCAGCAGCGCGCGCACCAGCGACAGCACGTTCACCCGGGCAAACCCCGCCACCGCAATGAGCGACGACCACGCGATCAGGGTGCCGCCCCCGGTCCAGACCGCGCCCATCTGGCCCACGGCGGCCAAGGTTGCCGGGTCCACGCCCACCACCGGGCCCAGGGCGCCGGAGAGCGTGCCGGTCAGCGGCAGCCCGGCAAAACCCGAACCGTCGATGCCGGTGATCATGCCCACCAGCAGCACGCCGAACGCCACCAGGAAATGGTTTTCGGGAATCAGGTGCTGGCCGGCGGAGATCACTTCGAACAGCAGGCCGGGCGCCTGCGCCTGGGGCACGCCCAGGATCTGCGCGGCGGTTTCATTGGCGCCCACAAAGAAGAAGCCGGCGATTGGCAGCACCGAACCCATGGCCTTGAACGCGAAGACGAAGCCGTCCGTCACGTGCTCGGGGCACACGTCCAGCATCTTGCGCGGGCCTTCGGCGGCCAGCGTCACCAGCATCATCACCACGAAGGCCACGCCGCCGACCAGCGCCGCGGCGTCGCCGCCACGCAGGGCGGGCAACGACGGGAACAGGCGTGGCACCACCATCACGGCGATCACGGCCAGGAACGCCAGGGGCGTCACTACGGCAAACGTCTTGGACCAGCGCACGCGGCGGCGTTCTTCGTCGTCCAGCACGGGGCCTTGGGGCAGCGCCGGGTCCGCGCCCATGGTGCCGCGCGCCAGTTCCGCCTTGTCGAACGAGCCCGATTGTTCGATGCGCGCCAGGCTGCCGTCCTGGGCGCGAGCCTGCCACGCATCCAGCAACGCGGGGCTCGCGGGCACGATGTGCTTGCGGATCAGCAGGTAGGCCACCACCAGCGCCACGGCGCCGGTGATCAGCGACAGCACCAGCGCGCGGTCGGCCACCACGGCCGCGCTGACCGCCGCGCCCGCCGCCTTGGCGCTGATACTGGGCGCCACGCCGATCACATAGTCCGACGACAGCGCCATGCCCTGGCCAGCGATGGCGATCGCCATGGCGCCGGCCAGCGGCGGCAGCCCGGCAGCGATGGCCGCGGGCAGCAGGATGGCCGACACCAGCGGCACGGCCGGCGTGGGCCAGAAGAACAGCGAAATGACATAGGTACAGAGGGCGATGATCACGAACGAGGAATGCCCGCCGCGCATCACCCGACGGAACGGCTGCACCATGCGCACGTCCGCCTGCAAGGTCTTCAAGGCGTTGAGCAGGGCCGTCATGAAGGTGATGACCAGAAAGATGTTGAACAGCTCTTTGGCTGCCACGAAGCTGGCCGAAAAGATGCCGATCAGCGCGCTGATCGGGTTGCCCGTGATGGCCAGCACCACGAGGAAAGTGCCGATTACCGATGGCACCACCACGTTGGCCCGCAAGATCATCGTCAGGATGATGGCGGCCACGCTGAGCAGGTACATCCAGTGAGCAGCGTTGAGCACGACGTCGGATTGCATGCGCGATTCCCCTTGTGACGTGGCTGTTAGGTCGCCACAATCGGTATACTATATTTCGTTGTGAGCCATACCAATCGAAATATGCACCGCCTAGGGAAACCGATAATTCTGAAAAACCCATGAATAACGGCGAAAAATCAGGGGTTTACCCTTGCATTTCCTGATTTCACCAGAACCACCGATTGTCACGGATTGACTATCGTATACATATAAGGCTACATACCCCCCATGCTGCCCACCCTGCCGTTTCCGGATTTCTCGCACTACGCCGCCATGGCGCTGGTGGTGTTCGGCGCCGCGCTGGCGCAAGGGGTGGGGGGCATCGGCTTCGCGATGTTCGCGGCCCCCGTGGCCGCCATGTTCTTCCCTCAGTTGGCGCCCGGGCCGCTGCTGACGCTGGGCGGCTTCATCTCGCTGTTGACCGCGCTGCGCGAGCGCGCCTTCATCGACTGGTCTGCCGTGTCGTACGCGCTGGCCGGCCGCGTGGTGGGCACGCTGATCGCCATCTACGCCATGGCGCGCTTTGCGCCGCAGGCGCTGGGCGTGCTGTTCGCCTGCCTGATCCTGGCGGCCGTCGCGCTCAGCGTGGCGGGCCTGCGCTTTACCGCCACGCCGGGCCGCGTGTCGGGCGCCGGCGTGGCTTCCGGCATCATGGGCACGATGACGTCCGTCGGCGCGCCACCCATCGCCATCGTGCTGCAGCACACCGCGCCGCCGCGCCTGCGCGCCACCCTGGGCGTGGTGCTGTTCCTGGGATCGATCTTCTCGCTGGCCATGCTGGCGCTGGCCAACCGGTATACGGCTTACCACGCCGGGCTGGCGCTTAGTCTTGCTCCTTTCCTGCTGGCCGGTTTTGCGGTCTCCAACCGGCTGCGCACCCTGTTGCCGCCGCATGCCGTGCGCAGCGTATTGCTGGCGGTGTGCGCACTCGGCGCGGTAGGGGTGCTGGTCAAAGCCTTCTGGGGCGCCTGATGCGGCGCCTTCGCAACGGCACGCGGCTACACCCGGTAATACAATGGAGACTGTATCCATTAATCCATACATGCTCGCCATGACCACTTCGCCCGTCAGCCCGCAAGCCGTAGAGACGCAGTCTTCCGCTCCGCTGAAGATCGGCGAGCAGCATCCGCAGTTGTTCGCCGTCATCCGCGACAAGTTGCGCGAACGCATCCTCAGCGGCGAGTTCACGCCGGGCGACCGCCTGGTCGAGGGCCGGCTGTCCGAGGAAATGGGCGTGTCACGCATCCCGGTGCGCGAGGCGTTGCGCGCGCTGGCGGCCGAGGGGCTCGTCACCATCGAGCCGCGCCGCGGCGCCTCCGTGTCGGTGCTGTCCGACGCGGTGGCCTACGACATGGTGGAAGTGCGCGCCACGCTGGAAGGGCTGAACGCCAAGCTGGCGGCGCAACGGCGCGACGCGAAGACCGTCGAACGCCTGCAGGCGTTCCTGCGCGAAGGCACGGAAGCCGCGCGCAGCGAACAGCTGGACAAGTTCCTGGCGTTGAATTCGCAGTTCCACGAAATGCTGGCCACCATCGGCGGCAACGTGGTGCTGACCGACCTGATGCGTTCGCTGCGCGACCGCACGGCGCTGCTGTTCGCGCCCAGCAACATGCACCGAGCCAAGGCGAACTGGGACGAGCACTCACAGATCCTGAACGCCGTCATCGCCGGCAACGGCGACTTGGCCGCACTGCTGGCCAGCCAGCACGTGCACAACGCGGCCAAGGCCTATACCGACACCCAGCAGCACGCCTCGGCGGACTGACGCGGCAAAGGCCGGGCGGCATCGCCGCCCGCGCGCTCAGCTGGCGGCTTCGACGGGGTCGGACGCCGCGCCCACCACTACGCCCTTGCCGTTCTGCACCACCCAAGAGACTTTCACGTCGCCATTCACGAACGTCTGGCACGCCATGCGGTAGCCGGCTTCGAAGTCTTCGGGACGCAGGTGCTTGCGCTCTTTCGGCTTGACCGCATCGGTGTTTTCAAGCCCTTCCTCGATGCGGCATTTGCAGGTGCCGCACAGGCCGCCCCCGCATTTGAACGGGATGCCGCCCTTTTCCTTCAGTGATACGCGCAGCAGATTGCTGTTCTCGGGCGCGGTCGCCACCTTGCCGCCGTTCGAGATGAAAGTGATCTGGACCATGTCGTTCAATGCTCCGCCACTGCGGTATCGGCCCGCAGCGTCAACGTGGATTCCATGCTGCCAAAGCGCGTGAGGTGGGCCAGTTCCTTGCGGGCCGCCTCGACCGAGGCGAACTTCTCCAGGAACTTGGACGGCACGCGGTTCACCACATAGGGCGGTGTCTCTTCCGTGACCACCAGCCGCGTGTCGCCATGCAGCCGGGCGATGCGAAACACCGCCAGCGCGCGCCCGCAGAACACGTAGTCATAGGTTTCGAGGATGTCGACGTCCTTGCCCACTTCGGTGCGAAACACGCCGGGCTTGGTCGTCAGGATGACGTATACGGAGTCCATGGCTGCTATGCCTCCATATCCTGAAGCAGTTCGATGTCGCTGCTCAACCACAACTGGCAGGCCAGCCGATAGCCTTGGTCGATGCGGTCGCCCAGCTGCTTTTTCTCTTTCCAGTTCACCGGCGGCAAATGCTCGGCGCCGGCCAGCACGCGGCACGCGCACTTGGCGCACTTGCCCATGCCGCATTCGTAGCGCAGGTGCGGATACGGAAACTGCTTGATACCGGCCCGCACCACCAGATTGGTGTTGTCCTTCACCACGTCGGTGAAAGTCTGGCCGCCTTTATGGAATACAACGGTAGGCATGGGTCTGTCATCCAGAAGCTGCGGGCCGGCCGCGCCCGCCATGGCGCGCGGCCGGAAAGGCCGGGCAGGGGTCAGGCGGCCAGGCCGAGTTCGGGCAGCTTGATCTCGTGCTGCACGTAGTCGGTATAGAGCGCCGTGGTGTACAGCAGCCGCATCTGGGCGCCGATCTCGCAGATCTTCAGGCAGCGCTGCTGCAGCTCGACGGTGTTGGCATGCTCCAGCACGATCTGATAGCCGCGTTCGCCATGGATTTCGTCCGACACGATATGCAGGTCGAAGAATTCGACCTCTTCATCGGTAAAGCCGTACTTCTCGCGCAGCGTCGGAGTCTGCTTGCGGTAGATGGACGGCACCTGCGATTCCAGGCCGACGACCAGGCCCGCGACCGCCACGATGGGGTCTTCGCGCATGGCCACGGCGTAACACCAGCTTTGCAGCGCGCGCGTCGTGGGCGACATGTTGTCGGGGTTGGTGACCCGTTCGCGGGTGGTGCCGCAGGCTTCGGCAAAGCGGATCAGCAGATCGGTGTGGCGATCGCCGCCGATTTCCTCTTCATACATGTTGGCCAGCAGGAAGTCCTTGGCCTCGGTATAGGTGTCCGGCGTGCGGGCATACAGGTAGCCCAGGTAGTCGGCGAACGGACCCACATAGTGATAGTGGTTCTCGGCCCACCGCGACAGGTGCTCGCGGCTGAGCTTGCCTTCAGCCCAGGCGATGGAGAAGGGCGAAGCGTTGGCGCTCTTGCCCTTGATCGCGTTTTCCAACGCGGTACGGAATTCATCTCGGTTCATCAGTTCTGCCATGACGCGCTCCAGTCCAGTAGGGAGGGGATTCCAGGCTGGTCTAGCCCGGCCATGAAGAACATTGTATACCGTCTACCGTTTTCGACTGCTAGGGCAATCCCGGAGAACCACGATCGCTCACTGCATAAAAGGGGCCAGCCCCTTTCAGATCAAGCACTTGACCAGACGCAAGGCCGGCGCAGGGCAGGGTGGACGAGGAAGGGTCCGCCTAGTACAATGAATACACTTTCAATGCAATACGGAAATACCATGAATAACCGCCACCCCCTGGGAGACGCCCCGATCGGTCAGCAACTGCTGACGCATTACGCCCGCCGCGACGCGGTGCGCCACGCCACGCCCCTGTTCCCGTCGTCCTGGGCCGAACTGTTCGCCCCCTTCCGCAACGCCCGCCTGCAACCGCTGCGCGCAAGCGCCCCCGCGGTCCGTCGCAACGACGACGAACCGATCTGCCAAGCCTGATCCTTCGGAAGACGCCGGGGCGCTTGCCCCGGCCTGGACATTCCGCCGCTTAACGGCGGGCGCGCAGACTCGCCCGCACCCGGGCATCCCGCAACGCGGCATTGCGCGCACGGTGCGCATTGGCCAACGCCAGCACCAGCACCACCGCAAACCCCACGGTGTACGCCACCACATCCCACCAGTCCGGCACGCTGCCCAGCACGACGCGCAGCACCGGCTGCTCGATCTGCCACCCGTACTGCCGCGCCAGGTACTGGCCAAACTCCACCGCATACCCCGTCAACAGCGCCGCCACCGCCAGCACCCCGACGCTTGCACGGATGAAGGTCCGGTACACCAGGTACACCCAGCCAACAGCCACCACATCCCCCACGAATCCGCGCAAGAACGGATAGGGCGCGCCATACAGGGCAATCAGCGCCAACAGGGCGGTCACGGCAAGCAGGGCGGCAAACGCGCGCCCATTGAACGTCAGGGTCATGGCAACAAACAACAAAGAGTGAAAGGGTGGACGCGCTAGGCACGTCCATCAAGCCCGCGACTCAGCACGGCCGGGGCAACGGGGCAGGGTACTAGAAATCCACGGGAAAACCCGATACCCCACGAGACACATGCGTCACCAAAGGTTATGCCCCCAAAAGTTATCCCACCTTATCCACCGGCTATCCACCGGCTATCCACCCCCAATCCACCGACTTACCCACACCCTTATCCACCGCAAAACCCCGCCACCGGACAGCAAAATGCCAAGCACACCACCCGCCCCGGCGATGCCCGATTCCGATGCACCGCAGCACGGCGTGGCGGGGGCACGGGGTGCGCGGGGAGTCGATGCGCCCGAGGGAATCTGAAGGGAAGGCCGCAGGCCTGGACGAAGATGACGACGGGGCAAGTCCGGAGCGAAGGCTCCGGACCGCAATCGTTGACCCGCGCACCCCGTGCCCCCGCCACGCCGTGCGGCCCAAGAACCGCAATCGTCAAACACGCCAGCCCCACACAGACACTCCCCGCAACACAACCCGCCATCATTCAGGCGTACCATTACCCCACCCCAAACGCCCTCCCGGCGCCCCAAAAAAGACGCCCCAGAGCCCTCCGTATGCTCACCCCCGTCTCCCCCTCCGCCGACCTCCCCCCCGGCGCCCCCGCTGCGCCCGCTGCCCCTCTTACCGTCAGCACGCTTTCCCCCTTATCCTTCCCCGCGTTCCGCATCATCTGGATCGCCAACCTGTTCGCCAACCTGGGCACCTGGGCGCAATCCGTCGCCGCCGCCTGGATCATCACCACCGAACAGAGCAGCCCCCTGATGGTCGCCATGATCCAGGTGGCCGCCGCCTTCCCGCTGGTGGCCCTGTCCATCCTGACCGGAGTGCTTGCCGACAACTATGACCGGCGCAAAGTGATGCTGACCGGCATGCTGCTGGAACTGACCGGCGGCGTCTTCATCACCATCCTGGCGTTCGCCGGCCTGCTGCACCCAATCACGCTGATCGCCTCCGTCTTCTGCATCGCCATCGGCAGCGCCATCGTCACCCCCGCCTGGCAGGCCGCCGTCGGCGAACAGGTCCCGCGCGCCCACGTCGGCAGCGCCGTCCTGCTCAACAGCGTCAACTACAACGTCGCCCGCGCCGTCGGCCCCGCCATCGGCGGCCTGCTGCTGGGCGCCATGGGCGCGCCCTGGGTCTTCCTGCTGAACTGCTTCTGCTATGGCGGGCTGATCTGGGCGATCTGGCGCTGGCAGCGCGACCTGCCCGAGCGTCGCCTGCCGCCCGAAGGCCTCTTCGAAGGTGTTGTCGCCGCGTTGCGCTACACCCAGCATTCCACCGTGACGCGCGTCGTCATGCTGCGCTCGTTCGCCTTCGGCCTGTCGGCCAGCGCCTTGTGGGCGCTGTTGCCGTTGCTGGCCCACGAGCAGGAGGAAGGCAGCGCCCTGCTGTACGGCTACATGCTGGGCGCGCTGGGGGTGGGCGCAATCCTGGGCAGCGCCTTCGTGCGCCGCGTGCAGGCCGCCTTGGGCGCAGGCGGGCTGGTCACCGTGGCCGCTGCGCTGCTGGCCGCCTGCCTGCTGGCGCTGGGCCTGACCAGCACTCTGTGGGTCGCGTTTCCGGCGCTGCTGATATCCGGTAGTTGCTGGATCGGCGTGCTGGCCACCTACAACACCACCGTCCAGATGCTGGTGCCCGATTGGGTCAAGGCGCGCGCGCTGGCGCTGTACCAGACCGCCATCTTCGGCGGCCTGGCGGCCGGTTCGTTCATGTGGGGCCACTTCGCCGGCACCATGGGCGTGTCCGGCGCGCTCAGCACCGCGGGCATCATGCTGGGCATCACCGTCGCCCTCTTGTACCGGTCGCGCCTGCCCGAACATGTGGACACCCAATCGCTCGCGCGCGTGGACAGCACCGAACCCGCGATGGCCGCCGCCGGTTTCAACACCCAGCACGGCTCGGTGCTGGTAGCCGTGGAATACCTGATTGAACGCGACAAGCTGTCGGCGCTGATCAGCGCCGCGCATCCGCTGCGGCTGCTGCGCCTGCGCAACGGCGCGCAGCAATGGCAGCTGTTCCGAGACCTGGAACGCGAAGGCGTATGGCGTGAAGTGTTCCTGGTGGAAAGCTGGATGCAGTACCTGCGCATGATCGACCGCATGACGCTGGCCGACAAGATGGTGCTGGACGAAGTGCGCGCCCTGCACAGCGGCGACAAGCCGCCGGTGGTGTCGCGCAACGTCAGCTACCTGGCCATGAACGAAGCGCAAGGCTTCTCCCTGCGCCGAGACCCCGAATCCCTGTGACCCGCGAGGCCCGCCCATGCTTACCTCTCTTTGGCGCAAGTGGCGGGCCTCGCGGCATGGCGGCCCGCAGCTGGACGTCATCCTGGCGAGCGCCGATCCCGACGCCCCGCTAGCCGAGCGCAACCTGTGGATGGTCGACCTGAGCCGGTGGCTGGACCGCCCCGGCCGGCCCGCCACGCCCGCCGCATCCACCGCACCGGGCACGCCCGCCCCCGACGCAGACGCCGTCCGCCATCCGCAGCACGCCCGCCTGCGCTACCTGCTGCAGGTGCTGGAAAACAACCCTGACCGCGCGGCGCCCGTCGCCGCCACGCTGCGTTCGCTGGTGGCGGACAACGATCCCACCTCGCTGCTGTGCGACACCGGCGTGGCCTCGCACCCCGGCTTCTGGGGCGAATTCTGGGACCGCGCGCAGGCCCGGCTATTGCCGCCTCCGCCCAACCGCAGCGACATGTTTGGCCTGTTCTCGCTGATCTTCCGCCGGGCAGGCGACGCGCAGTGGATCGAATCGCTGGACGACGACACCCTGGCCCGCATGCGCGCGCTGTACCGCCAGGGCGACGGCCTGGCACGCCTGGACCCCACCGCCCCCGAACCGCCCGCGCCGCGACTGGAAGCGGCGCTGACCAGCAGCATCCAGGTGCTGGTCAGCCAGGTGCGCGCGACGGGACTCGCCCAGGACATCCGGTCGCGCCTGCCGGGCCGCGTAGAGGACTCGCCCTTCTTCGCGCTGGCCGGCGCCGCGGCCGAACTGTGCGACAGCGGGCCCGACACGCCGCGCGAGGTCTTCGGCCGCCGCCTGAACATGTTCCGCGCCCTGCTGGACGGCTGCCGCGCCGCCACCCAAGGCGTCTACGACGAACTGGAGAAGAACGGCGTATCGGTTGAAGTCGTGTTCCAGATCGAACGCATGAAGCTGCGGCTGGACCGCATCGAACTGCTGCTGAGCGTCTGGGTGGACCCCACGCAGCGCCACAAGTACGTGCACCTGACGGCCGAACTGATCCGGTCCACCCAGGCCCGCAGCAGCATCCGGCACCTGGCGGCCTCGTCGTTCGCGCAGCTGGCGCGCCGGGTGATGGAACGCACCGCTGAAACCGGCGAACACTACATCGCGCGCGACGCCGCGGAATACCTGACGATGCTCAAGGCGTCGCTGGGTGGCGGCTTCATCATGGTGTTCACCGTCTACCTGAAATTCTTCATCGTCTCGCTGCACCTGGACAAGTTCATCGAAGGCCTGCTGGCCTCGCTGAACTACGCCGGCGGCTTCCTCGTGATCCACTTCGCGCACTTCACGCTGGCCACCAAGCAACCGGCCATGACGGGGCCGGCGCTGGCCCATCGGCTGGACGACGCCTATACGCCGCAAGGCCGCGAGGCCTTCCTGGACGACACGCTGGCCATGATCCGTTCCAACGCGGCGGCCATCCTGGGCAATCTGGCGGTGGTCTTCCCCTTGGCGTGGGCCGTGCAATGGATCGCCCTGAACGGCCTGGACCGGCCGCTGATCAGCGCGGACAAGGCGCAGGAAACACTGGCCTCGTTCTCGGCCTGGGGGCCCACGCCCATCTATGCAGCGGCCACCGGGGTGTTGCTATGGCTTTCCAGCCTGATCGCCGGCTGGGCTGACAACTGGTTCGCGCTGCACCGCGTGCACGACGTGATGGCTTACAACCGGCGCGCCCGGCACCTGCTGGGCGAGCGCGGCGCAGTGCGCTGGGCCGGCTTCTGGCAGCGCAATATCTCGGGCATCGCGGGCAACGTGTCGCTGGGCCTGATGCTGGGCCTGGGCCCGGCTATCGTCAGCTTCTTCGGCCCGCATGTGGAAGTGCGCCACGTGACGCTCAGCGCCGGTCAGATCGGCACGGCGCTGGGCACGCTGGGATGGGAAGTCGTGCACACGCAAGCGTTCTGGATGGCCGTGGCCGGCACCGCGATAACGGGGCTGCTGAACGTGGTCGTGAGCTTCGCGCTGGCGTTCAATGTGGCGCTGCGCTCGCGCAACCTGCGCCGCGGCGACCGCGATTCGCTGTCGGCGGGCGTGCGCCAGCGAATCTGGCAGCGTCCGGCCACGCTGTTCTGGCCGGTCAAGCCCCGACCCGCGCCAGAGCGTCCTTAAGCGCCGGGCTCGGGCGCCCAGCCGTGCGCGACCCGCCGCAGGCGCGGCGACTCGAACGCGCAGGCCACTGGCAGCGGCACGCCTTGGGCGTCGACCAGCCGGCTGCGCCAGCGCGTGCCCTGGCACATGGCCACGACGATGCCCGCCACCTCGGCGCCGCAGCGCGCCAGCAATGTCAGCGCGGACACCATCGTCTGCCCGGTGCTGACGGCATCATCCACCACCAGTACGCGGCGGCCGCGCAGGCTGCCCGCCAGATTCGGGTCCACGTACAACAACTTTCCGGCCTCCGGCGTGGTCAGCGATTGCACCGGCACCGACAGGTTTTCGTCATACCAGTACTTGCGGGAATAACCGAAGGGCACGTAGCGCGTGAAGCCCAGCCCGCGCGCCACCAGCGGCGCGAACGCCAGGCCCAGCGTGGGCAGCCCCACGACCACGTCGGCCTGGAAGGCGCGCGCCCGATCCGCCATGAATCCGGCCAGCGCCTCGACTACATCCAGGCTGGCGTGGTTGGCGATCAGCGAGGCCACGCAACGGTCCGGATCCCCGGGCACGCCGCGCAGCGGCAGCACCAGGTAGCGGCCATCCGGCAAGCGTGCCGGATAGCCGCGGGAATAGGGCGGTTCAACCGGCACGGGCAGCGCATCGGCGCTGACGATCTCTTGCCAGTAGCCAGTGGTGGCGTCGAAGGCTGATTCGTGAGCGGCGGGGGATACAGGGGAAGCAGTCATACGGAGCCTGAAGCGGCATTCAAAACGCAGGGGTATCGGCGGCCAGAAAGCGCTCGGCCAGTTTCACCCAGTAGCTGGCCGTGACCGGCAGGATGTCGTCGTTGAAATCGTAGTCGGGGTTGTGCACCATGCAGCCGCCTTCGCCTTCGCCATTGCCGACGATGAAGTAGCTGCCCGGCACGGCCTCCAGCATGAAGGCGAAGTCGTCGCTGGCCTGCAACGGCTGCAGGTCGGGGATCACCCGTTCCGCGCCCAGCCAGTCCTGCGCGACGGCGGCCGCGAATTGCGTCGCGCCGCGGTCGTTGACGACCGGCGGGTAGCGCCACCGGTAGTCGACCTGGACGGTGGCGCGGTGCACGGCGGCCTGCGCCGTGGCGATGGCGGTGATGCGTTCACGCAGCAGGGCGCGCGTTTCGGGGCGGCGGGCGCGCACGGTCAGGCGCAGTTCCACCGACTTCGGGATCACGTTGGGCGCATCGCCGCCATGGATGGCACCGATGGTCACCACCGCCATGTCGTTGGGGTCCACTTCGCGCGACACGATGGTCTGCAGGGCCAGCACGATGCTGGCGGCCGCCACGATGGGGTCCACCGCCACGTGCGGCATCGCGCCATGGCCGCCCACGCCGCTGACCGTCAGCACCACGGTATCGGACGAGCTGTACATGACGCCGGCGCGGAACCCGAAATGCCCGGCCGGATAGCCCGGTTCGTTATGGAAGCTGTAGACGGCGTCGCACGGGAACCGGTCGAACAAGCCGTCGGCGATCATCTTCTGCGCGCCGCCGTGGCCTTCTTCGGCCGGCTGGAAGATCAGATGCACGGTGCCGTCGAACCGGCCGCGCTGCGCCAGCGCATGGGCCGCGGTCAGCAGGGTGGCCGTATGCCCGTCGTGCCCGCAGGCGTGCATCTTGCCCGGGTGCTGGCTGGCGTAGGGCAAGCCGGTGGTTTCATGGATGGGCAGGGCGTCCATGTCGGCGCGCAGTCCCAGCCGGCGCGCGCCCGTCCCGCGGCGCAAGGTGCCGACCACGCCGGTCACGCCCAGGCCGCGGTGCACCTCGTAGCCCCAGGCGGCCAGGTGTTCGGCCACGAGGTCGCCGGTGGCGACTTCCTGGTAGGCCAGTTCGGGATGCGCATGGATCTGATGGCGCAGCGCCACCATCTCTTGCTGAATGGCCTGGATTTCAGGCAGCACGGGGCCAAGCGCGAAAGCGTTCATGTCGTTGGGCATCCTTGAGGTCAGCAGCCTTATTCCTGCTGGATGTTGGCGCTTTTCACGATGTGCGCGTACACGGCCTTTTCCTTCTTCAGGAAGGCGGCGAAATCTTCCGGCGTGCCTTCGCCCGCGATAGCCCCGCCTTCGGCCAGGCGCTTTTGCACGTCGTCCAGCTTCAGCACGGCATTCAAGGCCTGGTTCAGCTGCCGCACCACTTGCGGATCCGTGCCAGTGGGCGCAAACATGCCCATCCAGGTGTTCAGTTCAAACCCTTTGAGCTCGGCGGTTTCGGCAAAGGCCTGCACGCCCGGCAAGGTGGCGACGCGCTCTGCGGAGGTCACGCCCAGCGCGCGCAGCTTGTTCTGCTGCACCAGCGGCGTGGCGCTGGTGGTGACCAGCAGCCCCAGGTCCACCTGGCCGCCCATCACGTCGTTGGTGATCTGCGCGCCGCCCCGATAAGGCACGTGGACCAGTTTCACCTTGGCCTGGTCCTGCATTACTTCCATCGACAGGTGCAGCACCGTGCCGACGCCCGAGGACGCATACGTCAGCGTGTCCGGCTTGGCGCGGGCCAGCGCGATCAGCTCATCCATGTTGTTCACCGGCAGGCCAGGACGGGCCAGCAGCACGACCGGCGCGGTCGTCACCAGCGCCACCGGCGTCAGGTCCTTCTCGGCGTCGTACTTCACAGCCGAATTGATCAGGCGGGCCACGCTGATGGGGCCGTCAAAGCCCATCACCAGCGTATAGCCGTCGGGCGCGGCATGGGTGGCGCGGGCCACACCCAGCACGCCGCCTGCGCCCGCCACGTTGTCCACGATGATCGATTGGTTCAACCGTTCGGACAGCTTCTGCGCTACCAAACGCGCCGTGGTGTCCACGTTGCCGCCCGGGCTGAACGGCACGATCAGGGTCAGCGGCTTCGCGCCCGGCCAAGGCGTTTGGGCACAGGCGGCAGGGGCGATGCACAGCGCAGCCGCCAGCGCGGACACGGACAGGAACAGGCGTTTGAACATGGTGAGGGGCGATCAGGGCGGATACGCGCGCCCAGGCAGGGGCGCGCAGGAGGGCGACGGCGCCATCCTACGCAGCTCCGGGTAATAACTGAAATGGTATATTTTTATAGATTCATCAGGTAAATCTATGACCAAGCGCCCCGAGCCGGACCGCCCGGCCACGCCGCCGCGCCAGCCCACCTTGCGCCAGTTGCGCGGCTTCAAGGAAGTGGCGCGCCATGCCAGCTTCAGCCGCGCCGCCCAGGCGCTGTCGCTAAGCCAGCCCGCCTTGTCATCCGCCATCCGTGAACTGGAAACGCTGATGGGCGTGGCGTTGTTCGAGCGCAGCACCCACCACGTGCGCCTGACCCCCGCGGGGCTTGCCGCCCGCGCCCAGATCGAATGGCTGCTCAATACCTACACCCAGGGCACGGACGACCTGCAGCGCCTGCTGGATACGCAGGCCGCCACGGTGCGCATCGGCTGCATCCCGTCCACCATGCACCTGCTGGCGCCCGCCGTGGCGCAATGGCGCTTGCGCCATCCCGAGACCGTGCTGGTCTTGAGCGACCACCTGAACGACGAACTGATGGCCGCCTTGAACAACGGCGAACTGGACATCGGCCTGGGGCTGGATTTCGGCCTGGCGCCCGGCGTGGCCGCCACCTTCGTAGCCGAAGACGAACTGGTCGCGGTGCTGGCCGACACGCACCGGCTGTCGCGCCGCGCCGCGGTCACATGGCAGGACCTGAAGCACGAACCGCTGGCCGTGCTGTCGCGCGGCAGCACCTACGAGATGATCGTGTCCACGCTGCGCCAGCAAGGCGCGGATTTGGCCGCGACCGACACGCTGAACTACACCGATACGCTCTACAGCCTGGTGCGCGCCGGGCTGCGGGTGGGATTGATCTCGCGCTTGTACACCCAGGGCCAGCGCGGCGACGGCCTGGCCATCGTGCCCGTGCAACGCCCGCAAATGACGCGCCGCATCTGCCTGATGACCCGCGCCCCCGAAACGCAGGCACGCGCCTCGGTGCAGCGCTGCTACGCGGAACTGGCGGCCATGCTGCGGGACCGCACCGGACGTTAGGCAAGCCTCAGAAAGTGATGGTGGCGGTGACGACGTCCTTATAGTCCCCCGGCCGCGGCGTCGTCTGTGCAGGCACGCGCCCATACACCGTGAACGTCTGATTGGAGCCAGTGCCCGTCCCCGTGCGCGGGCTGCCGCCCGAGGCGTCGCCCCAAATAGTGGCGTAGTTGCCGTCCTGATAGAGCTGATAGCCCACGGTATCGGCGGCGGTCGAGTGCTTCATTTTGCGGGCCAGCACATTGTTGGCGACGGCGCCTCCGTTCAAGGCCACCGAGAACGCATTGTTGTTGGTGCATTTGACGGTGATCGTGCTGGTGCCCGTCGTCGCGGCGTTCAAGACGCCCCGGGGCGGGAACATCAGATCCGTGGCGTTGATCGTGCAATTCTTCTGCACCAGTGCCGTCACGGTAAGCGGGACAAGGATCCGTTGCGTCGGCGTCACCGGGCAGTTTGCCAACCCGCCCAGGCCGAACACCACATCCACCGTCGCGGTGGTCGCATAGTTCTCCGAGTATTGAGTGTTGGCGTTGTTTACCGTCGAGACCAACGGCTGGTTACCCGGCAACTTTCCGTAGAACCTGAAGGTCGTGGACACCGGCCCCCCGCCGACGACGAGCGGCCCGGTCAGCAGCACGGAGGTAGGGCCCGAACTGGTGGACGTGCCCCACACCTGGGAATGCGCCGCGTCCGTGTACAGGTTGTAGTTCATCCGGTTCGTGCCGGCGCCCAAGGTGCGCGGGTTGATCGAGGTGCTGGTGTCGCCCTGGCCCAGGTTGAAGCACACCCGCGCGAAAAGGCCGAGCAGGGTGAAAGTGCAAGTCACCGCGATTTGCCCGCCATCGCTGAAAGTGTCGGCAGGCAGCAGCGGATTGACGGTGCCGAAGTTCACCGTGTAAGTGGTGGCGGCGCCCAGCGCGCAGGAACTGGCCTCGGACGCGCCGGCATATCCCAACGACAAGGCCGTCAGCGCCTGCAGCGCCGGCCGGATCAGGCGCGTCCTCATGGCCCCCCCGCGCCAGGCGGCAGACAGGGGAAGGGCCCCAAGGTGGGCATGGGCCGGTTTGCCGCATGCGCATAGTCGAACGCCACCGCGCATGAAACGCCCGCCCCCTTTATTCTCAGGTGATTGCGCGGCTGCAAGTCCTCGACGAACGTCAGTCCGTCGTAGCCCACGACAGAGTGCTTGCCGCTTTCGGCGTGCGCCACTTCCGCCCCCACGGGCACGAACCCGCCGTCCGGCATTGTCAGGATGACCGAGGCCGCCGCGTATTGCTCGACCTGGAACTTCGCCAGCACGCCAGCCCCCGCCTGCGGCACGACGACCACCTTGGTGGTGTCCAGCTTCACGTCCACGGGCAGGTCTTCGGGATCGATCGCGATGCGGTTCGACTGATAGGAATTCAGATCCGGCACCAGCAGATAACCGCTGCCGTTGGTCCGGCCCAGCTTGCGGTTTTCGTGCAGCACCGCCACATCGGGCGCGCCGTCCGTGGACACCAGCGCGAAACTGTCATTGATGCGGCGCGAGGGCAGCACCGTGCCGTCCATCAGCGTGATTGATCCCGACGCTTGCGCCGCGGCCATCGTCTTGCCTCCGTATTCCTGCACGATGCCGGCCAGCAGGCCGTACCGGCCAAGGTACTGCGCCTGCCCCTGGTTGTATTGCATGCCGCCCGACCGTCCGTTCTGCACCGCCCAGCCCCAGCCTCCCTCGTACGCCACGCTGCTTTGCGCACCGAGGCTGTACGCATCCTGCCCGCCTTGCCTGCTGACCGAGGCGGTGGCCTGCGTCCGGTCGCCGAGCATGAAGGACAAGCCCAGATAGACTCCGCGCGAATCGGATTGAGTGAAATCGTTGTAGGCGCTCAGCGTCATGACGACCCGGCTGTGCAGGTTGACGGTGTAGGACGCCGACCCCAACTTGGCTGCCGGCACATGCGGCATGCGGTAGCCGATATAGCTGAACGCCACGCTTTGCGACGCCGTCAGCGGCACGGACACGGTCACCCGTTCGGTCTGGCGGGGCACGGGCGCGTCTTCGCGCGATCCCAGGTCACCGTAGTCGCCCAGCACGCGCGTGGCTTGCGCATCCACGCTGAATGCGGGCTGCACGTATTGGTAGCCCAGGCCGACCTGCCCGCCGTCATAGCGGCCCGCGCTGCCCGCCAGGGACCCGCTGACCACCCCAGCCTGACCCAACTTCACCAGGGCGCCGGCGCCGATGTTGTACAGGCCTGCCGTGGCTTCGCCATGCCCCTCCCACGTCAGGGTGTCGCTATAACCGTAGCGCCCCGATGCCGCCATCACCGGCTGGTTGTCATAGTCGAAAGAGCGCACGCTGAACAGACGGCGCACGAATCCCGCCTCCACGGAATAGCTGGACAGCCCGGCAGCCAGCATGCGCGTATCGATATACAGCGGCACCGACGTGCTGACCGTGCGCCCCAGCGCGTCGCGCGTGACCAGCGTGGCCTGGCCCGCACCGGTAATGCCCGGGACCTGGTTCACCACGAACGGCCCCGGCGGCACATTGCCGGAATACTGCTGCACGCCATTGACGTACAGCGCCACGGAGGACGGCACGACGGACGAGGCGCTCAGCGTGGACACCGGAAACGTGACCAGGTCCGGACGCAACGCAAAGTTCCTGCCCCACTGGATGCCCGCCACACGCACGGAACGCGACCAGTTCAAGGACGAGGTGATGGTGTCGCCCAAGCGCAGGGTCCGCATCGTCTCCTGGTCGGATCGCGCCCAATACGTGTCGTAGCGCACGTAGCGGTCGCCGGCGCCGCCCAGATACGACGTGCCGGTGTTGCTGAACGTGCCAAACCGGTCGAAGTAGCGCTGCTCGGTGAAGAGCGCCACCCGGTAGCGCGAATCGGTCTGCGTATAGGCGTCGTAGTTCAGCAGCAAACCACGCCCGGCCGTGGCCATCGGCGTCTTCGTCGCCCCCTGCGCTCCCAGTTCATAGGGCAGGCGCAAGGCATCGGGCAACACGATATCCACGGACTGGGCCGCCGGATTGTAGGCATACCGCAGGCCGGCGACCCGGTCCAATGCGATCTCGCCCGTATCCGGGATGTCGATTCGGGACAGGTCGACCCCTACCGACCGCAAGGCGCTGCCGCTGACGGACAAACGGCCCTGCGCATCCCGGAAACGCAGCAGCTGCGAAGTATTGACGCCGTTGATACTCACCTCCAGGAACACGTCGCGCTCGGCAAGATTGCCGAAGGTCAACAACAGGTCGGGCGGGTTCGCCGCCTGGGCCTGCGCACCCAGCAAACACAGTGCGAAGCACCAGACGCGTCGCCCGCGAACACGGGAAGCGCGCACTGCCATGGCCTGCCTTCCTCTTGCTCGCCGGTCCGCACGAAGGCGGCCGGCACGCGATCAATCAACGCGTGGGGATACGGTAACGAGGTCACCGTTGATCAGGGCTTTGATCCGCACCGCTGCCGGTGCCTTTTGTTTTGCGGGGATGCGCCATTCGCGCGCGCGCTGTGCCAACGCGTATCCCAATAATCCATCGACATTCGCCACGGGCCTGCCCGCGGCATCCAGAATCTGCAGCGCCGCGACCTGCGCGTAACGTGTCCCGGTGTTTGACAGGCGCAGCACCCAGGCGTCGCCCGCCCGCTGCACCTGCCACGCCAGATCGGGCGCCGGAGAGGGAGCAGCCCCCGCGACGAAGACGGGCACGGAATAGCGCAGCCGCAACACCACTCCGTTGACGCCTGGCGAGGCCGGGTCGGGAATCTCGTCGATGATCAGACGGTAACTGCGCTCGACCGGAGCGAGTTCGCGGGACGCCCGGACCAGCCGCACCAATTGTTCGCCGCCCGGCGCAACCTGGATAATCGGCGGGCTGGCCTGGACTTCTTCGGTAGCGGTCAGGACATCATCGCCATCCGCCTGTTCCCAGCGATAGATGCGGACTTGCCCATAAATGGGTGTATTGCCGGGATTGCGCAACATAATGCCGCTGGCTGGCTGTTGCGGCGCCATCTCCACCAATACCGGCGATATTTGCAGCGCCGCCCCGAAGGCCAGGCCGGTCCACCCGGTGATGCACAACGCCAATATGGCCGCAAGGAGTGCTTGCATTCGCACGCCCTAGAAATAGACCGTGGCAGTGACCGTGGAAGAGTAATTATCGGGCGCCGGCGTCGTCTGGACGGGCACGGCCCCATTGACCACCAAAGGCTGCGCCGAGCCATTGCCGACCCCGCTGACGCGATCGGCCACTTGGGCGTCGCCCCAGACCACCGTCTGGCTGCCGGGCTGGTACAGCTGATAAGCCACCGTCTGGGTATTGCTGCCGGTGCCGCTCATGAACCGCGTCGTCCCTGTCGACCCCGTCCCAGTGCCGGCGCTCAGTCCGACGGTATAGGGCGTGGTGTTGCTGCACGTGACATTCAGGGTGGTATTGCCGGTAACCGCAGTGGCCAATACGCCGTGACTGCCGAATGCCAGATTATTGGCAGCGATCACGCAGTTCGCGGTGATGGTGAGGGTGACGTTGAAATTCGCCGTGGGGCCGGCTTGCGCCGCTGCCAGCCCCGGCGCGGCGCTGGCGCAAATCAATGACAAGACCGCTGCATGCAAGGACAAGCGTTTCATCGTGAAACCCTCCATCGAACGAGTTGCACCGCCGAATCTGATTGGAATAATCGTACGTCGAATAAATCGATCAGGCACCAAATAGTTTCATCTATTCATTTTTATTATTACGAAATCTTAATAGTCTGCCCGCTCCCGGCCTGATTTTCAGTACCCCGCTCTCTCTACAGCAGGGGCGGACTACCGTCGTACAAGTCGTTGTATTTACGCTATTTTGTTAGTTTCAATTAGTGACACGATTCGATGCGAATTAATTACCGTCAATTAATGCGTCGGATAATCACGCCCATTATTCGATGTGACCGAGCGGTCTCATTATGGAATTTTTGATTGCGCATCGGCGAAACGCCACCGGCGCATCGCGCCCAGGCTGACGAAGCGTTGAATCCCGATGCGGCATTAGAATCAGTCCTCCTGATTCCGGACGCTCCGCCCGGACGCCTCGCCCGCCGACGCCCCATGCTCTCGTTCTCCCGCAATACCGTCTATCCGGCTGGTGCCGGCTTGCCTGCTTCCGAACGCCTGGGCGCACTACTGGCCGTGATGCTGGCGGTCTGCATGGCCAGCCTGGACACGGCCATCGCCAACACCGCGTTGCCCACCATCGCGCGCGATCTGCAGGCCAGCGACGCGGGGTCGATCTGGGTCATCAGCGGCTATCAGTTGGCCATGGTGGCGGGACTGCTGCCCGCGGCCGCGCTGGGCGAGATCCTGGGCCACCGTCGCGTCTACATCGTAGGGCTGGTGATGTTCGTCGTGTCGTCGCTTGCCTGTGGCCTGGCGCCGTCGCTGCCCGCGCTGGTGGTGGCGCGGATCCTGCAAGGCCTGGGCGCGGCCGGCGTGATGAGCGTGAACGGGGCGCTGCTGCGCTTCATCTATCCCTCGCACATGCTGGGCCGCGGGCTGGGCCTGAACGCGATGGTGGTCGGCCTGTCGTTTGCGGCCGGCCCCACGGCGGCGTCCGCCATCCTGCTGCTGGGGTCCTGGCACTGGTTGTTCCTGATCAACGTGCCCATCGGCATCGTGGCCGCGGTGCTGGCCCTGCGCGGCCTGCCCGAGACGGCGCGCGCCCCGCACGGTTTCGACGGCATCGCCGCCTTGCTGTGTGCGCTGACGCTGGGCCTGTTCGTGCTGGGGTCCAATGAACTGGCGCACGGCGCGCCCTGGCCGCGCGTCACGCTGGAGTGGGGCGGCGCCATCGCCAGCCTGTGGCTGCTGATGCGCCGCCAGGCCGGCCACCCCGCGCCGATCCTGGCCGTCGACCTGCTGCGCCGGCCCTTGTTCGCGCTGTCGGCCGCCACGGCGGTCTGCGCCTTCGCGGCGCAGGCGCTGGCGTTCGTGTCGCTGCCCTTCCTGTTCCAGTCCGTGCTGGGCTACAGCCAGGTGCACACGGGTTTCCTGATCACGCCCTGGCCGGTCGTGGTGGCCATCATGGCGCCCATCGCCGGGCGCATGTCCGACCACTATCCGGCCGGCATCCTCGGCGGCATCGGCCTGGCGCTGCTGGCCTTGGGGCTGGTGCTGCTGGCCCTGATGCCGGCCGCGCCGTCGGTGTGGGACATCTCGTGGCGCATGGCTATCTGCGGCGCGGGATTCGGCTTTTTCCAATCGCCCAACCTGCGCGCCATCATGACGTCGGCGCCCGCGTCGCGGGCCGGTGGCGCCAGCGGCATGATCGGCACCGTGCGCCTGTTGGGCCAGGCCAGCGGCGCGGCGCTGGTGGCCGCGTGCTTTCATGTGTCCTCGACGCATGGCGCAATCGCCGCCTTGTGGCTGGGCGGCTTGTGCGCCGGGCTGGCCTGCATCGCCAGCTTTTCCCGCTTGCGTTTCAACGCGTGAAAACGCTAACACGCAACATTGTTGCGTGATTTTTCGACATATTCTGCGATCGAGCCGATATATTCGTAAGTTGTGAAACAGCGGCTAAATATCGCCGAAGCCGGGTCGTTGTTGTCGATGCAGCACTCGCTGTATCAGGGATACGACTCGCATGACACAGTTCTTGAAAGACATCACCATCCGCCGCATGATCCTGTGCACCCTGCTCATGATCAGCGCCTTGCTCACCGGCTTGTCGGCCATCAGCGTCAACGGCCTGCACAGCGCAGGCGAAGCGCTCGCTGCCAGCAACGAACTCCTGCACGAAGTCTCCGCCCTGTCCCGGGTCAACGATCAGGTCATGCGCGCGCGGCTGCGGCTGTCGCGCCAGCTAGAATATGCAAGCGCAGGCCAGACCGCCCAGGCGGCGGAAGAAGGCCGCAGCATCGACGCCGCGCTGGACGAAGCCCGGCGGCAGCAAACGGCGTTTGTGGCGCTGGCGCGCAAGGATGCCCCCGCCTCCCTCCTGGACCCCATGCAAGCCAGCTTCGACGCCCTGGTGACGGGCGGCATCGCGGTGCAGCGCCAGCATCTGGAGGCCGGTGACATCACGCGCGCCCGCGCGCACGCCGCCAGCGCCGTCGTGACGGCCAGCCGCGCCTTCGGCAAGAGCATCGAGGACTACGAGGCCTACGCCAAGCAGCGTGAAACGCTGCTGTGGGACGACGCCGCCGCCAAGCGCCAGCATGCCTACATCGGCATGGGCATCGTGTTGGGCATCTGCCTGTTGCTGCTGGTGCTGGGCGACCGCTACGTCGTGACGTTCGTGCGGCAACCGCTGGAGACGATCAAGGACCATTTCCGCCGCATCGCCAGCGGCGACCTGACCACGCCCATCGCCTCCTATGGCCGCAACTGCGCCGGCCAACTCATTCCCTACCTGCAGGACATGCAAGCCAGCCTGGTACGTACGGTCCACGCGGTGCGCGACGGCGTGGTCGAGATCAATGCCGGATCCAGCGAGATCGCGGCCGGCAACCAGGACCTGTCCAGCCGCACCGAACAGCAGGCGGCGTCCCTGGAGCAGACCGCGGCCAGCATGGAGCAACTGCTGTCCACCGTAACCAGCAACGCCGAAAATGCCCGCCAGGCCAACCAGATGGCCGCCGTTGCCAGCGATGTGGTGCAGCGCGGCGGCCACGCGGTGAAAGAAGCGGTCAGCACCATGCGCGAGATCGCGCAGGACGCCGGCCGCATCGAAGACATCGTCAGCGTCATCGACGGCATCGCCTTCCAGACCAACATCCTGGCGCTGAACGCGGCGGTGGAAGCGGCCCGGGCCGGTGAAGAGGGCAAGGGCTTCGCGGTAGTGGCCGCCGAAGTCCGCTCGCTGGCGCAGCGCAGCGCGGGTGCGGCCAAAGAGATCAAGCAATTGCTCAACGCATCGGGCGCCACCGTGCAGGCCGGGTCGGCCCAGGTCGAAGCCGCCGGCCGCACGATGGAGGAGATCCTGGCGACCATCGAACGCCTGACGCTGCTGGTCAGCGAGATCGCGACCGCGTCGCAGGAACAGGTGACCGGCATCGACCAGGTGAACACGGCGGTGAACCAGATGGACCAGGTGACGCAGCAGAACGCCGCGCTGGTCGAAGAGGCCACCGCGGCCGCGTCCTCGTTGGAGACGCAGGCGCAGCGGCTGCAGGGCGCCGTCAGCGCGTTCCGGTTGCCCTCGTTGATCCAGGACCAGCGGGCGATCGCGATCGCGGCCTGAGCCGCGTCACTCCCGCACGTAGCACGGGTACAGCGCCTGCTGCGCCCGCGACCGGGCCGGATCCACGTCGATCACTACGATCGATTCGCTGTCAGTCGACTGCGCCAGCAGCTCGCCGTCGGGCTGGAAGGCGAAGGCGCGGCCGCCGAACACCTGTCCGTCGGTCGTGCGGCCCGCCCGGTTGGAACTGACCACATAGCAGCCCGACACCAGCGCCGCCATCGCGCCCGCCGTCATCCAGCGACCGATCGAGGCGCCGCTTGCGCGCGGCACCACGATCAGTTCAGCGCCGTCACGGCCGTAACGGCGCGCGCGCTCGTTGAACATCAGCTCGGTGCACAACTGCACGCCCAGGCGGATGCCGCCCACCTCGACAACGTCGAAGCCCGCCAGCGCAGGTTCAAACCACGTGGCTTCGAAGAAACCCGGTTCCTGCGGAAAGTACTGCTTGTGATGCAGCCGGGTGTAGCGCCCGCCCTGCAAGGCAAAGGCCTCGTTGGCCAAGCGGCCGCCGGCCGGCACCGGCCGCGAGGACACGACGGCGGGCACGTCCAGCGCCGCCAACGCCGCCAGCCCGGCCTCGTGGATGCGCACCGATTCGGCGGCCAGCGCCGGATCATAGTCGGGCAACGCCGCCAGCCAGGGGCCGAACGGCATCTCGTTGGTGACCAGCAGGTCGGGCGCCAGTTCGCTGATGCGTTCGGCGATACCCTCCCAGGTGGCGCCTTCCGGCGCCAGGTCTACCGGCCCCTCCATCATGCAGATCCGCATACGTGTTCCTCTACGCTGTCGTCTTCGCGCGCCCGCCATCGGACGGCTTCGCCCACATCGTAGAACGCCGCCACGCCAAACGGCGCCGCCGCATCGCATCTGGTCCGGATCGGACGGCTATTGGTCCGAATCCGCCGCCGCTCAAGACAACGCGGCCACATCCACCACGGCGCCGTGCCGGACGATACGCTTGGGCAGGTCCCCGCCGATCCAATACGCCAGCTCCGATGGATGCGCGACCTCCCACGCCACGAAGTCCGCCACCTTGTCCACGGCCAGCACACCGTGGGTGGCCTGCAACCCCAAGGCACGGGCCGCATGCGTCGTAACGCCAGCCAGCGCCTCTTCGGGCGTCATCCGAAAGAGGGTGCAAGCCATGCTCAGCATCAGCCGCAGGGACAGCACGGGCGAGGTCCCTGGGTTCAGGTCGGTAGAGATCGCAATAGGCACGCTGTGACGGCGCAGCAGGTCCAGCGGCGGCAATTGCGTTTCACGCAAGGCGTAGAAAGCGCCCGGCAGCAGCACGGCCACCGTGCCGGCTCCGGCCATCGCTACCACGTCGCTTTCCGTGAGGTATTCCAGGTGGTCCGCCGACAGGGCGCCGTAGCGCGCCGCCAGCGTGGCCCCATGCAAGGAAGACAGTTGCTCGGCATGCAGCTTGACCGGCAGGTCCAGATGCGCCGCGGCCTTGAACACGCGCTCTACCTGTTCGGGCGAGAACGCCAGATGCTCGCAGAACGCGTCGACCGCATCGACCAGCCCTTCTGCGGCCAGCACCGGCAGCATGCGGCGCGCGACTTCGTCGATGTAGTCGTCGGCGCGCCCCGCGTACTCGGGCGGCAAGGCGTGCGCGGCCAGACACGTGGCCTGCACCGTCAGCGGCAGCGTCTGGCCCAGGCGCCGCGCCACCCGCAGCATCTTGCGTTCGTTGGGCAGGTCCAGCCCGTAGCCGGATTTGACCTCCAGCGTGGTGACGCCGTCCGCCAACAGGTGCAAGGCCCGCCGGCGCGCACTGACGTAAAGCGCGTCTTCGGAGGCGTCGCGCGTGGCGCGCACGGTGCTGGCGATGCCGCCGCCCTGCGCCGCGATCGTGGCGTAGTCCACGCCTTGCAGGCGCTGCTCGAACTCCAGGCTGCGGTTGCCGCCGAACACCAGGTGCGTGTGGCAGTCGATCAGGCCCGGCGTGACCCAGGCGCCGCCCAGGTCGTGCTCATGCGCGGCGTCGGCGGCAGGCAAGTCCGCCTCGGGGCCGATCCATTCAATGCGGTCGGCACGCGTCACGATGGCGGCCCGCTCGATCGCCGAGTAAGCGCCATCCGCCATCGTGGCGACATGGCAATTGCGCCAGACCTGTCTCATCCCATTCTCCTGAAAACCGTAATCAATCGGACCCCTGCGCCACCGGCACCGGGAGGCCGCCATCGGGGCGGTTGGGGTACACCCACATGCGGTACGCCACGCACAGCAACGCGATCCACACCACACCCACCGCCAGCGCCGCCTGCGTGCGGGGGAAGTAACCCAGCACCCCGAACACGAACAGCATGAACAAGATCGCCGCGATCGGCCCCGCCGGCCAGAACGGCACCGGGAATTTCAACGCGGCGACGGCCTCCGGACTCATCTTGCGCCGCATCGCCACTTGCGACAACAGGATCATCAGCCAGACCCACACGGTGGCGAAGGTGGCGATCGAGGCGATCAGCATGAACACACCCTCGGGGATCAGGTAGTTCAGCACCACGCCCAGCAGCAGCGCCACCGACATCACCACGACGGTCATCCAGGGCACGCCGTTGCGGGATACCGCCGCAAAGCCGCGCGGCGCCTGGCCCTGCTGCGCCATGCCATACAGCATGCGCCCCGCGCCGAAGATGTCGCTATTGATTGCCGACACCGCCGCCGAGATCACGACGATGTTGAGGATGGTGGCGGCCGAGGTGATGCCCAGGCTGTCGAAGATCTGCACGAACGGGCTGCCCTTGCTGCCGATCTGCGTCCAGGGGAAGATGGACATCAGCACGAACAGCGTCAGCACGTAGAACAGCAGGATGCGCAGGGGCACCGCATTGATGGCGCGCGGCAGGGTGCGGCCGGGATCTTTCGCTTCGCCTGCGGTGATGCCGATGATCTCGATGCCGCCGAATGCGAACACCACCACTGCCAGCGACGCGACCAGTCCGCCCACGCCGTTGGGCATGAAGCCGCCATGCGCCCACAGGTTATGCACACCCGTCGCCGCGCTGTCGGCGTTCAGTCCGAAGCCGAACAGCATGATGCCCAGCCCGCCGGCGATCATCGCGATGATGGCGCCCACCTTCAGCAGCGACAGCCAAAACTCCAGTTCGCCGAACACCTTGACCGAACACAGGTTGATCGCGCCGATGAAGCACACGATCGACAGCACCCAGATCCAGCGCGGCACGTCGGGATACCAGAAGCCCATGTACAGCCCGAACGCGGTGATGTCGGCCAGGCAGACGATGATCATCTCGAAGGCGTAAGTCCAGCCCGTTAGGAAGCCGGCGACGGGTCCCAGATAGCTGGTGGCGTACTGGCCGAACGACCCCGACACGGGGTTGTGCACCGCCATTTCGCCCAATGCGCGCATCACCATGTAGACGGCCGCGCCTGCGATCAGGTAGGCAAGCAGCACGGACGGGCCGGCTTCCTGGATGGCCTTGGCCGAGCCGTAGAAAAGCCCCGTCCCGATCGCCGAGCCCAGGGCCATGAAGCGGATGTGCCGGGCATTGAGCCCGCGTTTAAGGTCCTGCGTCTTTACCTCGGGTTGTGCCTGTCTTTGTGCCTGCATTGCTGTCTCCGTACGCTTGTTATCCGCGAGCACCGTCAACCGCCCGGCGCGCGCCATCTGCGGGCGTCGTCACAAGGCGTGGATTCATCGCGGCCCCGGAAAGGGGCCGCATGATTCGAACTTAAAGGCTGGGCAAAAGGCCTGCCGGCATCAGGCCGTTCAGGACCTGCGCGGCGATCAGACCGCTGGCGGCGGCGATGTCCGGCGCGAAGAAGCGGTCTTCTTCGTAATGCGGCACCTGTTCGCGCAAGGCGCGGCGCGCCTGCTCAAGCTGGGGCGAGGTCTTCAGTCCTTCCCGGAAGTCCAGGCCCTGGCATGCGCCCAGCCATTCGATGGCCAGGATGTCGCGCACGTTCTCCGCCATGGCCCAGAGCCGCTTGCCGGCGTTGGGCGCCATGGACACGTGGTCTTCCTGGTTGGCCGAGGTGGGCATGCTGTCGACGCTGGCGGGATGTGCCAGCGCCTTGTTGTCGCTGGCCAGCGCCGCCGCCGTCACCTGAGCGATCATGAAGCCGGAGTTCACGCCGCCCTTGGCGACGAGGAACGGCGGCAGCTGCGACATGTGCTTGTCCATCATCAGCGCGATGCGGCGTTCCGACAGCGCGCCGATCTCGGCCAGCGCCAGCGCCAGGTTGTCCGCCACCATCGCCACGGGCTCGGCATGGAAGTTGCCGCCTGAGATCACGTCGCCCTGGTCCACGAACACCAGCGGGTTGTCCGATACGGCGTTGGATTCGATCTGCAGCACTTCTGCGGCATGGCGGATCTGCGTCAGGCAGGCGCCCATCACCTGGGGCTGGCAGCGCAGGGAATAGGGGTCCTGCACCTTCTCGCAATCCGCGTGCGAGTGGCCGACCTCGCTGTCGTTGCCCAGCAGCTTGCGGTACACCGCGGCCACGTCGATCTGCCCGATCTGGCCGCGCGCGGCGTGGATGCGGGCGTCGAACGGCACGCGCGAGCCCAGCATCGCTTCCACGCTGAGGCTGCCGCACACGAGACCGGCGGCCATCATGTCTTCGGCTTCGAACAGGCCGCGCAAGGCGTAGGCGGTGGACACTTGCGTCCCGTTCAAGAGCGCCAGGCCTTCCTTGGCGGCCAGGGTCAGCGGTGCCAGGCCCGCGCGGGCCAGCGCCTCTTTCGCGGGCAGCCATTCGCCCTGGTGGCGGGCGCGGCTTTCGCCCAGCAGCACCATCGACATATGGGCCAGCGGCGCCAGGTCGCCGGAGGCGCCCACCGAGCCCTTTAGCGGGATGTGCGGATAGACGCCGGCGTTCACCAGCGCGATCAGGCTGTCGATGACGTGGCGGCGGATGCCGGAGTAACCGCGCGCCAGGCTGTTGATCTTCAGCACCATGATCAGGCGGACCATGGCGTCGTCCAGTGCCGCGCCTACGCCGGCGGCATGCGAACGCACCAGAGAGCTTTGCAGCGCCTCGAGGTCTTCGCGGGCAATCTTGGTGGACGCCAGCAAACCGAAACCCGTGTTGATGCCATAGACCGTGCGGCCTTCCGCGATGATGCGCTCGACCGTGGCCACGCTGGCATCGATGGCGCCGCCGGAGGCAGGGTCCAGCGTCACGCGGACCGGCTGCTGGTAGACGCGCCGCAGATCCGACAAGGTCAACTGGCCGGGTTTCAAATGCAAATCCATTCTGGGTCTCCTGTGCCGGTTGCCGGCGTCATGCAAATTCGTTGTCACGCCGGCTTTCGCACCGGATCGTGGAGGGCGGGCCGCGTACCGCAGCGCGCGAACAGGTAGTAAAGGATGCTGGGGACGATCAGGCCGATGATCCACGAGATATCCACGCCGCCCAGCCGTTCGACCATCGGTCCCGTATAGAGCTTGGTCGAGATGAAGGGCATCTGCACCAGCACGCCGAAGGCGTAGACGAGGATGCCGGGCATGTTCCAGCGACCGTAGCGCCCATTCGGATCCGACAGCGCCGCCACGTCATACTGCCCGCGGTTCACGAAGTAGTAGTCCACCAGGTTCACCGCGCTCCAGGGCACGAAAAACGCCAGCAGGAAAAGGATGAACGACTTGAACGCGTTCAGGAAAGAATGCTGGCCGATCAACGCCACGGCCGTCGCCGCCGCCACGATCAGCACCACGGCCACCGCCCGCTGCCGGTGCGTGATCTGCACCTGGCCCCGGAAGCCGCTGGCGATCGTGGCGATGCACATGAAGCTGCCGTAGGAATTCAACGTGGAGATCGTGATCTTGCCGAAGGCGATGCTGAAGTACAGCAGCGCCGCCATCGTGCCGGTGCCGCCCAGGCCCACGATGTAGGCGACTTCGCGCCCCGCGAACTGGCCGGCGGCCATGGCGGCGGCCAGCACCCCCAGGACCATCGCGATTTGTGCGCCCACCACCGACCCCAGCCCCACTGCCAGGAACGTCTTCGTGGAAGACGTGGCGCTGGGCAGATAGCGCGAGTAGTCCGCCACGTAGGGGCCATAGGCGATCTGCCACGACGCCGCCAGCGACACCGCCAGCAGGAACGAGCTCCAGCTGAAATGCCGGATCTGCAACAGCTGGCCCACGTCGCCCACCGCCATCACGCGGCTGAACAGATACACGAACGCGATGATGCCCAGGATTGTGGCGACCCGTCCGATGATGTGGATCACGCGGTAGCCGAACAGGGTGGCGGCGATGATCACCGCCGCGAAGATCAGGATGCCCGTGGTGTCGCTGACGCCGAACAGCTGGCCCAGCGCCTGGCCCGACAGCACGGTGCCGGTGGCCGTGAAGCCCAGGTACATCAGGCACACCAGCACGATGGGAATTGCCGCGCCGTAGACGCCGAACTGCACCCGGCTGGAGATCATTTGCGGCAGGCCCAGCTTGGGGCCCTGCGCTGCATGCAGCGCCATCACCCCGCCGCCCAGGACCTGGCCCACGAACAATCCAATCAGCGACCAGAACACGTCGCCGCCCAGCACAACGGCCAAGGCGCCGGTGACGATGGCGGTGATCTGCAGGTTGGCGCCCATCCACAGCGTGAACTGGCTGTACAGCTTGCCATGCCGTTCGGATTCGGGGATGTAGTCGATCGAACGCCGCTCGATCAGCGGCGCCGATACTGCTTCACTGTCCTGAGCCATCGCATTGCCTCGAAGGTGGCGGGAACCGGCGTCATGCCGCCGCGATTCCCGCGTGAAAGTATTGATTGGCGACATGCGGGCAGCGAGAACAGCCCTGCCCGCATGCCGGGTTGCCGACCTAACGCTTGCCGGTCACCATCGGCAGGTTCAGGCCCTGTTCCTTCGCGCATTCGATCGCGATCTCGTAGCCGGCATCCGCATGGCGCATGACGCCCGTGCCGGGGTCGTTGGCCAGCACGCGGGCAATGCGCTCGGCGGCTTCGTCGGTGCCGTCGCACACGATGACCATGCCGGAATGCTGCGAGAAGCCCATGCCCACGCCGCCGCCGTGGTGCAGCGATACCCACGTCGCGCCGCTGGCAGTGTTCAGCAACGCGTTCAGCAACGGCCAGTCGGACACGGCGTCCGAACCGTCGCGCATGGATTCGGTTTCACGGTTGGGGCTGGCGACGGACCCGGAATCCAGATGGTCGCGGCCGATGACGATGGGCGCCGACAGTTCGCCGGAACGGACCATTTCATTGAACGCCAGGCCCAGCTTGGCACGCTGGCCCAGGCCCACCCAGCAGATGCGCGCCGGCAAGCCCTGGAAGCTGATGCGTTCGCGCGCCATGCTCAACCAGTGGTGCAGGTGCGCGTCGTCCGGGATCAGTTCCTTGACCTTGGCATCGGTCTTGTAGATGTCTTGCGGGTCGCCCGACAGCGCGGCCCAGCGGAACGGGCCCACGCCGCGGCAGAACAGCGGCCGGATGTAGGCGGGCACGAAGCCGGGAAAGTCGAACGCGTCCGCCACGCCTTCTTCCTTGGCCATCTGGCGGATGTTGTTGCCGTAGTCGAAGGTGGGGATGCCCTGGCGCTGGAACGCCAGCATGGCTTGCACGTGCACGGCCATCGATTGCTTGGCGGCCTTGATGACGGCAGCCGGTTCACGCTTGGCGCGTTCGCGGTAGTCCTGCCAGGTCCAGCCCGACGGCAAGTAGCCGTTCAGGGGGTCATGCGCGCTGGTCTGGTCGGTGACCATGTCCGGGCGCACGCCGCGGCGCACCAATTCGGGCAGGATGTCGGCGGCATTGCCGCACAGCGCGATGGAAACGGCGCGACCTTCCTTCGTGTACTTGGCGATGCGCGCCAGCGCGTCGTCCAGGTTGTCGGCCTGCTCGTCCACGTAGCGGGTGCGCAAGCGGAAATCGATGCTGGCCTGCTGGCATTCGATGTTCAGCGACGAAGCGCCTGCCAGCGTGGCGGCCAGCGGCTGCGCGCCGCCCATGCCGCCCAGGCCCGCGGTCAACACCCAGCGGCCCGTGAGGTTACCGCCGTAGTGCTGGCGGCCGGCTTCGACGAAGGTTTCATACGTGCCTTGCACGATGCCCTGGCTGCCGATGTAGATCCAGCTGCCGGCGGTCATCTGGCCGTACATGGCAAGACCCTTGGCGTCCAGTTCGTTGAAGTGTTCCCACGTGGCCCAGTGCGGTACCAGGTTCGAGTTGGCGATCAACACGCGCGGGGCGTTGGCATGGGTCTTGAACACGCCGACCGGCTTGCCCGATTGCACCAGCAGGGTCTCGTCGTCGTTCAGGTTGGTGAGCGATTCGACGATCTTGTCATAGCAGTCCCAATTGCGGGCGGCGCGGCCGATGCCGCCGTAGACCACCAGTTCCTTGGGGTTCTCGGCCACGTCCGGGTCGAGGTTGTTCATCAGCATGCGCAAGGGGGCTTCGGTCAGCCAGCTCTTGGCCGTCAGTTTGTTGCCGCGCGGGGCACGGATGACGACATCGCGGTATCGGTTCGATTGGTCCAAGAGACTCTCCTTGATCGGTTCAGCTGCGCGCGTATCGAATGCGCGCCGGTTGCCTGCATCATAGGATGCCTATGCTTGTATATACAAGATAGGTAGACCAGAATTTGGGTCAGGGATTTCCCTAGCGATGAAACGAAAATAGCAGGCGCCTGGCTGCGGACGGATGGCGAAAAAAAGGGCCGCTCAAGGCGGCCTCAGATAGATCAGGGCGTTCAGGCCCTTCGCGGCGACAGCTCGATCACGCAGGCGTCCAGCGGGGCCGCGCCTTCCAGCCGATATTCGGCCAGACCTTCCTGCCCCTCGACGTGCAGGCAGTCGTAGCGCGACGGCAGCGTGTGCACCGCAGCATCGATGCCTACCGTGAGCGCCGCGCCGGCGTTCAGCACCAGCACGCTGCGCGCGGCGCTATGGAAGGTCCACGGGCCGGCGCCCGTCACCCATTGCAGCCGGGCGTGGCAGCGTGCCGGCGCGTAGATCAGGTTGAAGTCCCGGATCGGGCCGTCCAGCAAGCGGCACTGCACGTGCGCGTCGCCCGAAAACGCATAGGCCTGGCGCGGCGCCAGCGGCGCCTGTTCGCGGCCATCCACGGTCAGCTGGATCCCCCGGCCTTCCAGCACGGTGATGATGCGCTGCAAGCCAGTGAAGGCTGAAAAGCCGCCGTCCTGCGCCACGTCGGCGATGGATAGCCGCCAGTCGAAGGCGGCGGCGCTGCCGCCGGGATTGCAGGCGACTTCCTGCGTGGTGCCGGCGCCGTTGCGCCACGGCATGCGCGGATAGTCGGCGGCGCGGTAGAGATGGACTTCGGCTTGCTTCATGTCGTGAACTTGCCTTCCAGACGGTGACGCGAACCCGGGTGGATCAGACGGGCGAGCGTGACGGCGCGATCGCCGGACCAGGTGCGGCGGCTGATCAGCAGACAGGGTTCCTCGCGCTCGATCTGCAGCAGCTGGCACTCGCGGGGCTTGGCCAGGATGGCCTCGACCACGTGTTCGCCTTCGCTCAGCGGGGCCACGCGCGTCAGGTATTCGTACGGCGTGCTTTGCGTGAAATCCTGCTTCAGGTAGTCGGGCGCCAGGCCCACATTCACATAGCGGTCTTCCAACTGGATGGGGACGTCGTCTTCGTAATGCACGATGACCGAGTGATAGACGGGTTGGCCCGCGCGGATCTCCAATGCCTGCGCCTGCTCGGCGCCGGCCGGCTCTTCGGCCAGGCGCACCACGCGGCTGTGATGGCGGTGGTTGCGCGCCGCGATCTCGTCGGCGATGTTATTGACGGCAAAGAGCGCCGAGCGCGCCTTGGGCTGCGCCACGAAGGTGCCCACGCCCTGCATGCGTACCAGCAAGCCTTCGGAAGTCAGCTCGCGCAGCGCGCGGTTGATGGTCATGCGGCTGAACCCAAGTTCATCGACCAGCTCGCTTTCCGAGGGCACCCGGTAGTGCGCGGGCCACGCGCCGCTGCGGATCTGCTGCGCGATCATCTGCTTGACCTGCGCGTACAGCGGGGCGGGCAGGGCATTGGCCTGGACGGGCAATCTGGGAGGGGAAGAGGCCACGGGGGAAATCCTGTTGGGCGCCGAAAGAATTCGCAAATCGTTCGGGATCAAGTATAGACAGGTACAGATGTCTTGCGAACCGCAGCAGTGCTCTGCCCCCGCGCTGGACGGCGGGCCGCCGCCTCATCTATACTCCCCCCCTGTATCGTTCTCGGAGCCTGCCGTGCCGCACTCGCCGGAAGAGAAAAAGCGTGTCGTTACCCGCCTGCGCCGCATCCAGGGGCAGGCGTTAGCATTGGAACGCGCGGTGAACGTTGGCACGGAGTGCGGCGCGCTGTTGCAACAGCTGGCCGCCTTGCGCGGCGCCGCCACCGGCCTGATGGCCGAAGTGCTGGAAAGCCATCTTCGGGAAACCTTTCTGCAATCCGCCCAGGGCGGGCCGCAAAACGCCGCGATCGACGCCGAGGCCGAAGTCGACCAGCTGATGCGCATCGTCCGTTCCTATCTGAAATAACCCCAGCCGACATTCGTGGAGTAAAGCTATGAAATCACGCGCAGCAGTCGCATTCGGACCCGGCAAGCCGCTGGAAATCGTTGAAATCGACGTCGCGCCGCCGCAGCGCGGCGAGGTGCTGGTGCAGATCACGCACACCGGCGTCTGCCACACCGACGCCTTCACCCTCAGCGGCGACGACCCCGAAGGCCTGTTCCCGGCCGTGCTGGGCCACGAAGGCGCAGGCATCGTGGTGGAAGTCGGCGAGGGCGTCACGTCGCTCAAGCCGGGCGACCACGTCATCCCGCTCTACACGGCCGAATGCCGCGAGTGCAAGTTCTGCCTGTCCGGCAAGACCAACCTCTGCCAGAAGGTGCGCGCCACCCAGGGCAAGGGCGTCATGCCCGACGGCACGTCGCGCTTCAGCTACGAAGGCAAGCCGCTGTACCACTACATGGGCTGCTCGACGTTCAGCGAATACTCCGTGGTCAACGAGATCTCGCTGGCCAAGATCAACCCGGCCGCCCCCCACGAAAAGGTCTGCCTGCTGGGCTGCGGCGTGACGACCGGCCTGGGCGCCGTGCACAACACCGCCAAGGTCAAGGAAGGCGACACCGTCGCCGTGTTCGGCCTGGGCGGCATCGGCCTGGCCGTGATCCAGGGCGCAGTGCAGGCCAAGGCTGGCCGCATCATCGCCGTGGACACCAACCCGAACAAGTTCGTGCTGGCCAGCGCCATGGGCGCCACCGACTGCATCAACCCCAAGGACCACGACAAGCCGATCCAGGACGTCATCGTCGAACTGACCGACGGCGGCGTGGACTTCTCGTTTGAGTGCATCGGCAATGTGCACGTGATGCGCGCCGCGCTGGAATGCTGCCACAAGGGCTGGGGCGAAAGCATCATCATCGGCGTGGCCGGCGCCGGCCAGGAGATCAGCACCCGCCCGTTCCAGCTGGTCACCGGCCGCGTCTGGCGCGGTTCGGCCTTCGGCGGCGTCAAGGGCCGCACGCAATTGCCGGGCATGGTGGAAGACGCCATGAGCGGCAAGATCGACCTGGATCCGTTCGTGACGCACACGCTGCCGCTGGAACGCATCAACGAAGCCTTCGACCTGATGCATGAAGGCAAGTCGATCCGCACCGTGATCCACTTCTAAGCCTTTCCCCCCCGGCAGTCACTCGCAGGCCCGGCGCGTCAAGCGCCGGGCCTGCCTGTTTTCATGACATCGGCAAGACAGCGCCACGCGCGTTGATGACAGCCTTGTCATTCATCTTCACGTCATCTTCGGCCGCAACCATTCGCCCTTCATAAATGAGGGATCACGAATGATTACGTGGAAGAGGAATGCGGGCGCCGTGATGCTGAGCGCCTTGTTGCTGGCCGGTTGCGGCGGCAGCGATGACGACGACAACGATACGTCCGTCCCGGCGCCGGAACAGCCCGCGCCGGAGCAGCCGGCGGCCAGCCGGCCGATGGAGCTGACGATCCTGCACATCAACGATCATCACTCCAATCTGGACAGCAGGAAGAAGGACCTGAAACTCAAGAACGCCGCCGGCACGCCGGTGGCGGTGAACGTTGAAGTGGGCGGCTTTCCGCGCGTGACCGGCGCCTTCAACGCGCTGTCGGCGCAGTCGGCCAACGTGCTGAAACTGCACGCAGGCGACGCCAACACCGGCACGCTGTACTTCAACCGCGCCGGTGAAGCCGGCGAGGCCGATGCGGCCATGATGAACACGGTCTGCTTTGACGCGATGACGCTCGGCAACCACGAGTTCGACAAGGGCGACAGCGGCCTGAAGCGCTTTATCGACCTGCTGCATGCCGGTGCGTGCCAGACCCCGCTGCTGAGCGCCAACGTCACGTTCGCCGCCGCCTCGGCGCTGAACCCGTCGCGCGCGCCCGGCCTCGTCAAGCCGTCCATCGTGCTGCAACGCGACGGCCAGCCCATCGGCATCGTCGGCCTGACGATCGCCAACAAGACGCAGCAATCGTCCAGCCCGGACGCCGGCACGCTGTTCTCTGACGAGACGGCGGCGGCGCAGTCGCAGATCGATGCGCTGCGCGCGCAGGGCGTGAACAAGATCGTGGTGATGAGCCATATCGGCTACGACTACGACAAGCAGATCATCCCTAACTTGAGCGGCGTCGACGTGGTGGTGGGCGGTGATTCGCACACCTTGCTGGGCCCGGACACGATGACGGCCTACGGCGTGGGTTCGCCCGCGGGCGCCTACCCGACCGTGTTGCAGAACAAGGACGGCAAGCGCGTCTGCCTGGTCCAAGCCTGGGAATACTCGCAAGTGGTCGGCGAACTGAAGGTCAGCTTCGATGCCAATGGCGACGTGACGGCTTGCGCCGGGACGCCGCACGTGCTGATGGGCGACGCGCTCACGGTGGCCGGCGCCGCGCCCGCCCCCGCGGACAAGACCGCCATCCTGGCCGATGTGGCTGCCAGCGGCTTCCTGCGCATCCAGCAACCGGACGCGCAAGCCACAAGCGTGCTGCAGCCGTTCAAGGCAAAGGTCGACGCCTTCAGCGCCAGCCTGGTCGCCTCGGTGCCGCAGGAACTCTGCTCGCGCCGCGTGCCGGGCGGCCCGGGTTCGCGCGACTACAGCCGTTCGAGCGCGGCGTGCAACACGCTGGGCAGCGTCAGCCTGCGCGGTGGCGACATCCAGCAGCTGGTGGCGCAGGCCTATCTGGACGTGGCCAACGCCAACTACGGCGGCGCGGACATCTCGCTGCAAAGCGGCGGCGGCGTGCGCATGCCCCTGCTGGGCAACGTGACGGCGGCCAATGTGATCGAAGTGGTTCCGTTCGGCAACATGCTCTGGCGCCTGGAGGTCACGGGCGCCGAGGTCAAGAGCATGCTGGAAGACGGCATGCAGGCCGTCTACGGCCCCGGCGGCTCGACGGGCCCGTACCCGTACGCGGGTGGCCTGCGCTGGGACGTGAACGCCGCGCAAGCCCAGGGCAGCCGCGTGACGAACATCGAAGTGCGTGACGCCGCCAGCGGCAACTGGCTGCCGCTGGACGCTGCGCGCACGTACAAGCTGTTCGTGTTGAGCTTCAACGCCACCGGCGGCGACGGCTACAAGACGCTGGCCAACGTGCCCGCCGCGCGCCGCCAGGACATCGGTGTGCTGGACGCCGACGTGCTGCAAAGCTATATCGACAAGCAGGCCAAGGACCCCGTGTCCGGCCTGCCGGTGCTGAACCTGCTGCCCGTCAGCCTGTACAGCACCAAGACGTATAGCGAGTAAGCGCACCGGCCCTGACCTGGCGGCAGGGTCTTTATTGCACGAACCAGATGGCCCTCATATTATGCAAGACTCTTCTTGCATAATATGAGGGCCATCTTTTGAGTCCATCTACTGCCGTCTGGCTGTTCCTGTCCGTCCAGGCCCTCGGGCTGGCCTTGTGGCTGACGCTTGCCGCGCTGAACAACCGGCGGGATTTCGCCGGAGCCGCCGCTGCGGTCGGCGCCACCATGGCGATGCTGCCGCTGACGCAGGATCCCCGCATCCCCACCCCCTTGCTCAGCCGTGCCCAGCGTTCGCCAGGCCTGCACCGCGCAGCCCTGGCCGTCGTGCTGCTGCTTCAGGCGGCGGGCGCCGCCTTGGCGTGGGCAGGGTGCTACGCGCTGCTGATCCAGGGCGACCTGGCCGCGGCCAGGCCCTGGCTGAACGGCGCGCTGGCCGCCCTGTCCGCCTGTCTGCTGGCCATGCACTTGAGCGGCCTGTGGTTCGGGTATTGGATACGCCAGGACACGTTGCAACTGACGCACATCGCCTTGCTGCTGTGGTCGTGCCTGATGTTCCTGGCCTTCAATCTGGTGGCGTGATCACCCGGCGGGGCCAGCGATGCCGACCGCGCTACGACGTCAGCCGCAGGTGGCCGCCCGTACCCAGGCGGCGTTCCAGGTAGACCTCTTCCGTGCGGCCAACGAACTGCGCCAGGGAAAATTCCCGCTGCGCCGTGTTGCGCGCGTCGGTGCCCATCTGCGCCACCAGGTCGCGGTTCTTCAGGATCTCGCTGACGACCTTGACCACGCTGCTGACGGACCCCGGGGGCACCACCCAGCCGTTGCGGCCATCCGTGACGTTCTCGGTCAGGCCCCCAATCTTGCTGACGATGACCGGCTTGCCGGACGCCATCATTTCGCGGCAGGCAAACGAGATCGTCTCCAATCGCGACGACAGCACGAAACCCACGTCCAGCGCGGCCAGGAAAGGGCCGACGTCTTCCAGCAAGCCGGTGAACACCACCTGGTCGGCCATGCCCAGATCGGTCACGCGCTGGCGCTGCTCGTCGTCGGGCTCCTTGCCGGCGATCATGATTACGACCTGATCGCGCAGATAGTCGGGTAGCAGCGACACGGCCGTCACCATATCCAGCCAGTTCTTGTAGCTGGCCGTGCCGGCATTGCTGCCGATCACGAGCCGCCCCCGCATGGCGGCAGGCAGCAGGGCGGCGCGCGCCTGCGCCGCATCCTGGGCACTGGCCGGCCGGAACTGCGCGGTGTCGACACCGTTGTGCACCACCCGCAAGTCTTCGTTGCGGAAGACGGAATCCTTCATGCGGCGGAAGGTGTGGCCGCAGACGCAGATAACGCGGTTGGTGCCCCACTTGGCACGCATGCGCACGCCCAGGCTGTTGGCGGTGCGGTCAGTGTGCTGGGTATAGACGATGAACGGGCGCTTGGCGCCCATGCCCATCGTGGCCAGCATGCAAAGGCGATGGTCCGCCGACCCGTTCACATGAATGACGTCGAAATGTTCCTTGCGCAGCAGCGCGCGCAAGCGGCGCAACGCGCTCAGTTGCTGGAACGGCCGCCCCTTGAATTCCAGGTCGATCGACTGCACGCCGGGCAAGGCGTCGGCCTCGGCCAGCAGGCGGCTGCTGCGCGGCGCCGCAACGGTGATCTGGGCGCGCTGGCGCAGCATGCGCGCCAGCGACATGACGTAGGTGGTATGCCCGCCGCCGTCGCCTTGGTGAAAGTTGGTGTAGAGGATCTTCATGATGTCGGGCCCGAGAGCGGATGCGGGGAAGGCGGGGATTCCCCTTGATTGAGCAAACAGCTCCAATGGCATTTTTCGAACACGTCGTCGCCCAGGCGGCTGCCGGCAGACAGGTTGTAGACCTTGACGCCGCGCGCGCTCAGCAGCCGGCTGGCCTGGCGGAACGCGGGTTCGATGTGGCCCGCGAATTGGCGGTCCAGCGCGGTGGCAAGCTGGGCGCCCGCGCTTTCGTAGAAACGCGGCCCGGCGCTGGCCGTCAGATCCAGTCCGTGCAGATACAGGGTGCGGGCGCCCATCCAGGCCAGCAACTGCAAGCCGGTATAGGCGACGGTTCCGCCGCCGAACAGTCCGCGGGCGGGATTCAGGCTGAAGCCGTGCGCGTGCTGTGGATTGCGCGCGTCGAACAACACCAGTTCCGGGTCATTCGCCAACTGCGCTTCAAGCGCTTCAGGCGTGGCGCGCGCCTGCAGCGCACGCTGATGCACTTCTTCAAACAGAACAATGCGGCAGCGGATGTCGTCCGCGGCGAACAGGAACGCGATCCAGCGGTACACCTCGGGCGTCACGAACAGCAGCAGGTCCTGCGACAGCACCTCGGCCACCAGGTCACGCCGGCGTTTGACGAATCCGGCATCCAGCATCGCGTAGTAGTCAAAGCGCAGGGTGGGATGCTGGCGGCGCAGCGCGATGGAACCGTTGACGCCCATGACGGCGCCAAGCCGGCATTGCGCGTAGTCGATCTGCGCGACCGACGGCCCGCTCAGGATCAGGTGCGCGTCACCGGCGATGTCGCGCGGCAGGTCGTCCATCGGCACCGTGCCGGGACCTTTCACGCCAAACAGATCGCATGCCACCAGCCGTTCGCTGCCCTCGCGCCGAACCTTCACCAAGGGCCACAGCGTCTCGTTGTGCCGATAGGCCCCGGCGCGCGTATAGCGGTAAAGATATCGGAAGCCCTTGGTCAAGGGACGCGAACAAAGCAAGCGGGGAACAAGGGCAAAACGGGGCATGAACAGTGCCGCTGAAAGCGCGGCGAAACCTTACGAGCGGCTGATTCTACTCATGCGTTTTCGCCAAAAGCGCGTTCGAAACATTTGAGATGTAACAGCAATGGGGGGAGCTGTTCCCGCCCCTTTTTTGCCTGTTTACCCCCCGCAAACAGGCGGCATCCCACATTCCGGAATAAAGCGGATCGACGCCCCGGAATCTGCACCATTACCGTGCAGAAGCACCGGTTACCAGGCACCTCGGGTACGAGCGCAGCGCAAGCCGCGCTCGTACGTTCCATTACCTTTTGCGCTAAAGCGACAGGATATTGAAAGTGAATCAGGCAACGCGGCGGGGCCAAAGCTCCGGAAACAATGGATGCGCCAAGGGCGCGCCGGCCGGCAAGGCGTCGGCCAGGCCCGGAAACTCCGGCGACGTCCGCCACGGGCGCGGCGCGTGCCGCATGTCTTCACCCAGGAAGCGCAGCGAAAACGCCCGCCGACGCCGGTTGCCGCCTACGCCGCCCGCGGCGTGCAGGGTCAGCATATGAAAGAACACCGCGTCGCCCGGTTGCAGCTCCCAACCCAGGATGTTCCAGGCCGAGCGGTCTGATTCGATGTCCGGCAGATCCGCCAGGCTACCTTCGGGAAACCACCTTGCCTGGCTGTCCAGGAACGTGCGCGGCATCAGCCACGGCCCCCGATGCGATCCGGCCACGAACTCCAGCGTGGACTCGCGTGCCACGGGATCCACCGGCATCCACATGCTGCAGTTCTGCTGGCCTTCCACGTTGTAGTAGGGCTGGTCCTGATGCCACGGCGTCGGCTGGCGCGTGTTGGGCTCCTTGACCAGCAGGTGGTCGTGGTACAGGCGTGCGCTTGGGCAGCCCATCAACTGCGCGGCGACCGACCCGACACTGCTGTCGAAGATGAATCGGCGGTAGTCTTCGTTCTCGGTCCAGTTGCAGAAATCCTCGAAGAACCAGCCGGGGTCGTCTGCCGTGCTGGCAACCTTGGCCCGCGGGCTGGGCGCAGCAAGATTCGATTCGATGCCGCGCGTCAACAGCGCGACTTCGTCAGGCGTGAACAACTGGCGCACGCAGACGGCGCCATCTTCCTGAAAGGCCTCGATCATCGAGGCGGGAAGCTCGAATTCATGACGGTTCGACAACATGGGTTCCTCCTGGAAAATCACGAACGCTGGAATGACGGCGGTTGGCCGCGGGAACGGCCAGGCCGCCCCCACAACCAGTACGCCGCGCTCAGCAGGGCCAACCAGCCCAGGCCGACAAAGAGCGCCAGGCGGGTTTCGGGAAACACACCCAGCACGATGAATATGAAGAGCATGAAGACGATGGCAAAGGCCTGCCCGTAAGGCCAGAACGGCACCGGGAAATGCAGCGCGGCGGCTTCGGGCCCGCTCAGGCTGCGCCGCATGGCCACCTGCGACAGCAGGATCATCAACCACACCCACACGACCGAAAACGTGACCATCGATGCGAAGGCCATGAACAGCTTGTCGGGCAGCAGATAGTTCAGTACCACCCCGCCCAGCAACGCCACGCCCATCATCACCACCGTCATCCACGGCACGCCGAAGCGCGACAAGCGCGAGAACACCATGGGCGCCTGACCGTTGGCGGCCATGCCGTACAGCATGCGCCCCGTGGAGAAGATATCGCTGTTGATGGCCGATATCACGGCCGATATCACAACCAGGTTCAACACCGACGCCGCGGACGCCATTCCCAGCCCGCTGAAAATCTGCACGAAGGGGCTGCTGTCGCCAGTGATGCCGGGCCACGGGAAAATGGCCATCAGCACCGTCAAGGTCAGCACATAGAACAACAAGATGCGCAGCGGAACCGAGTTGATGGCCCGGGGGATCATGCGTTGGGGATCGCGGGCCTCGCCGGCTGTCATGCCGATGACTTCGATACCGCCGAAGGCGAACATCACCACCGAAAACGACGCGATCATGCCCTGCACGCCGTTCGGGAAGAAGCCGCCATGCCGCCACAGGTTGGAGAAGCCGGAGGTGTCCGCCGCCGTGGCGCCGCCCGTCTGAATGCCCGCCAGCAGCACGCCCAGCCCCGCCGCAATCATGGCGACGATGGCCACGACCTTCAGCAGCGACAGCCAGAACTCCAGTTCGCCGAACACCTTGACCGAACACAGGTTGATCGCGCCGATGAAGCACACGATCGACAGCACCCAGATCCAGCGCGGGGTGTCCGGGAACCAGAAGCTCATGTACAGGCCGAACACGGTGACGTCGGCCAGGCACACCATCAGCATCGAGAACGCGTAGCTCCAGCCGGTCAGGAAACCCAGGTAGGGGCCCAGATAGCGCGTGGCGTAGTGCCCGAACGACCCCGAAACCGGCGTCCTGACGGCCATCTCGCCTAACGCGCGCATCGTCAGGAAGATGGCGACGCCGCCGATCAGATAGGCCAGCAGCACCGAAGGGCCCGCGCGCTGGATCGCACCCGCCGACCCGTAGAACAGCCCGGTGCCGATCGCCGACCCCAGCGCCATGAAACGAATATGCCGCTCGTTCAAACCGCGCCGCAATGGCGAAGTCTCCTGGTTCATATGCCCCCCCGCTTTATCGTGTTTTGGACAACCTTGGCATCGATGTGCACAGGAATCTTCTCCCAGGCCGCGCCCGAAATTCGATAAGCACGCGCAAATCGGACGCATCTGATATCGTTGCCCCGTAACCTCCCAGGCTCGCGCATCCCACTGATGAACCCCTTTCGCCCCGACTCTCCCGCCCTGCAGGACGCCATCGCCGATGCCATCAGCACCGCGACCCGTGGCGCCGGCCGCGTGAACATCCTGATCGCCGGCAAGACGGGCGTGGGCAAAAGCACGCTGATCAATGCGGTGTTCCGCGGCGAACTGGCCAAGACCGGCGCGGGCAAACCCGTCACCCAGTCCACCCAGGCCTACACCAAGCCCGGCCATCCGCTCACCATCATCGACACACGCGGCCTGGAGGTCGGCGACTACGCGCGTTCGCGCCAGCAACTGACCGACCTGATCCAGGAACGCGCCGCGTCCGACGACCAGGACAAGCACCTGCACGTGGCCTGGCTCTGCATCCAGGACAGCAGCCATCGGGTGGAAGACGCCGAGATCGAGCTGTGCGACATGCTGGCCAATGCCGGCATTCCCGTCATCGCGGTGCTGACCAAGGCCCGCAAGAACAGTCCCTTCGTGGACGAGGCGCGCAAGCTGCTGCCGCGCGCCAAGGACGTCGTCGCGGTGCGCGCGCTGCCGGAATGGATCGAAGAGCTGGATGCCGAACTGCCGCCGATGGGGCTGGATGCGCTGATCGGGGTCACCGCCGAACTCATCCCCGAAGGCCAGCAGCGCGCCTACGCCAATGCCTTGTCCACCCGCAACAAGAAGGCCCTGGAAGTAAAAAAAAAGCGGGCTGAGATAGAGGTGAACATTGCAGCGGGCCTGGCCGCATCAGCCGCCGCCGCCCCCATCCCTTTCTCGGACGCGTTCGCGCTGGTGCCCATCCAGGTGGGAATGATCGCCAAGATCGGCATTACCTTCGGCATGGAGCTGGACACCACCGCGATCACGACGCTCGTCACGTCCACGCTGGGCGCATCGGCGGCCACGCTGATCGGCCGCTCGCTGGTGTCGGGCATGCTGAAATTCATCCCCGGCGCAGGCAGCGCGGTGGGCGGCACCATCGCCGCCACCACCGCAGGCGCCATCACCAAGCTGCTGGGCAACGCCTACGTGGCGGTGCTGTACGACTTCTGCCAGAAGAACCCCGGCAAGGACATCGATATCGGGATGATCGCGCAGGCGCTCAAGCAGCGCGTGAAGCTGTAAGGCGACCCTGCGGTCAGAACGCCCTGGCCAGTGCGGCGAAGAAGGCGTCGTCGTTGATCTCGACACGTTTCTTGTAGCTGGGCTTACCGCGCGCGCTCAGCACCACCGCGACGAGCTTATGCGCCGGATTGATGTGGATGAACTGGCCGTAGATGCCTTCGGCCTGGAAGGCGCCCGCCAGGGCGGGATCCTTCAGTTCCGGCACCCACCACATGTAGCCGTACGGAATCTCGGTGTCGCCGATGCGGTACGGAGCCCCAGCCTGCGCCACCCAGTCATCCGGCAGCAGGCGTTCACCGTCCAGCTGCCCGCCTTCCAGCACGAATTGCCCGAAGCGCGCGTAGTCGCGCATCGTGGCGTTCATGCCGCTGCCCGAAATCGTCATGCCCCCGGGACATTCCGCCCACCAGGTCGCGTCGGATTCCATGCCGATGCGCGACCACAGCCGCGAATGCAGGTAATCGGCCAGGCGCTGGCCGGTTGCTCCTTCCATCACCGCGCTCAGCAGATAGGATTCACCCGTGTTGTACGCCCAGGCCTGGCCTGCCGGCTGCCGCGCCGGCAACTGCTTCATGAAGTCGCGGATGCCACCCGGCTGCCAGCGGGTCTGGATATCCAGCAACTGGCGGCGCTCGGAAGCCGGATCGCCGTAGTCTTCATTCCACTGCACGCCCGAACACATGCGCAACATCTGGCGCAACGAAACCTCGCGATAGACGCCGCCCAGGTCCGCGTATTTGGTGACCGGATCGTCCAGCGAATCGATCAGGCCTTCCTTCAGCGCCACGCCCACCAGCGTGGCCGCCACCGACTTGGCGAGCGAACACGAGTTCCACCGGGTTTCAGGCGAGATGCCGCGCTGGTAGGTTTCGAACGCGACCTGCCCGTCCTTCATCACCATCAGGCCGGCCACGCCATTGGCCGCCAAATAGTCGTACAGGTCGAAGACGCGTCCCTGGTCCTGGATGCGCAAGCCCGGCAGCCCGCCGGGTCGCAGCGGCAGGTCGCGTACGCGCTGGCCGCGCGCCACCGTGTCTGAGGCGAACCAGCCGGGGTCGCTCGACAGCGCCAGCGTCAGTTCGTCGGGAAGCAGGGTGCCGTCGTAGAACCGCATCAGGTGCGATTTCAAGGCGGGAGTCATGGGCATGGCAGGTTCCGGTTTCGAATTCATAGGGTGGGAGACACGCGTACGCTGTGCGGCGTCAGTCGTCCCGCATCACAAAATGTCCTGGCGCGACCTCTTGGTAGCGCCGTTGGGGCGGCGTATAGCCGGGCGGGCGCAGCGTGTGCCGGATCTCGTCCTGGGCAAGGTTGCGCGGCGCCCGCGGCGCGCCCGGGTCAGCCACCGGGACGGCCTCCAGCAGGCGCCGGGTATAGGGGTGCCGGGGGTCGTAGAGCACGGCGGCACGCGAGCCGATCTCGACGATTTCGCCCATGTACATCACCGCCACGCGATGGCTGACGCGTTCCACCACGGCCATGTCGTGCGAGATGAACAGATACGCCAGCCCCATGTCCTGCTGCAGCTTCAGCATCAGGTTGATGACCTGCGCCTTGATGGATACGTCTAGCGCGGACACGGCTTCGTCGGCCACCAGCAGCGACGGGCCCAGCGCCAGGCTGCGCGCAATGCAGATGCGCTGGCGCTGCCCGCCAGAGAACTCCTGCGGATACCGGTTGCCCGCGGCGCTGTCCAGCCCCACGCAGGCCAGCAATTCGGCCACGCGGGCGCGCAGGGCCTCGCCCTTGCAGACCTTGTTCACGATCAAGGGGCTGGCCACGGCCGCCGCGACGGTCTTGCGCGGGTTCAGGCTGGAGAACGGGTCCTGGAACACCATCTGCACATGGCGCGCCATGGCACCGCGGTCCCGGCCGCTGGCGGCATGGATATCCTGCCCGTTGACCCGCACATGGCCTGACGTTGGCGTCAGCAGGTTCATGATGCTGCGGCCGATCGTGGACTTGCCGCAGCCAGACTCGCCAACCAGCGCGAGGGTTTCGCCGGGCTGCACGCTGAACGACACGTTCTCTACCGCATGCACCATCCCGCGATCCCGCGCCAGGAAACCCGACCCCATGCGGTAGCGCATCGTCAGCCCCTGCACTTCCAGCGCAGGCGGGGCGTCCGCACGGACGGTGTCGGCGGCTTCGGCCGCCGGTGCCCTGGCGCCGGTTTGCCGGTCGATGGCCGGGAACGGCAGCGGCCGCGCCACGGTCTTCATGGCGCCCAGGCGCGGCACCGCGGCCAGCAGGGCCCGCGTATAGGGTTCAGCGGGCGCCTCGAAAATGCGGGCAGTCTCGCCCCATTCGATCTGCTCTCCGCCGCACATCACCACCATCCGGTCGGCGACTTCCGCCACCACGCCCATGTCATGCGTGATGAACAGCACCGACATGCCGTCTTCCTGCTGCAGCTCGCGGATCAACGCCAGGATCTGCGCCTGGATGGTGACGTCCAGCGCCGTGGTCGGCTCATCGGCGATCAGCAGCCGGGGCCGGCACGCCAGCGCCATGGCGATCATGACGCGCTGGCGCATGCCTCCCGACAGGTGAAACGGATAATCCTTCAAGCGCGTCGCTGCCGCCGGGATGCGCACCTTCTCCAGCAGACGCAGCGCCTCGGCCTGGGCCGCGGCCCAGTCCAGGCCGCGGTGCAGCATCAGCGATTCGGCTACCTGGAATCCGATCGTGCGCACCGGGTTCAGGCTGGTCATCGGCTCCTGGAAGATCATGGCGATATCCGCGCCGCGGATCTTGCGCATCTCGCTTTCGGGCAGGGCCAACAGGTCACGGCCGTCCAGCAGCACGCTGCCCGACAGCTGCGTGTCGCGCGGGTTGAGCAGGCGCATGATGGACATGGCCGTGACGCTTTTGCCCGACCCGGACTCCCCCACGACGGCCAGCGTCTCGCGCGGCGCGACCTCGAAGTCCAGCCCGTTGACGACCGTCTTCCAGCCGTCCGGCACCCGGAAGCGGGTGTGCAGGCCGGCGACGCGAAGCACGGGCGCGTTCACGCGTTCAGCCCCATCGCGGACAGGCGCAGCCAGATGGTCTTGATCTGCTGGTATTGCGCCATGGCCTCCAAGCCCTTGTCGCGGGCGAGCGAACCCGAACGGCGGTAGCCGCCGAAAGGGGTCTTGATGTCGCCTTCCGTGAACCCGTTGACCGCGACCGTGCCGCACTCCAGGCGGCGCGCGAAGTACATGGCGCGATCCAGATCGCGGGTGTAGACGGTGGCATGCAGGCCGTAGTCGGTGCCATTGGCGATCTGCAGCGCCTGGTCCATGCTGTCCACGGGCAATACGCCCAGCACCGGTCCGAAGATCTCTTCGCGCGCGATGGTCATCTCGGGACGCAGGTCAGCGAAGACCGTGGGGCCAAGGTAATGGCCCCGGCCGACCGGTGCGCCGCCGGCGTCCAGCACGCGGCGCGCGCCTTCCTCGACGCCCTTGGCCACATAGGACAGCACGCGGTTGCGCTGGCCCGCGGAAATCAGCGGCCCCATATCGGTTGCCGGATTCAGGGGATCGCCGATCACGATCTGCTTGGTGCGGGCAATGATCTTCTCCACGTAGGCGTCCTGCCGCGACCGCGCCACCAGTTGGCGCATGTTGGCCGAGCAGTTCTGGCCGCCGTTCCAGAACGCGGCCATCACGGCATTGTCGATCAGATCTTCGGTCAGGTCCGCGTCATCGAGCACGATGAAGGGACTTTTTCCGCCCATCTCCAGGCCGACGGTCTTCAGGTTGCTGGACCCCGCGTATTGCAGGAACAGCCGGCCCACGTCCGTGGACCCGGTGAACGACACGGAATCGATGTCGGGATGCTGGCCGATCAGCCGCCCCGTCGTCTCGCCCGGCCCGGTCAGCACGTTCAGCACGCCCGCCGGTATCCCGGCTTCGATCGCCAGCGCGGCCAGCGACAACGCGGTCAGCGAGGTCTCTTCGGCCGGTTTGACGATGACGGAGCAACCGCTGGCCAGCGCCGGCGCCAGCTTCCACGTGGCCATCAGCAGGGGGAAGTTCCAGGGCAGCACGGCCGCCACGACGCCGATGGGTTCGCGCACGACCATCGCGCAGTCTTCCTGGCCGGTCGGCGCTACGTGGCCGTAGCTCTTGTCGACCAGTTCGCCGTACCACTGGAAGATGGCCGGGACTTCCTGCGTGATCTCGCGCAGGCAATCGCGGATGGGCTTGCCGCTTTCCAGGCTCTCCATGACCGCCAGCCTGACCCCGTCGCGCCGGATCAGCGCCGCCAGCTTCAGCAGCGCTTCCTTGCGCTTTTCGGGCGCGCAGCGCGACCAGGCGCCGCTGCGGAACGACCATCGGGCGGCCGCGACCGCGCGGTCCACGTCCTTCTGGCCGCAATGCGCCAACGTGCTCAGCACGGCGCCGGTGGCGGGGTTGCTGGTCTCGATCAGGGCCCCGTTGTCGGACGCCGACCAGTCGCCGTCGATGAAAGCGCGGTCGGGTAGTCGCAAGCCGGCGGCGACGCGCAGCAGTTCTGCATGGCTGGGGTTGGGCAGGGCGGTATCGGACATCATTGCTCCGGGTATCAGATGGCCGCGTAGGGGCGCGAGTACGCCCCCCGCAGGTAACGGTCGGCCGAGAACGGCGCCAGGTCGGTCTTGGGTTCGGCGCCGCGGGCCAGGGCGGCAAGCGTGCTTCCCACGGCGGGGCCCAGCCCAAAGCCGTGCCCGGAGAAGCCCGTGGCGATGATCAGGCCGCGAGCGGGCCAGGCCGCATCGATCACCGGCAAGGCGTCCGGCATCACATCGATGTTTCCTGCCCAGGACTTCACGATCTCGACGGGCGGCATGCCCGCGAACAGGTCCGCGAATCGCTTGCGGTTGTCGCGCACGCGATGCGTGTTAGGCGCAATGTCCGGATCGCGGGGCTTGATCGCCCAATCCGACTTCGGCACCGACAGCCGGGTATGCAGGTCATTGATGAAGGGTTTGCCCAGGCGGAACGAAAAACCCTTGCGGTTGCGGACCACTTCGCGCACGAAATACCGCGACGCGCGCAGGGAATCCAGCGTCAGATCGATGTCCGTACCGGCATCGGTGGCGATGATGCAGGAACCATCGGGACGCTGGCGCAGGCCCAGTCCGTAGCCGACAAAACAAGGCAGGCCCATGGGAGGCAGGGGCGCGGTCAGCGATACCGTGCTGCGCACGACCTTTTGCGGCAATTGCACATCCAGGCCCTGCAACAGGCGGAAGGTTTGCGCGCCGGCCGCGCAGATGACGATGGGCGCGCGTACCGGGCCGTGCTCGGTCTGCACGCCGCGAATGCTGCCGCCCGCGACGTCCAGCGCGCTGACGCCGCAATCCTCCAGCAGCACCGCGCCGGCGCCGACGGCCGCACGGGCGAACGCCAAGGTCGCCAGCGTGGGTTCGGCCTGCCCGTCCGATTCAGCGATGATGCCGCCTTCCGTGCGCGGCGACACCAGCGGAAACCTGGCCGCCACCTCGTCGGCGCTCAGCATCCGCGTGTCGCGGACGCGGCCGCCTGCCTCGGCCAGCCATGCCTGGTAGGACCGGCGCTCGGCCTCGTCCGCACACAGGAACAGGCAACCGCTGCGCCGCCAGCCTGTCTCGTGGCCCAGCTCTGCCCGCAGTCCGGGCCACAGCGACAGGGCCTGGGCAGCCAAGGCAAGCTCAGCGGGATCGCGGTACAGCGAGCGCACGAACCCCCAATTGCGTCCCGACTGCTGCGAGGCGATCCGGTTTTTTTCCAGCAGCACCACTTTCAAGTTGGCGCGGGACAGATACCAGGCGGCGCTGCAGCCCATGATGCCGCCGCCGATGATGACGACGTCGGCGCTCGCGGGCAGCGGCTCGGTCCTGTCCAGCAGGCGCGACACCGCGTCCGCCGGCGCATGGCGCAACAGGTTAAGCGGCGGCATCGACGATGGCGTCCATATCGATCTCGACCCGAATGGCGGGATCGAACAAGCCCGCCTGCACGGTCGTGCACGCGGGATCCACCCCGCGGAACGCTTCCGCGTACACATCCATGACGGCGTCGTAGTCTTCGGGCCGGGCGATATAGATGCGCACCCGAACCACATCGCGCAGCGACGCGCCCGCCTGCTGGAACGCCGACTGGGCGTTGCGGAAGATCTGCTCGGTCTGCGCGCGGGCGCCGTCGGCCAGCACGTCGGCGACATAGTCGTAGCCCGTCGTCCCGGACAGGCGGACGTGGCCATTCAGCGCGACGGCGCGCGCATAGCTGTAAGTGCGTTCATACTCGCTACCCGAGTAGATGGCTTGCCGGCCGCCGCGTTGGCGCGTGTTGTCGTTCATGTCGGTTTTCATCCAGGAGTGCTTCATTGGCAAGCAGGATCGCGCAAAAGGCGCGGCCCCGTCGATGTCAAAAAATCGAGGGCTGGATGCAATTAATAGAACGACCGATGGCGAGAGGTCGGGTGCGTCACAAGGAATGCCTCGCGGCCGATCATGGTTTTCCCGTAGCGCTTTTGCCGGCGCCAAGGCGAACTCCGACCCGGTGCAGATTATTGCGGTTTCGATTCCATTTATTCGACTCGACACTGCCGAACGCGTTGGGATTCAATCGGGTCATTCCGGGAACAGCCCGGCGCCGCGTCACAGAACCGGCGGCCTTCCAGATGACAGGGGAACACAGGATGCACGTGGATATTGCAATCGTCGGCGGCGGAATTTCAGGCGCGGCGGCCGCCTACTTTCTTTCCCAGGCCGGAAAAGTGGCGCTGATCGAACAAGAACCGCATTTCGGATTCCATAGCTCGGGCCGCACGGCGGGCCAGTTCACCGTCGGCATTTCCGCCGACCAGATGCGCGCCATGGCTGCGGCCAGCCGGGCGTTCTTCCAGGCGCCGCCGGCGGGTTTCGCCGAACTGCCCCTGATCGAGCAGCGCGGCAGCCTGACGCTCGGCCGCCATAGCCAGAAGGCCGTGCTGGACAAGCTGCACGAACGCATCGGGCAAGCGGGCGGCGCCGCCGAATGGGTGGATCGCGAACAGGCCATGGCCCTGTTCCCCGCGCTGCTGGCCGACAAATTCGACCTGGGCGTCCACGAGACCGACGCCCAGGACATCGACGTCAACACCTTGCTTCAGGCCTACCTCAAGGGCGCCAAGCGAAACGGCGCGGTGCTGGCGACGAATACGCCAGTGCTGGCCATCGAACGGCAGGAAGGCAAATGGCGCATCCGCACCCAGGACGAGGACTACACCGCCAGCGTGATGGTCAACGCCTCGGGCGGCTGGGCCGACGCCGTCGCCCACATGGCGGGCGTGGCGCCCATCGGCATCACGCCGTACAAGCGCACCGCCTTCACCTTCCCGCTGCTGCCAGGCGCCGAAGGCGCCCGCTGGCCGCATGTGTGCAATGCGGATTACCAGTGGTACGTGAAACCGGAACATGGTTGCTTCATGGGTTCGCCCGCCGATGCGCAGCCGGTTGCGCCCGGCGAGGTCTATCCGGACGAGCTGGACGTGGCCCAGGGCATCTACAACATCGAACAGGAAACGACGTTGCGTGTTCCGCGGCCCATTAGTGTCTGGGCCGGCGTGCGCAGCTACGTGCGTGACCGCAATCCGGTCTGCGGCGCGCGCAGCGACAGCCCCGATTTCATCTGGTACGCGGCACTGGGCGGTTGCGGCGTGCTGACCTCGCCCGCGATGGGGCAGGCCGTGGCGGCATTGGCCCAGCGCAAGGCGCTGCCCGATGCGTTGCGCGCGCAGGGCTTGACGCCCGAGGCCTTGTCGCCGGACCGCGCCACGCTCAGATCCGCCTGATTGCCGCAACGAACAAGCAAGCAAACCATAACGGGGAAACGGACGCCATGATCCACCATAAGCTCTCCAAACGGGATTTCCTGAAACTGTCGGCCACCGCCGGCACGCTGCTGGTCGCGCCAGCGTGGGCGCAACCGGCGCCGACGCCGCCTGCCGCCCCGCGCGGCCAGGTGATCGCCGGCATTTCGCAGGAACCCACGGTATTCAACCCGCTGATGCCGGGCAGCGAAGTCGACCAGGGCGTCTGGTGGCAACTGTTCAGCACCCTGTGGTTCATCGACGCGCAGGGCAATACCGTAGCGGACCTGGCGCGCGAGGTGCCGTCGGTCGCCAATGGCGGGCTGTCGGCGGACGGCCTGACCTGGAAGGTGAAGCTGAAGACGAACGCCACGTGGCACGACGGCAAGCCGTTCACGGCGCGCGACGTCAAGTACACGCTGGAACTGATCAACAACCCGGCGTTCCGGGCCCGTAACCGCGTGGGCCATGCGCTGGTGCGCGATATCACCGTGGTGGCGGACGACGAGATCCACTGGCGCATGGAAAGCAGCTTCACGCCCTACATGTCGGTGCTGTCCCAGACCTTCATGGTCCCCGAGCACCTGCTTGCCACGGCCGCCGACCCCAACACCGCGCCCTACAACCAGGCCCCGGTCGGGACCGGCCCCTTCCGCTGGGGCGCCCGCCGCGCCGGCGACCACATCCAGCTGGAACGCAACCCGGCCTACCACGGCCAGGGCCCCTATCTGCTGCGCGTCATCTTCAAGTACATCCCCGACCAGACCATGCTGTACACGCAGTTCCGCAGCGGTCAGATCGATTACCTGGGGCTGTCGGGCATCCAGCCCAGTTTCGAGCAGGAAGCCGCCAAGCTGCGCGGTGCGCGCATCATGCCGGTGCCCACCCCCTTCATCGAACACGTGGCGCTGAACCTGGGTTTCGCCCCCTTCGCAGACAAGTCCGTGCGCGAAGCGTTGTATCTGGGCATGAACAAGGAAGCCCGCATCAAGGCCATCTATCAGGGCCGTCCGCTACCGACCGAGTCTTATGTCCCCAAAGGCCATTGGGCGTACAACGATGCGCTGCCGGCGCACCGGTATGACCCGCAGGCCGCGCGCGCCCTGCTGGACGCGGCGGGTTGGGTGCCGGGCAGCGACGGCATACGCGTGAAGAACGGCCAGCGCCTGGCGTTCTCCAATTCCACGACGGCGGGCGCGCAAGCGCGCGAGCAGTCCCAGCAGCTGTTGATGCAGGACTGGCGGCAGATTGGGGTGGAGATGACCATCGAGAACATGCCGGCGGCCGTCATCTGGGGCAATTTCTGGCAGAAGTCGCAATACCAGTCGGTGATGGTGGCCTCCAACTTCCTCCAGGGCAGCGACCCCGACGTGACCGCGCGCTTTTCCAGCGCGTCGATTCCCGCCAAGGGCGGCAGCGGCCTGAATACCTACCAGTACCAGAACCCCGAAATGGATCAGCTTCTGGTGCAGGGCACCCGGGAATTCAACCTGGATGAGCGCAAGCGCATCTATCATCGGATCCAGGAAATCGTCCGAACCGACCTGGTGCTATTGCCCGTGTCCCAGACCGTCATCATCGAAGCCGTGAAGGAAAAGCTCGTCGGCTACGAAAACAACATCAACAGCTCGTCCAACTGCTGGAACATGCGCAGTTGGTATTGGGCAAGCTGACGGGCCGGAGCCTCCTGATGACCCAGTATCTGCTCAAGCGCGGCGGCCAGTCCCTGGTGCTGCTGTTGCTGGTTTCCCTGATCGGATTCGGCATCCTCTACCTGTCGCCGGGCGGCCCGCTGTCCCAGCTGGCGCAATCGTCGAACATGGCGCAAGAGGATATCGACCGCCTGACCCGCAGCATGGGCCTGGACCGCCCGTTCCTTATCCAATACGGAGACTGGCTGCTGCGCATGGTGCGCGGCGACTGGGGCGCATCCTACCGTGACGGCATCGGCGTGCTGGCCACCATCGGTTCGCATATCGGGGCGACCTTGTCGCTGATGGCCGTGTCCACCGTCATCGCCGCGCTGCTGGGCGGCATGATCGGCATCTGGGGCGCGGTCCGCCGGCATTCGCTGATGGACGCGCTGTCATCGGTGGGCGCGATGATCGCGCTGTCCATCCCGACCTTCTGGTTCGGGCTGATGGCGATCTACCTGTTCTCCATCAAGCTGGGCTGGCTGCCCGCGGGCAACCAGCAGACATTCGGCGACGGCTCGTTCCTGGACCTGGCGCATCACATGATCGCGCCGGTCATGGTGCTGGCGCTGGTCGAGACCGCGGTGTGGGCGCGCTTCATGCGGTCGTCCATGATCGAGACCCTGGAGCAGGACTACATCCGCACCGCGCGCGCCAAGGGCGCGGGCGGACGCGCCATCATCCTGTCGCATGCGCTGCGCAATGCGCTGCTGCCCATGATCACCCTCGTGGGCCTGCAGTTCCCGACCTTGCTGGGCGGCGCGCTGATCACCGAGACGGTCTTCAGCTGGCCCGGCATGGGCCGCTTGTTCTTCGATTCGCTGGAGTACCGCGACTACCCCGTAGTCATGGGCATTCTGATGCTGTCCGCCATCATGGTGATGCTGGGCTCGCTGTTGGCCGATGTGCTGTACGCCATCGCCGATCCTCGTATTCGGATGGACTGAGCATGATGAAAGCCCCTGGAATCTCCGATCCGTCCACGGCCGCCGGTCCGTACTGTCCGCCCGGCCCGCTGCGTGCCGGCTGGCGCCGCCTGACCCGCAACAAGCTGGCGACCGCCGGTGTCGTGACCATCGCGCTGATGGTGCTTCTGTGCTTTGCGGGGCCGCTGGTCTTGCGCCTGGACGCCAGCTATATCGACGTACTGAACCGTTTTGCGCCCCCGCTGACCGGCGGCCACCTGCTGGGCACGGACGAACTGGGCCGCGACGTGCTGGCCCGTCTGATGGCCGGCGGGCGGATATCGCTGACGATCGGTTTCGCAGCGATGCTGATATCGGTAGTGATCGGCACCATCGTGGGCATGATCGCCGGCTACCGGCGCGGCTTCGTGGGCGCCCTGCTGATGCGCTTCGTCGACGCCATGCTGGCGTTCCCGACCATCTTCCTGATCCTGGCCCTGGCCATGCTGGTCAAGCCGGGCATCGTGTCGACCACCATCCTGATCTCGGCCACCTGCTGGATGGAAGTCGCGCGCCTGGTCGAAGGCCAGTACCGGTCGCTGCGCAACACCGAATATGTCGCAGCGGCGCGGACGGCCGGCGCCTCCGGGCTGCGCATCATGGTCGTCGAACTGCTGCCCAACGCCATGGGGCCCATCATCATCGTCGCCACGCTGAACGTGGCCCGCGCCATCCTGCTTGAATCCTATGTCAGCTACCTGGGCTACGGCATCCAGCCGCCGGTGGCCAGCCTGGGCAATATGCTGAACAACGCGCAGATCTACCTGACGTCTGCGCCGTGGCTGGCCATCGTGCCCGGCGTCGCCATTGCGCTGACCGTGACCAGCGTGAATTTCATCGGCGAAGGGCTGCGCAATATACTCGAGCCGCGCAGCCAGTGAATGATCCCGCCGGCGCGCCCGCCGGTGCCCCTTGATCCGAGCCGAGCCTAACCCCAACGCCCTGGAGAACGGGATGCAACGACGCCTGCCCTCGCTGAACGCGCTACGCTGCTTTGAAGTCGTAGCGGCCCACACCAGCGTCAAGAAGGCCGCGCAGATCCTGAACGTCAGCGAAAGCGCGGTCAGCCGCCAGGTCCGCATCCTGGAGGAGCAACTGGGGCAGACGCTGTTCCTGCGCACCCACAGCGGCCTGGAGATCACCGAGGCCGGGCGCAAGCTGGCCACGACCGTCAAGGAAGCGTTCGACCATATCGCCAATGCTCTCGACCCCACGCACACCGACCAGGACATCGTCACGCTGCGGGTGATTCCCACCTTCGCGCTGCGTTGGCTTTTCCCCCGGCTGCGGCGCTTCCATGAGCAATATCCCATGATCAAGGTCGTGGTCCGCACGCGGCTCAACGACATGACGGCCGACGAGACCGACTCCGACCTGGGCATCCGCTACGCGCTGGGCAATTTTTCGCACGAAGACGCCACCGAGCTCTACGCCGAGTGGATCGTCCCGGTGTGCGCACCGGGCCATATCGATGCAGCCGACCCCGAACGCGGCCTGCGCGAGTCCACGCTGCTGCACCCCTTGCCGGACCATCAGGACTGGATCACGTGGTCAGAGAAGACCGGCATCGAACTCTTCACCCGGGGCGGCCTGGATTTCGACGCGCTGGACATGGCCTTGAGCGCCGCCGAGGCCGGCCTGGGCGTGGCCATCGCGGACGTCGTGCTGGCCGATCAGGCCATCCAGGATGGCCGGGTCGTCGTCCCGCTGCGCCGGGCAGTGCCTACCGGCGTGTCGTATTACCTGGTGCGCCGTCCTGCTCTGCGCCACCGCCGGCAGGTCAAGCTGGTGGAAGACTGGATCGTCAGCGAACTGGTGGAATCCAAGGCGATCATCGCGTCCTACGCCTAGCCTGAAGGCGGTGCAAATCGGGGCGGCGGCGGGCTCCGCAGTGCAACGAAATGAGTTTCTGCGACAACATTCGCAAGATTCGCGTTTTTTGCGCTAACGCGTTAAATATTGCGGTCCATCCGACGTAAAGCCGTATATCCCCAGTCTTTTCGCGGGACCGCCCTCGCGCGCTTACAAGCATGCGACGGACACGCCTGCCCGCCACATCCAATGATCATCGACAACTCCGACGTCATGTACCGGCACCTTGTGCAGGGTGTCGTCGACTATGCCATTTATATGCTTCATCCGGATGGCACGGTCGCCAACTGGAATGCCGGCGCGCAGCGCGCCAAGGGCTACTCGCAGGAAGAAATCGTAGGCCGGCACTTCTCGTGCTTCTACACGCCCGGCGACCAGGAAGCAGGGCTGCCGCAACAGGGGCTGGCCCGCGCCCGCGAACAGGGTCGCTTCGAAGCCGAGGGATGGCGCGTGCGCAAGGACGGCACGCTGTTCTGGGCGCACGTGGTGATCGACGCGATCCATGACGACCAGGGCGCCCTGATCGGCTTCGCGAAAGTCACGCGCGACAACACCGAGCGGCGCGAACGCGAACAGCAGGTGCTGCGCGCCAAGGAACTGGCCGAACACTACAACACCGAACTGACCTCGCTATCGAGCTTCCTGGACGCCGTGGTGTCGCACATCCCGTCTTGCGTGCTGGTGCAGGACGCCGTGTCGCGCACCATCCTGCTGGCCAACCGGCAGGCCGAAGCGACCTTCGGCGCCGACCGCGCCGCCATGATCGGCAAGACCGCGCAGCAATGCCTGCCGGCGGCCGTCTGCGAATTCTTCGACCGCCTGACCAACGAGGCGCTGCGCTCGGACGGCGCCCTGCGCGAAGCGGAAGAGGAACTGGCCACGGCGCGCGGCACGCGCACCTTGCGCACCAAGACCCTGGTTTTCCACAGCAACGATCCGCGGTCGCGCTACGTGCTGCTGATCTCGGATGACGTCACGGACGAAAACGCTGCCCATGCGCAGGTGCGCTACATGGCGCATCACGACACCCTGACCGGCATGCCCAACCGGCGGCTGTTCCGCGAACAGTTGCTCAAGGCGCTGAACAGCCGCAGCGCCGACCGAACGGCGGCGGTGCTGTGCCTGGACCTGGATAACTTCAAGAGCGTGAACGACACGCTGGGCCACCCGTACGGCGACGAACTGCTGCGCCTGCTGGCCAAGCGCCTGCCCAAAAGCCTGCGCGAGCAGGACACGCTGGCCCGGCTGGGCGGCGATGAATTCGCCATCGTGCTGCCCAATATCGGCCAACAGGAAGACGTACGCAGGATGGCGGAACGCCTGCTCGAAACCGTGCGCCAACCCTTCGAGATCGACGGCCATACCGTGCCCATCAGCGTCAGCATCGGCATCGCGCTGGCGGATACGCCTGACTGCTCGGCCGACCATCTGCTGCGCTACGCCGACATGGCCCTGTACGAGGCCAAGCGCAACGGCCGCAATTGCCTGGCCTTCTTCAAGCCGGAAATGGAGACTGCGGCGCTCAAGCGCCATGAAGTCGAGATGGACCTGCGCCAGGCCATCATGGGGCAGCAGCTGCAACTGCACTACCAGCCCATCATGGATGTCAGCCACGTGCGCGTGGTGGGCCGCGAGGCCCTGATGCGCTGGCAGCATCCGGTCAAGGGCCTGATCATGCCCAACGACTTCATCCCCATTGCCGAAGAGACCGGGCTGATCCATGAACTGGGCGCCTTCACCTTGCACGAAGCATGCGCGGAGGCCAAGCGCTGGGACGACCACGAGACCGTAGCCGTCAACCTGTCGGCCAGCCAGTTCACCAACAGCGCGCTGGTGTCGCTGGTGGAATCCGCCTTGTCCAAGTCGGGGCTGCCGGCGCGCCGGCTGGAGCTGGAGATCACGGAATCGGTGCTGCTGGCAAACTCGGCCGCCAACCTGAATACGCTGAACCAGTTGAAAGCGCTGGGCGTGAAAGTGGCGCTGGACGATTTCGGCACCGGCTATTCCTCGCTGGGCTATCTGCGCTCGTTCGAATTCGACAAGATCAAGATCGACAAGTCATTCACGCAAGACGTCGAATCCAGCAAGGAAGCGCTTGCCATCATCCGCGCCATCAACGGCATCGGGCGCAGCCTGGACATTCCCACCACCGCCGAAGGGGTGGAGACCGCGGCGCAGCTGGACCGCCTGACCGAAGAAGGGTGCTCGCACTTCCAAGGCTATCTGCTGGGGCGGCCGGTGTCGCACGAGACGCCTGCAGACGGCGCCGAATAGCCACCATCAATAGCCGCCTTCCACAGACGCTTTCAAACAGGGGCCGACCCCGCATTCCAGGCCCCGTTCCTGCCCGCGCAGACCTATACTTTCTGCATCATCGGGTGCGCTGCGACGCGCCACCGGACCCGATGCCTTCCGCCCCGCGCGTCGAAGGTTCCATCACGCCAGCCGCCCCCGAAGCGCGCGGCGCAGGGAGAACGCCATGACCCGTAAATACATCGATTGCCGCGAATACCCGAGCGAGATGAATTGCTCGGTGGCGTTGGCGGCGGACACTGACGACGAACTGCTGGAAGCCGCCGTGCAGCACGCCACCACGGTGCACAAGCACACGGACTCGCCGGAGCTGCGCACGCAGCTCAAGGGCATGTTCCATGACGGCTCGCCGCCGGCGGAGGCGCCGCCTCGGGCGTGAGGACGCAGCCGCTACCAGGCCAGCGTCTGCGCGAATTGCGCTGCGCCCGAAGCCGCCCCATTGGCCGGCAACGGGGCGCGCAGGATGGTCCGGCTGTTGCCGCGGTCCACCACCCAGAACACCATCTGGGCGGGCGGCGCGGCGGCCGGGCCACCCAGGTCGATCGTGCGGCCGTCGTCCGGCTTGGCCTCGACCCGGAATGTCCACTTGCGCCCTTGCGGTTCGCCGTTCATGCCCGCCTGCGCAACGGGAGAAAACGCCGCCGTCTCCAGGTCCAGAACGCGCAGCCCCAGCTTGTCTGCGATGAATGACCGCATGGATGCCTCGAGCGTTTCGTCCGGCAGCGCGGCGTTCTGGTCCACCGCCAGACCCAGCTGTTCGCCGGTCTTCAGATTGCGGTAGTAGAAGCGATTCGGGTCGATGGGCTCCAGGCGGAAATCGCCCAAGCGCAGCGGCAACGACATGCCGGATTCGGCATTACGCAGCGCCGCGCCGTCCGCCGGCATCGACCAGGCCGGCCCGAGGCTGCCCACCCAATCCACGAACTGCCGGCTCAACGCCACCGCGTCCTGCGTGCGGCCCTGGCGGTAGGCGATGTCGGCCGCGACATCCAGCGCGGTCTGGTACAGCGTTTCGTCGTGATACGCCTTGCCGGCGTGCGCCCAGGCGGCCAACGCCACATCCAGATCGCGGCGCGCGGTCGCCAGGTCATCGCGCCCGTAGGCCGCGCGGCCAGTCACGGTGTTCAACCGGGCGATCTCCAGCGGGAACGCCGCATCCGGCAGCGCGGCCTGTGCAAGCTTGGCCGCTTGGGGCCAGTCGCGCGCCATCGACCAATAGGACTCGATCTCGCGGCTTTGTTCGGCCATGGGCTTGTCGCGGAACAGGCGCACATCGCGATCCCACGCCATGGCGTCGAACAACGCGCGCAACTGCGCGACGGCCTCAGCCTGCTTGTCCTTCGCGAACGACGCCCGCACCTCCACTTGCCAGTCGCCACGCACCGCGATCCACTGCGCTTCGACGCCGACGCCGCGCGGATACTCTGCCTGCTGCGCGCGCTTGGCGGCGATCGCGTCCTTGAATGGCAGATTCGGCAACGCGGGTTCCACGTCCGGCGCGGGCGTCTGGTCGCCGTCCGGCGTCTCCATCCGTTTGGCCAGGGCCTCGCGCCGCGCTGGCGCGTCCTTGGCGCGCAGGTCTTCGCGATAGGCGATCCACACGCGGGCGGTTACCGCGCGCCCGTCATCCAGCGTCTGCACGTAGTCCAGTTGCGCGCGCTCGCCGCGCTGGTCCGCCGGCTTGAAACTGACCAGCGCCCAGCGGCCTACGGTCAGGGGCAGTCTCATGCCGGCCAGCGCATAGTCCAGCCGGTGCGCGTCGGCCTCGCGCGTCCACTGCCCGGGGTAGGCGTTGCCTTGCGCATAGACCCTTTCCTGCAAGCGCGCCACATCGGTGGCTTCGCCCGCTGCCGCGCCCTCGCGGATGGCCATGACCAGCAACTGCGAGATCGCATCCTGGCTGGCGTCGCGTTTGTCGAAGAGGGCAATCTGCGCTTCGGCGGCGCGGCGCGCCTCGGCATAGCGCTGCTGCCGGTGCAGCAGGCTGACCACGGTGGCGACCGCGTCGAATTCTTCGTAGCTGTTCGCGTTCGCCCGGGCGGCCTCCAGTGCGTGGCCTGCCGCGACATCGGCGGCGGGCCAGTCCTTTTCCGCCATCAGGCGGTGCGCTTCCTGCATGTGGTGCAGAAACGGCGAGGGGGTTTCGGGGGAGGTTTCGGCAGGGGCTTCGGCTGCGGCGGCGGGCGTGGCCGCGACGCCCGTGGCGGGCCATAAGGCGGCCGTGGCAGACAGCAACGAAACAGCCAGCAAGGTACGGGTCAGTGGCTTCATTGCGCCAGTATACGGGGCCGGATTAGCACCCCGCTGTCACGCCAGGGGGATGTCTTCCGCCCGCACCGCCCGCCCCAGCAGCCATCCCTGGCCCACGGCCGCGGGTTGGCGCGACGTCAGGTATTGCGCCTGGTCTTCGGTTTCGATGCCTTCGACGATCAGCCCCACGCCCAGCGCGCGCGAGATATCGATGACGTGGTCGATGATGAGCGTGCCCGCCGGTTCCGCGCCGATGGCCTGCGTGAAGCGGCGGTCCAGCTTGATGGTGTCGGCCTGCATTTCAGCCAGGTAGTTCAGGTTGGAATTACCCGTGCCGAAATCGTCGATCAGGATCCGGAACCCCTGGGTGCGCAACGTGCGGATGATGCCGCGCACGTGGCCGTCCGACAGCGGCGAGCCTTCGGTGATCTCCAGCGCCACGCGCGGCGGCGCAATGCCCTGCTCGTTCACCGTGCGCAGCAGGAAGTCGGGGTAGGCATCGTCCTGAAGATCTTCCGCCGACACGTTGATGCTGACGTAGAAGCCGGTGGCGTCGCGTAGCCGGCCCGCCAGATCGTGCAGGGCGATCTGCGTCACCACGCGGGACAATTCGCGGCCCAGCCCCATCTCTTCGGCCAGCGGCACGAACAGCGCCGGCGGCACCGCCGACCCGTCGCGCCCGCGCCAGCGCGCCAGGGCCTCGACACCGACCAGGCGGCGCGTGGACAGCTCCCGCAGCGGCTGGTAGCGGACCTGCACGCCGCCGCGGCGGATGGCTTTGCGCAACGCGGCCCGCTCGCTCTTGGATTGCTGGTGCCACAGCACGCACAGGCCCGCCAGCAGGCCTCCCACGAGCGCGCCCGTGCCTGCCAGGATCAGCGCCGGCAGCGTGAACCAGTCATGCGAGCTGACGCGCGACACTGCGCAGATGTCGGGCGCCGTGGCCGGGGCGCATTCCGCCACCAGGCGTTCGGCCCGCAGATTGTTCTCGGAAGGGCTGGCGCCCTCGTAAAACACCAGGCCGTCCGTGCGGCCGAAACGGCGGAAGACGTGCGCGCCATCGCGGGTTACCAGTTGGGAATCGATGCCTGAACCAGGTTCGGGAAACCCGTCGAAGGCCCCCGGCGCGGTGAACACCACCACGTCGTTGCGCGCCGCCATGTCGCCGATAATCCGGCGATCGATGATGTTGGCCGCCCCCACCCACAAGGTGGTGCCATGGCGCGTCGTGAAGGAGGCCGGCGGCAGGGGGTGCGGAAACGCCAGCACGCCCCAGGCCGCGGAACACACCAGCATGCCGTCGCGCAGGCGGCCGATGTCCCGCAGGAACGTGGCGTTGAACAACAGCACCCGCAACGTGGCGACGTCGGATTCCGAGCACAGGTCGGTGCTGTGCGTGGCGGCCTGGATCAAACGCTGGCTTTCCTGCGACACGCGCACGGCTTGCGCCAGCAAGCGGCTGTTGTGCCGGGAAAGCCTGTCGTCGACCTGGTTGACTTCGATCAGCCGACCCGCCGCCAGTCCCGCCAGGAGACCCAGCGTCGACATCGACAGGACTACAGCCGCAATTCGGAAACGTGACATCGGGGGCAAGAGGCTGGCTGCGCCTGCCGAGGAGGGGTCGGCGCGTAAGGCAATGTAACCGCAACCCTGCCTTCCGCCCAAAAGAAAAAACGCCCATCCTTCAGAATGGGCGTCTTTTTTTGGCGAAAACCGCGCGAGCCTATCCCTGCACCAGGGCGGACTGGCCGCTACGGGCCGTGCGCACCACGTTGAACAGGTTCTTGGGGTCCTGCAATTGCGGCGCCACTTCGATGCGGGTGCCGACGCCGTGCCGGGCCGCGCTGTCGCGCAACCAACGCAGGGCCGAGAAATCTTCCAGCGCGAAACCGACCGAGTCGAAGATGGTCACTTCCGCGGCGCTTTGGCGGCCGCCGTTCTGGCCCGTCAGGACGCGCCACAGTTCCGTTACGGCGAAATCGGCCGGCATCTGCTGCAGGTCGCCTTCGATCCGCGTCTGCGGCTCGTATTCCACGAAGACCGGGCCCATGCGCAACACGTCAGCATGCAATTCCGTCTTGCCCGGACAGTCGCCGCCCAGCGCATTGATGTGCATACCCGGCTCGACCATGTCGGCGGTCAGGATGGTGGCGTAGGCCTTGTCGGCCGTGACCGTGGTGACGATGTCCACGCCCTTGACGGCCTGGGCCGTGCTTTCGAAACGCACGATCCGCAAGGACGGGGCCACGGTGGCCAAATTGCTTTCCAGCTTGCGGGTGGCGTCGGGGTCCACGTCATAGACGTGCAGCGTGTCGATGCCCAGCACGTAGTGGAAGGCCAGCGCCTGGAATTCGGCTTGGGCGCCGTTGCCGATCAGCGCCATGGTGCGCGAATCCGGCCGGGCCAGGGCGCGCGCGGCCAGGGCAGAGGTCACGGCGGTGCGCAGGGCGGTGGTCAGGGTCAGTTCGCTGATCAGCAGCGGTTCGCCCGTGCTGACTTGCGCCAGGGCGCCGAAAGCCATCACGGTAGACAGGCCGGCCTGCGGGTTGTCGGGGTGGCCGTTCACGAACTTGAAGCTGTAGAGCTCGTTGTCGGCGGTGGGCATCAGTTCGATGACGCCGGTGGCGGAATGGCTGGCTACGCGTGCGCACTTGTCGAATTCCTGCCATCGCAGAAAGTCGGCCAGCACATAGTCCAGCAGGTCGGTAAAGACCTTGCGCGGGCCTTCCAAGGCCACGATATTGGCTACGTCCGAAGTCGTCAGCAGTGTCGTCAAAATTTTCTCCCCGAGTTATGGAACAGAAATTCTGGCGGACGGCCAAACCAATTCATAGTGACAACATTCAACACGAAACGCTAAGATTCTGGCATTACGACAGTCACAATTAGCATTTTTCACAATGGATACGCTAGATCAGAGCTTGCTGGGCCTGTTGCGCGCCAATGCCCGCTTGTCTGTCGCCACGCTGGCGAAGAAGCTGGATGTCTCGCGCGGCACCATCGACAACCGCATCCGCAAGCTGGAAGAGCGGGGCATCATCGTCGGCTACACCGTGCGGCTGCGCCCCGAAGTCGAAACCGAAGACATCGTGGCCTGGATGAGCATCGCCGTCGAAGGCCATGAAACCCGCAAGATCGTGAACCTGCTGATGGGCGAACCCAGCGTGGCCGGCCTGCACGACACCAACGGCCGCTGGGACCTGCTGGCCGAATTGCGCGTGCCCACCATCGAACAGCTGTCCGAAGTGCTGGACCGGCTGCGCACGCTCAAGGGCATCTCGGCCACCGAAACCAGCATCCACTTGAAGACGTTCAAAGCGTTCTGAGGCGCTTGCCGTCTGGGGCGCCCGCGCCGCAAAGCGCGGGGAAACCCGATATAAAAGTTTGCATAGCGTCCATGATCCAGCGTTATGCGTGGGGCCCAGCGCCGATGCCGACGCCCCCTGAATCCTCAATCCAATCAGTGTCTTAGCGGAAATTCCCGTGCGTACCGCCGCCTGCCGCGGCGCGCCGTCGCGCGGTATCGGATTTCCGCCGGCGCATGCATGCTTGCACCTTCAGCCGCGCCCGCCGTCAGGCGCCTTGCGGCAAGCAACCCTTGCGTCCAGACACCCCATGACCGACTTCGACCTGACTCTGCACAACGGCCGCATCGTCACCGCGGATGCCGATTTCATTGGCGACATCGGCATCGTCGACGGCGTCATCGCCGCCATCTCGACCCGGCTTCCCGCTGGCAAGCGCGCCATCGATGCGACCGGCCGGCTGGTGATGCCCGGCGGCATCGACAGCCATTGCCACGTCGAACAACTCTCCAGCATGGGCGTGCTGTGCGCCGACGACTGGTACAGCGCGTCCGTATCTGCGGCCCATGGCGGCAACACCACCATCGTGCCGTTCGCCGCGCAGCACCGCGGGCAATCGCTGCGCCAGGTGGCGGACGAGTACGCTGCCTCCGCCGCGGCGAAATCGGTCATCGACTTCAGCTATCACCTGATCATCTCGGACCCCACGCCGCAGACGCTGAACCACGACTTGCCCGAGCTGATCCGCGCCGGCATCACGTCGTTCAAGGTCTTCATGACCTACGACAAGCTCAAGCTGGACGACAAGCAGCTGCTGGACGTGTTTGCGATCGCCGCGCGCGAGGGCGCATTGCCCATGGTGCACGCCGAAAACAACGACGTGATCAGCTGGATCGCGCGCCATCTGCTGGCCGCCGGCCACACCGCGCCGAAATACCACGCCGTCAGCCACGACCCCATCGCCGAAAACGAAGCCACGCAGCGCGCCATCAGCCTGGCGTCCGTGCTGGAGGTGCCGGTGCTGATCGTGCACGTGTCCACGCAGGGCGGCGCACAGGCCATCCACGCCGCGCAGACGCTGGGCGCGCCCGTCTATGGCGAGACCTGCCCGCACTACCTGTTGCTCACGGCCGAAGACATCGACATTCCCGGCGTTGAAGGCGCCAAGTTCTGCTGCAGCCCGCCGCCGCGCGACCCGGTGTCGCAACAGGCCCTGTGGCAGAGCCTGGACAGCGGCACGCTGGCGCTGCTGTCGTCCGACCACGCACCGTACCGCTACGACGAATCCGGCAAGCTGCCCGCGGGCGACGCCACCACGTTCAAGCAGATCGCCAATGGCCTGCCCGGCCTGGAAGTGCGCATGCCGCTGCTGTTCTCGGAAGGCGTGCGCAGCGGCCGCCTGACGCTGCAGCAATTCGTGGCGCTGACGTCCACCAACCACGCCCGCATGTACGGCCTGTACCCGAAGAAGGGCACGATTTCCGTGGGCGCGGACGCCGACATCGCCATCTGGGACCCCGAACGCGTCGTGACGCTGTCGGCCGCCACGCTGCACGACAACGTCGGCTACACGCCCTACGAAGGCCGCCAGGTCACGGGTTGGCCCACCACGGTAGTGAGCCGCGGCGAGGTCATCGTCGACGAGGGCACGCTGCAAGCTGCTCGCGGCCGCGGCCGTTTCATCGCCCGCGGCCTGCCCGCCCCGCTGCAGAAGACGCGCGAGATCTCGCCGCGCGCCGCCTTGCTGCGCAAGATTTTCCCGAACGTGATCGAGCCGTGACCCCGCGGCGCCTTGCACTTGAACCCCGTTCGATAAGAACACCTGGAGATTGATATCGTGAGCAACGCAACCCCCTCCCGCAAAATGGGCCTGGCGGTCGCCCAGATGGGCGCCGTAAACCTGGCCGACACCCGCGCGGTAGTCGTGCGCCGCCTGGTCGAGATGATGCGCGAGGCCGCCGCCCGCAAGGCGGAATTCGTCGTGTTCCCGGAACTGGCGCTGACGACGTTCTTCCCGCGCTACTGGATGGAAGACGCGGAAGCCGTCGACCGCTACTTCGAAAAGACCATGCCGAACGCCGACGTGCAGCCGCTGTTCGACACGGCGCGCGAACTGGGCATCGGCTTCTACCTGGGATACGCCGAACTGACGCCGGAAGGCCGCCAGTTCAACACGGCCATCCTGGTGGACCGCAGCGCCAAGATCATCGGCAAATACCGCAAGATCCACCTGCCCGGCCACTCGGACCACAAGGTCGACGCGCCGTTCCAGCATCTGGAGAAGAAGTTCTTCGAAGTGGGCGACCTGGGCTTCGGCGTGTGGGACACCAACGACGTCAAGATCGGCATGTGCCTGTGCAACGACCGCCGCTGGCCCGAGACGTATCGCGTGATGTCGCTGCAAAGCGCCGAACTGATCGTGCTGGGCTACAACACGCCGTCCCTGAACATCCACTGGGACGAGCCCGCGCACTGGCGCACGACCACGCACGAGATCGTGCTGCAAGCCAGCGCCTACCAGAACGCGGTGTGGGTCGGCGCCGCCGCCAAGTGCGGCCATGAAGACGGCCACCACATGATCGGCAGCTCGATGATCGTGGCGCCGTCCGGCGAGATCGTGGCGCGTTCCAGCGGCGAAGAAGACGAAGTGATCACCGCGAAGATCGACCTGGGCATGGGCCAGACCTTCCGCGACCACGTCTTCAACTTCGCCAAGCACCGCAGCCCGCACCACTACAAGCTGATCACCGAACGCACCGGCGCCGGCGAACCGCTGCCCGTGCCGGAAGTGGTCTAAGCCCGGCTGATGATTGCCTGCGTCATCGCAGGCAATTCTTTCTTCACGATCTGGGAAAACTGGGTCAGGAACGCCTTGGCGATGGATGGCGGAGGTTCGATCCGGGAATGGGACACGTGCACCGACAACGAAATCGCTGGCTCGATACGACGCACCACGATGCCGTGCATCAGCGCATCCGTCAGGCCGTACGAGTCCACCAGGGCCACACCGACGCCCTGGCGCACGAACGAGCAGGCCGTCTGGGACGAACGCACCTCGATGGCCGGGGCGACCGCCTGCCCCAGAGGCTCCAGGTAGTTGAACAGGGTTTCGCCCAGCGGCGTGTCGCGCCCATAGCCCACCAGCATCTCGCCGGCCAGCATCGCCGGTTCGATGACCCTCTCGCGCGCCAGTCGGTGGCCGGCGGGCAGCACGCAAACGATCTCGCCTTGCGCGAGCTCGCTGGTGATCAGGTTGGGGTGTTCGGGCTTGAACGTGGAAATCGCGATGTCCGCGTGTCCCAGCAGCAACTGCGGCAGCAGCGCATCCATGCCCAGCGGCCGGTAGCGGATGCGCACGCCGGGGTTGCGGGCGCAGAACTTCGCCGTGGCCGCCGGGATCAGCCATTCGCCGAAGCTGGGACTGGACACCACGCTGACCAGGCCGCCACCATGGCCCGCCAGGCCAGCCGCCATATCGTTCAGCCGGTTGACGCCCGCCTGAATGGATTCCACTTCCTGGAAAAGTTTGCGCGCTTCCTTGGTGGGATGCAGGCGGCCCTTGAACCGTTCAAACAGCGCATAGCCCAAGCGCAGTTCTATGGACGCCAGCACCCGGCTGATGGCGGGCTGCGTCACATGCAGCAGCCGCCCGGCGGCGCTGAGCGAACCCGTGATCATGATGGCGTGAAACACCTCGATCTGCCGCAGGTTCAACGGGCCAGACCGGACCTTCCCGGGTAATTCCGACATGCTGCTTTTCTTTCCTCTTGACCTGGGCGCTGCGCGCACTGCGCGTGTCCGCCTCTTTTGCAGGGATTCTACTCAATCGTGCCCAACGCCCGCATCACCCTCGTAAACCCGAACTCGCTGACCAAGGTCACGGACGCCATCGCCCGCGCGGTCGCGCCGTTCGAGCGCCTGCCGCTGACGTTCCGCTGCCTCACCTCCACCGGCGGGCCGGCCGGCATCCAGACCCAGGCCGAAGCCGACGCCAGCATCGCGCCGATGGCGCAGCTGTTCCTGCAGGAAGCGGCCGAGACCGACGCCTTCATCGTGGCGTGCTTCAGCGACCCCGGGCTGCATGGCCTGCGCGACCTGGTGGCGGCGCCCGTGCTGGGCATCGGTGAGTGCTCGGTGCTGACGGCCATGAGCATGGCGACCCGCATTGGCGTGATCGCCATCGCGGGCGCATCCGTCCCGCGCCACCTGCGCTACTTCCGCCAGATGGGCGTGGCCGACCGCATTTGCGCGGAACTGGCGCTGGATATGAAAGTCAGCGACCTGGCCGACGCCGACCTGGCGTTTGCGCGCATGGCGACCGTCGGCAAGACCTTGCGCGACGCCCACGGCGCCGAGGTGCTGATCATGGGATGCGCCGGCATGGCCGACCTGCGCGACCGGCTGGAAGACGCTTGCGGGCTGCCGGTAGTGGAACCGACGCAGGCCGCCGTGGCGATGGCGGCGGGGCGGCTGTTCAGTCGGTAGAAGACGGACGGATCTTCCGTAGGAGGGGTGCAGCGCGCAGGGCGTCGGGCAAAAACCCCGCCGCCCAACGCGCGTGACCCATCATGCCGCCTGTTGCACGAAATGCCCCGCGCCAACCTGCACCAATTGCGGCACCTGCGGGTTGTCGCCCACCTTGCGGATGGGGCTGGGGATGTCGCGCGCGGCGCGCACGGTGCGCTGATGACGGCGTGCCGGGTCGGGGATCGGCACCGCAGACAACAGGCGCTGCGTGTACGGATGGCGCGGCCGATGCAGCACTTCCTGCGTGGGCCCGATCTCGACGATCTGCCCCATCACCATCACGGCCACGCGATGGCTGACCTTCTCCACCACCGCCATGTCGTGCGAAATGAAGAGGTACGACAAGCCCATCTCGGCCTGCAGTTCCTTCATCAGTTCGATCACGCGCGCCTGCACCGACACGTCCAGCGCGGACACGGGCTCGTCCGCCACGATGATCTTGGGGTTCACCGACAGCGCGCGCGCGATGCACAGGCGCTGGCGCTGCCCGCCCGAGAACTGGTGCGCATAGCGGTCCAGGAATTCGCGCGGCAGGTTGACGCGCTCGAGCAGTTGCGCGGCGCGTTCACGGCGCTGTTCGCGCGTGAACCCGCCGTGAACCTTGAGCGGTTCGCTGACCAGGTCCCACGCGTGCAGGCGCGGGTTCAGTGACGCGTACGGATCCTGGAAGATCATCTGGATGTGCCGCCGCATGTCGCGCATCTTGTCGGGCGACATGTGCGTGACGTCCTGGCCCACCAGCCGGATCGCGCCCTCCGTGGGCTGCACGAGTTTCATCAGGAGACGGCCCGTCGTCGACTTGCCCGAGCCGGATTCCCCCACCAGCGCCAGCGTTTCGCCGGCGCGCAGGGTGAAGGACACGCCTTCGACCGCATGCACATTGGCCACCACCTTGCCGAACGCGCCCGCCTTCACGGGGAAACGCTTGGCCAGGCCCGTCACTTCCAGCACATTGGGCCGATCCTGCACCACGGCCTCGTCGGGCGAACCATCGCCCAGTTTGGGCACTGCCGCCAGCAGGTCGCGCGTGTAGGGTTGCTGCGGGGCGTCAAAGAGCGCCACGGTGGCGTTCTCTTCGACCTTGTCGCCATGGCGCATCACCACCACGCGGTCGGCAATCTCGGCCACCACGCCCATGTCGTGCGTGATGAACAGCACGGCCATGCCGACTTCGCGCTGCAGGTCCCGGATCAGATCGATGATCTCGGCCTGGACGGTGACGTCCAGCGCGGTCGTGGGCTCATCGGCGATCAGCAGTTGCGGGCGGCACGCCAGGGCCATGGCGATCATCACGCGCTGGCGCATGCCGCCGGACAAATCGCCAGGGTATTGCGTCATGCGGCGGTGGGGTTCCGACATCTTCACGGCCACCAGCATGGCCTCGGCCTTCGTCCAGGCCTCCTCGCGCGAGATGTCCTGGTGCAGCAGATAGACTTCGGCCAATTGCTCGCCCACTGTCATCACCGGGTTCAGCGACGTCATGGGCTCCTGGAAGATCATCGAGATCTCGTTGCCGCGGATGCGGCGCAGATCTGACTCGGGCAGCTTGAAGAGATCCACTTCCCGGCCGTCGCGCGGCACGAAGCGGGCGGCACCCGTGGCGATGCGGCCGCCGGCACGTTCGATCAGGCGCAGGATGGACAGCGCCGTCACCGATTTGCCCGAGCCCGATTCGCCCACCAGCGCCACCGTTTCACCGCGGCCAATGGTGAAGTCCAGCGACTTCACCGCGCGGTACGGTTTGGCGCGGGCGCCGAACTCCACGCTCAGGCCTTCAACCGCCAGTAGTGTCTCGTTCATCAAGGCTCTCCGTTACGCGCGGCTGGGGAACACGCGCGGCGACATCGCGTCGATGCTGCGGCCCGCGTAGTCGCGCTGCGACACCGTCGCGATCGTCTGCGCCTGGGCGCGTTCGACTTCCTGCATGCAGCGTTCGATATCGATGGTCAGCAGTTGTCCATTCCTGACGACCTGTTCACCGTCCACGTATACGTCGCGGATGGCGCGATCGCCGGCCGAATAGATCAGGCTGCGCAGCGGCTCGCGGCCGGGGCGCATGTAGGGATGCGACAGGTCGACCAGCGAGAAGTCGGCCTTGCCGCCGACCGCGATGCGGCCGATGTCTTCGCGGCCCAGCATCTTGGCGCCGTTCACCGTGGCGGCGTTGAACACTTCCTCGGTGGAGGCGGCGCGGAAGTGGCCGGCCTGCAACCGGGCCACGTAGCAGGCCAGGCGCATCTCATCGAGCATGTTGTGCGGGAAGGTGTCTGTGCCAATGCCCACATTGATGCCGGCGCGCAAATAGCGGCCCAGGAAGCTCAGCGCGATGCCGCGACGCACGAACACCGTGGGACAGTGCGCCACGTGCGAGCCCGACCGCTGCAACAGGCCGAAGTCGTCGGCATGCGGCCAATACAGCGCGCGGTGGTCGTTCAGGAAGATGCCGTGGCCGATGATCAGGTCCTGGTCCAGCAGCCCTTGGTCATCCAGCCATTCGATGGGCGTGCGGCCGTGGCGGCGCGTCATCTCGGAGAATTCCACCACGCTTTGCGCGGCATGGATCTGCATCGGGATGCCCAGCCGGCGCGCAACCGCCTGCGCTTCCTTCAGCAGTTCGGGCGAGCACGTGTCCACCTGCGACGGGCACAGCATGGCGCTCAGGCGGCCGCTGGGATGGTGGATGGCGCTGTCCACCACGTCCAGCGCGGCTTCGAACGATTTGACGGCGCCGGCTTCGTCCCAGGTGTATTCCACCGAATGGCCGTCGGTCGTGCGCCAGGCGGCAGAACGGAACATGGGGCCCAGCACGCCGCGGATGCCGGTGCCGGCCACCACATCGGCCCAGCCCGGCCGCGGCAAGGACATGTCCACGAAGGTCGTCACGCCGGACAACAGCATCTCGGATACGGCGACCTGGTTGGCGTACTGCGCGGTTTCGATGCCCATGCGAAAGACGGGCATGTATTCGTACAGCGAGCTCTGGCCCAGCTTGTCGCTGCCCAGCTCTTCCAGCAAGCCGCGATTGCCGGGTTCTGACGACGGATGGGTGTGCACGTTGACCAGCCCCGGCATCGCCATCAGGCCGTTGCCCGGCACGACGCTGTCGGCGGGCCCCGCATAACCGGTGCCTGCGTGGATGACGGTGTTGCCGCGCATCACCAGGTCGGCGTTTTCGATGTAGACGTGCGAACCCAGTTCGGCGTCCCATGCCACCAGCGTGGACAGGTTCTTGAAATGGGTGATGCGGGCTTGATTGGTGTCGCTCACGGAAGGCTCTCTGTACGGCGTGAAAGGGGTGTAACGGTGGCGCGGCAGGGGCCGCACCACCTTGTCGTGGCTTACTTGAAGGCGATGTCCAGGCCCTTGTAGGCCGCCGCGCCGAAGATGCCGTGCGCGCGGAACGGCTTCATGCGCGGACCGCCCACCAGGTAGAGCGAGTCGTGGTACAGCGGAATCCACGCGGCGCCGTCCGAAATCTTGGTCAGGGCCTTGGACAGGATGGCGTCGCCCGCCGCGGCGTCCAGCGCCTCGCTGCCTTCGGCCAGCCATTGGTCGGTTTCGGCGTCCTTCCAGTTCATGCGGTTGGGCGTGGGCACGCTGTTGGACAGGAAGTAGCTGTTGAGCGCTTCGCCCGTGCTCATGTAGCCGAAGCTCATGCTGAACTCATCGAATTCCTGCGTGGCCAGCTTGCCCCAGGCGGACGTCGAATCGAACAGCTGCACGCGCAGGTCGACGCCGACCTTCTTCATGTCGCCCTGCACGGCTTCCATGATGTCTTTCCAGTAGCCGGTGATGCCGTAGTGCAGCAGCGACAGCTTCTGGCCGTCCTTGTAGCGGTAGCCGTCGGATTGCTTCTTCCAGCCGGCTTCGTCCAGCAGCTTGTTGGCGGCGGCTGGGTCGTAGCGGAAGGCGTCATTGCTGCCGGCGGGCGTGGCTGTGGCCAGCATGCTGGTGGCGGGCTGCGCTTCGCCGAAGGTGATGGCTTCGGTCAACGCCTTGCGGTTGATGGCCAGGTTGATGGCGCGACGCACGTTCACGTCGGTCAGCATGGGCTTGTCGATCTTGAAGCCCAGGAAGAACGTCCAGTAGAAAGGATCGGCGCGGCTGACGAACAGGCGCTTGTCGCCCTTCAGGTCCTTGATGGCCCATTGCGGCAGGTAGCGCGACAGGTCCGCCTGGCCGCTTTGCAGCGCGGTCAGGCGCGTGCTTTCCTCGGGCACGATCTTCCAGACGATCTTGTCGACCTTGGGCGTGGGGTCCTTGTAGATGGACGGGCCCCAGTTGTAGCCGGCGTGGCGGGTCAAGACCACTTCATTGCGCGGCGACCAGCTCTGGAAGCAGTACGGGCCCGTGCCGTCAAAGGCCTTCACGCCGTAGTCCGGGCCCAGCTCCTTGACCTGGTCGATGTTGATGACCGAGTGCATGTAGTGCGCCATCTGCTGCAGCAGCTCGTTGTAGGGCTTTTTCAGCTTGTAGACCACGGTGACGTCGTCGGGCGCAGTGATGCTGTCCACCGGCCCCGCGCGCCAGCGCTCCAGGCCCTTGGTTTCCGGATTCAGCCAACGCTCGTAGCTGGCCACCACATCCTTGGCCGTCATCTTCTTGCCGCTGCAGAACGAGACGTTGTCGCGCAGCGCGAAGGTGTAGGTCAGGCCGTCGGGCGACACCGTCCAGCTCTTGGCCAGCGCCGGCACCGGCGTTTTCATGTCGTAGTCCAGGCCCACCATGGTGTCGGCGGCCATGAACAGCACTTCCGCCGCGCCGCGCGCGGTGGTGCGGTGCGGATCGTACTTGTCGGTATCCAGCTCGCGCAGGATCAGCACCGTCTTGTCGGATTGGGCGACGGCGTGCGTGGGCGCGGCCAGCAGGCAGGTCAGCGCCAGGGGCGCGAGGGCCAGGCCTTTGATGAGCGTCATGGTGGTGGTTTCCCCGTTGTGGTGTGTTGTGGTGGTCAGGCGCGATTCAGAAACGCAGCTTGGGATCCAGCGCATCGCGCAGGCTGTCGCCCAGCAGATTGAAGGCCAGCACGATGAAGAAGATCGTCATCGTGGGTATGGTGGAAATGTGCGGGAAGATCTGCAGGAACTTGCGGCCGTCGGCGGCCATGCTGCCCAGCTCGGCGAACGGCGGCTGCGGGCCCAGGCCCAGGAACGACAGCACCGAACCCAGCAGGATCGTGTGGCCCAGCTGCAGGGTCGCGTAGATCATCAGCATGGACGAGCAGTTCGGCAGCAGGTAGCGCGTGATCAGGTAGAAGTTGCCGAAGCCCATGGCATGGCCGGCTTCCATGTATTCCTGCTTCATCACCACCATGGCGGAACCGCGCGCGATGCGCGCCATGCCCGGGATGGCCGACACGCCCAGCGCCAGCACCATCGACAAGGTGCCGGGCCCCAGCAGCGCCGACAGGCTCAGGCCGAACAGGATGGCCGGAAACGACAGCAGCACGTCCACGACGCGCATGATCACGCCTTCCAGCGGCCGGTAATACGCCGCCAGGATGCCCAGGACGGCGCCGATGCCCGAGCCGCCGATCACCGCCAGCACGCTCAGCATCAGGGTCGCGCGGATGCCGTAGATGATGCGCGACAGGATGTCGCGGCCTTGCACGTCGGTGCCCAGCAGATAGGTGATGCCGTCGGACGACATCCAGCCCGGCAGCTTGCGTGCGATGGCCATGTTGGTGGCGTACGGGTCGTGCGGCGCCAGCCAGGGCGCGAACAGCGCGGTCAGCACGATGGCGATCACCGCCAGCAGCGACAGCAGCAGGATGGGATCGCGGCGCAGCCGATCGGCGATGCGCGCCAGCGGCGTGGCCATGGCCTGGGGCGGCAATGCGCCCATGGAGGAGGTCGAGCCTGCGCTCATGATTTTTGTCCCCGCGGATCCAGGTAGCCGTAGAGCAGATCCACGATCAGGTTGATGAAGATGAAGCCCAGCGCCGTCACCAGGATCGCGCCCTGGGCCAGCGGGAAGTCGCCGGCGAAGATGGCGCCCACCGCCATGCGGCCCACGCCGGGCCACGAATAGATCTGTTCGGTCACCACTGCGCCGCCCAGCAGGTTGCCCACTTGCAGGCCCACCAGCGTCACGATCGGCAGCAGGGCGTTGCGCAGCGCATGGCGCAGCACCACGCGGGGTTCGCCCGCCCCCTTGGCGCGTGCAGTGCGCACGTAGTCGCCGCTAAGCGTTTCGATGACCGCGGTGCGCGTGATGCGCGCCACCGGCCCGATCAGCACCGACCCCAGCGTCAGCGCGGGCAGGGCGATGGACTCCAGCCCGGCCAGCGTCCACAAGGGGCCGTTGCGGCCGATGTAGGGCAGGATGCCGGCGCCGCCCACGTGCTGAACCAGCAGCAGGCCCACCCAGAACACGGGTAGCGACACGCCGACGACGGACAGGGTCATGACGAAGCGGTCGATCAACTTGCCGCGGCGGTAGGCGGCCAGCGTGCCCAGCAGGATCGCCAGCGGAATCGACCAGATCACGCTGGCCAGCATCAATTCGACCGTGGCCCCGATGGTGCCGCCGATCTCGTCGATCACGGGCACGTTCGAGATCATCGAGCGGCCCAGGTCCAGATGCGCCAGGCGCCACATGTAGCCGGTCAGCTGCACCAGCAGCGGCTTGTCCAGGCCCAGCTCCTGGCGCACCTGTGCCAGCTCGTCGGCGGTGGCGGTCGGACCGGCGATGACGGCAGCGGGATCGGCGGGGGCCACTTGCAGCAGCACAAAGCACACCACGATCACGCCCAACAGGACCGGCAAGGAAATGGTGAGGCGGTTGAGCAGTTGCCGGATCATGCGACGCGGGCTCCGGTCGCGGGATTCGGCCTGCCGGCGCAGCTGCCCGGTGCGGGCTGTGCGTGGGCAGGGGGAACGGATCTCGGCATAAAACAACCTCTCTTGGTGCGCCCGGGGGCTTACGGTGGTCGAAGAATGCCAGTGCGCCCGTGCCGCGTGGACCCAGGGAAATCCACTATGAAGCCATTTGGACGAAGCGCGACCGAAGCCCCGCAAGCGGTTGATTTCTAATGGATTTCCGGAATTTCCGGCGCCACCGGAAAGCGCATCCGATAACGGGGTGTTATGACGCCTGCGCAAAGATTGATAGCCGGGGAGCGGCCGCCCGGGACGGCCCCGCGAGTGCGCTGCTAGACTGCCTGCGGCCCTACGATTGATTGACCCCTTTCAGGCAGTGATCCCATGCGCTTCATCGACACGGAACAGACCCGGGACGCCCTGTCCTTCGACGCCGTCATCCCCGCCCTGCGCGACGCCTTCCGCGAGGGCGCCACGGTGCCCGGGCGGCACGTCCACGCCATCCAGTCCGGCAACGCCCACGGCACCTCGCTGATCATGCCGGCCTGGAGCGACCGCGGCTATTTCGGCGTGAAGATCATCAACATCTTTCCCGAGAACACCCACCTGGGCCTGCCCGGTCTGCACGCCACCTACAACCTGTACAGCGCCAAGACCGGCGTGCCGATCGCCCAGGTGGACGGCGACATCGTCACCGTCTACCGCACCGCCGGCGCCGCGGCGCTGGGTGCGGACTACCTGGCCCGCCAGGACGCCAGCACGCTCTTGATCGTGGGCTCGGGCCGCATCGCCGGCCTGGTCGCGCAGGCCATGCGCACCGTACGCCCGATCCAGCGCGTGCTGGTGTGGAACGTGCGGGCGGCGGGCGCCGAATCGCTGGCGGCAAGCTTGCGCGAACAAGGCTTTGACGCCCAAGCCACGACCGACCTGGAAGCGGCCACACGCCAGGCGGACATCATCAGCTGCGCCACCTTGTCCACCGTGCCCCTGATCCACGGCGCCTGGCTACGCCCCGGCACCCACCTGGACCTGATCGGCAGCTTCAAGCCGGAAATGCGCGAGACGGATGCCGCCTGTTTCGACGGCACGACGGTCTATGTGGACACCGACGAAGCGCCCACCAAGTCCGGCGACCTGCTGGCCGCCTTCGAGGCCGGCGTGCTGACGCGCGAAGCCATCCAGGGTGATTTGCACCAGCTGACGACGGGCCAACGCCCGGGCCGCCGCAATGCGCAGGAGATCACCGTGTTCAAGGCGGTAGGCAGCGCGCTGGAAGACCTGACGCTGGCCACGCTGGTCTATGAAGCGGTGCACGATTCGGACAGTACCGAAGCATCGTAGGATGGGTGAAGCGCGACAGTCCAGGCGCAGGAACGCTGACGTGCAACGCGCGCAACCCATCAGGCAGCGCTGCCGTTCTAAAGGGCTTCAATCATGGTATCGCCGCTGCTTGATGGGTTGCGCGCGCTTGGCGTCTTGTCTTTGCGTTGAGTCTCTCGCGCTCCACCCATCCTACGACCGGCTCTGCGGACGCGGCTCACGTCCGGAATCAGGGCTGGCGGTCCGGGTGTTGATCCAGGTTCACGCCCATCATCATGCCGCCCCCACCCCCCTGACCACCCCCTTCGCCGCCCCCGCCTGATTTCGCGCCGCCGCCGCCGTCGCCTTTGCCGCGCGCGGTCGAAGATGGCCGCGCGGGGCCCTGCTTGGGGATCTCAAGCGTTGCGGATACCGGATCCAGGTCCAGGACCTGGCGGATGAAATCGCGCAGCGACACCACCAGCTCGGCCGTGTGCACGGGGCGCCCCGCTACCAGGTCGGCTGCCGCCTTGGCCGCCAGCCGCACCTGCTCTTCCGTGCCCAGCAGGATGATGTCGGACAGCGCCGCTTCGGCTGCGTCGCGCATGCGGCGCGCGCGTTCGCCGCTGGGCCGGTCGGGCTCGGCGTCGCCCCCCGTCTGTGGCTCTCCCGCCGCCTGCCGTTTCACATCGCGCAGATGCCGGGGGTCTACCGCCAGGTTGCCGGTGAAAGACCCGCCCAGCGTCTTGTAGGCCGCGATCAAGGTGCGCAGCCTTTCGTTGATCTGTCGGTTCTCGCGCGCGCGGCGTTGCTGGATGGTCTGCATCACCAGCAAGCGGATGCCCACGCCGATCAGCGTGATCAGCGCCAAGCCCAGCAATGTCGACAGCAGGCCCTGCCAGGAACTGAAATCCAGATTACGCATGCGATGGGCTCCCGGGTTGCGTCAACCGCCGGCCAATCCCGCCGGCAGGTGTTCGCGCATGATTTCGATGAATCGGCGCAGCCGCGCCGGCTGGAAACGCGACGGCGCATAGACCAGGGACACCGGCAGCGGATCCGCCTGCCACTGCGGCGCCAGATGCACCAGCCGGCCCGCGGCCAGGTCGTCCTGCATCGCCCAGGCCGACCCCAGCGCCACGCCCAGCCCCAGCACCGCGGCCTTGCGCAGCGCATGCAAACCGTCGGTGGACAGGCGGGGCTGGATGCCGAATCGTTCGGACTCGCCTGAACCGCAATGCGTCAGGCTCACTTCAGTTCGGTAGAAGGTCCGCAGCGCCAGCCAGGGCAGGCGCGCCAGTTCGGCGGGCTGCTGCGGCACCGGCGCGCCTTGCAGCAAGTCAGGTGACGCAATCACGATGCGCGGGACGTGGCCCAGTTTCACGGCGATCACCGAGGGATCCGTCACCGGCCCCACGCGGATCGCGCAATCGACGTTCTCGGCGATCAGGTCGGGCATGCGGTCATGCAGCAGCCATTCCACCCGCATGTTCGGATACTGCTGCAGGTACTTCGCCAACGGCTCGACGAACTGGTCCTGCCCGAACGCATGCGGCGCCACCACGCGCAAGGTGCCGATGGGCTCGTCGCCCGCGCCGCGCACCTCGCTTTCGAACGATTGCCACGTAGCGATCAGTTCCTTCGCGCGTTCATAGCAGCGCTGGCCGTCTTCCGTGAGCCGGATCGCGTGGGTGGACCGCTGCAGCAGCCGCACGCCCATCGTGCGTTCCAGCAATTGCAGGCGGCGGCTGACGGTGGGCTGCGTGCCGCCCATCTGCGCGGCGGCGGCCGACAAGCTGCCGGCCTCGACGATGCGTACGAACGTTTCGATCAAAAGGAGGCGGTCCGTGCCGGCCGCGGCGTTCAGGGCGGGGGTGCTCATACGCCTATCGTATAACGGATGTACCTCGGGATCGGCTACCAAAACCGCGGTGCGGCGCCCAGAATCTGCCCCGTACCTGATCCACCGGATAGCCATCATGTCATCTCGAACTTCCTCCACCACCCTGTCGCGCGGCCTGATCCTGCTGCTTGCCGTCGGCGCAGGCCTGTCGGTTGCGTCCCTGTATTACAGCCAGCCCATGCTGGGCGTGCTGGGCGCCGACATCCACGCCAGCGCCGAAACGCTGGGCTGGATCCCCACCCTGACGCAGCTGGGCTATGCCTTCGGCATCCTGATGCTGGCGCCGCTGGGCGACCGCCACGACAGAAAGCGCATCATCCTGATCAAGGCCGCCGTGCTGAGCCTGGCCCTGCTGTCGGCCGCCGTGTCGCCGTCCATCGGCGTGCTGCTGGCGGCCAGCTTCGTGGTGGGCCTGTCGGCCACGCTGGCGCAAGACATCGTGCCGGCGGCCGCCCATCTGGCGCCTGCTGAAGCCCGTGGCAAGATCGTCGGCACGGTCATGACCGGCCTGCTGCTGGGCATCCTGCTGTCGCGCGTGGTCAGCGGTTTCGTGGCCGAACAGTTCGGCTGGCGCGCGATGTTCGTGGCGGCTGCCGTGACCATCGTGGCGCTGGGCGTCGCGCTCTCGCGGGGACTGCCGCGTTTCGTGCCCTCGACGCAACTGGCGTACCGCGCCCTGCTGGGATCGCTGGCGACCTTGTGGCGCCAGCATCCCGGGCTGCGGCGCGCCGCCATGGCGCAAGGCCTGCTGTCCCTGGGCTTCAGTGCATTCTGGTCGACCCTGGCGGTGATGCTGCACGGCGCGCCCTTCCATCTGGGTGCGGGCGCGGCTGGCGCGTTTGGCCTGGCCGGTGCAGCCGGCGCCCTGGCCGCGCCGCTGGCGGGACGCGTCGCTGACACCCGTGGTCCGATGGCCGTCGCCAGCCTGGGCGCGGGGCTGACGATGGTGTCGTTTGCCGCCATGCTGTTTTTGCCGCTGCTGTCGCCGCATGCCGCACTGTGGTTGATCGCGGGCAGCGCCGTCGGCTTCGACCTGGGCATCCAGACCTCGCTGATCGCGCACCAGAGCATCGTCTACGGCATCGACCCCGCTGCCCGCAGCCGGCTCAACGCCATCCTGATGACAGGCGTGTTCATCGGCATGGCCGCCGGCGGCGCGCTGGGCAGCCTGGCGCTGGCGCACTGGGGCTGGACCGGCGTCACGCTGGTCGCAGCCAGCGCGGCGGCCGTGGCGCTGGCCCTGCGGTTGCGGCCCGGCGTCACCCGCAACGGCCACCCCAGCCACTACGCGGCGTAGGGCCTAGGCCAGCCCGGGGAGCGTTCGCCGTTATTCCGGCTTGTTGATCTCGTCGGCCGTGATGATCTCGGCCACCAACACCTGCCCGGGGCCATCCAGGTAATACTCTTCCTTGGCCGGATCGCGCAGCTTCATGAAGGCGTTTTCGCCGATCTGCATGGTGTGGCCGGCGCCCAGCTCGGCGCCGCTCTCGCGCAGGTATCCCATGATGTTGTTGAACATGTTCGAGTAGGTCTCGCCTTCGTGGTGGCCGCGGGCCAATGCCGCGAAGTCGGGCAGGCCGAACGCGTCGCCGCCGTACGTGCGCATCCACACGCCGTCCACGCCTTCGACCTCGTATTTCACGAAGCCGCAATACAGCATGTTCAGCGGCAGCGTGCGCAACAGGTCAAGGCTTTCTTCGCCCAGCGATTCGGCGTCGAACACGCCGGCGGGCAGCGAGGTGTGTGCATGCTCGTTCAGCACCGCCATCGCCCCGAAGCCCGTCAACGCACCCGCCACGGCGGCCAGCGCCACATATTGCTCCAGCGGGTCTTCTTCAAAGCCGGCGTAGTACAGGATGATGTGGCTGGCGTGGCCGCGGATCTCGTCTTTCACCGTGCCCGGGTAATGCGAGGGCGCCACGCAGGCTTCCAGCGAGTCGTTGGGATAGGGTGCGTTAAAGCCCACCATCCGCACGACATGCTTGTCCCAACCGACCAGGCCCAGGAACTCCGGCATGTCGGGCGCGATCTCGGCGCGCGCCTGGCCCATCGACGGGTGATAGGCGCGCAGCGCCGCCGTCAACGTGTCTTCGGCGATTGCCAGCGGCGCGGCGAACAGCACCTGCAAGCTCAGGGGATTCTCGATGGCGGGGTTGGCGGACAGCGCGCGGGCGTCAGCGCTTTCTTCCTTGCGGCCAAAGAAACGGGAGAAGATGCTCATGGTTCGGGACCTGGAAAATAAACGGGGGCAGTATACGGTTGCCCCTTCGGTCCGCTACGCCACTGTCGCCAATGGACACATCTCTCACCGCGCGGCCGGCTCCAGGAAGCCATCCTTGCCGATCGTCTCCACCACGTAGTCGATGAAGGATTTGATGCGCGACGAGATCGCCGTATTGCGGTAGTACACCGCATTGATCGGCTGCCTGACGTCCTGCGTCTGCTTGACCAGCACCTGCTGCAGCGCGCCGCTGGCGCGGTCGCCACGCGTCATGAAATCCGACAGGCACACCACGCCGCCATCGTTCAGCGCCAACTGCCGCAGCGTCTCGCCGCTGAAGGCGCGCACGCCCGGTTTCACGTGCAAAGGCTGGCCATCGATATCCAGCAACGGCCATTCGTTCAGCGATTCCAGTTGCGAGAAACCCAGCAGCGTATGCGAAGCCAGGTCCGCCACGCGCTTGGGCGTGCCGCGCGCGGCCAGATACGCCGGGCTGGCCAGGACGCGCACCCGGCTTGCGCCCAGCGGCACCGCATGCAGCGACGAATCCTTCAGCCGCCCGATGCGGATGGCCAGGTCCGTGCGGCGTTCCAGCAGGTCGATGTTGCCTTCGTTGCTGTTGAGCTCCAGCTCCACTTGCGGATAGCGCTTGCGGTAGCCGGGCACCAGCGGCGCAATCACATGCAGCATGAAAGGCGACGCCGCGTCCACCCGCAGCAGCCCGGCGGGCTGGTTGCGGCGCACGTTCATCAGTTCTTCGGTTTCCTCCACCGACGCCACGATCCGCCGCACCTGCTCCAGGTACGTCTTGCCCTCTTCGGTCAGCTCCAGCCGGCGCGTCGTGCGGCGCATCAGCGTGGTCTGCAGCTTCTCTTCCAGCCGGCTCATCGTGCGGCTGGTGGCGGAAATGGTCTGCCCCAGCACGTCGGCGGCGGCGGTGATGGACCCGCTGTCGACCACGGCGATAAAGACCTGCATTTCGTCGAGTGTGGTTTTCATAATTGACTTTATATCAAAAGTCTTTCGCCAATACAGGGCTTTTTCCGCAAGTATCGCGCGGGCACACTAGCTGCATTCCCGGGCAACATCGTCCGGCCCCGCATACCCACCATGGAGTTTCACATGAGCATTCCCGCATTTGGCGTCGGCACGTTCCGCCTGCAAGGCCAGGTCGTCATCGATTCGGTGCGCAACGCGCTGGACATCGGCTACCGCGCCATCGACACCGCGCAGATCTACGAGAACGAAGCCGAGGTCGGCCAAGCCATCGCCGAGTCCGGCGTGGCCCGCGAAGACCTGTTCGTCACCACCAAGATCTGGGTGCCCAACTATGCCCAGGGCAAGCTCGTGCCCAGCCTGCAAGACAGCCTGGCCAAGCTGCGTACCGACTACGTCGACCTGACCCTGATTCACTGGCCGGCACCGGGCAATGGCGTGACCGTTGCGGAATTCATGACCGCGCTGGCTGAAGCCAAGGCCCAGGGCCTGACCCGGCAGATCGGCATTTCCAATTTCCCCATCGCCGAAACCCGCGCCGCCATCGCCGCCGTGGGCCGCGACGCGATCGCCACCAACCAGATCGAACTCAGCCCTTACCTGCAGAACGCCGCGCTGACCGCCTTCCTGAAAGAGCAGGGCATCCACGTCACGTCCTACATGACGCTGGCCTACGGCAAGGTGCTGAAAGACCCCGTGATCAGCCAGATCGCCGAACGCCATGACGCCACGCCTGCGCAAGTCGCGCTGGCCTGGGCGCTGCAACTGGGCTATTCCGTGATCCCGTCGTCGACCAAACGCGAGAACCTGGCCAGCAACCTGCTTGCCCAGCAACTGCGGCTGACGGCGGATGACATGGCCGCGATCGCCGCGCTGGAACGCAACGGCCGCGAAGTCAGCCCGGAAGGCCTGGCCGCCGCCTGGGACTAAGAGGAAATCGCCATGACGACCGCATTGGACACCTTGACGGCGGGCGGCTTCAGCATCGGCCTTGAAGCCCCGCTGGACCATGACTGGACCCCCGCCGGCGAGGCGTCCCGGCGGCAGTCTGGCCGCCTGCCCGGCGAGCCGGATCTGCAGCAGCATGCAGATCTGGCGCGCCTGGCCGACCATCTGGGCTTTCGCGCGCTGTGGGTGCGCGATGTGCCCGTGTACGACCCCAACTTCGGCGATGCCGCCCAGGTCTTCGAAATCTTCAGCTACCTGGGGTATTTGGCAGGCATCACGCGCGACATCCTGCTGGGCACGGCGGCCGTGGTGCTGCCGCTGCGCGAACCGTTGCTGACGCTCAAGTCAGCCTCCACCCTCCAGCACCTGAGCGGCAACCGCCTGCTGCTGGGGGTAGCCAGCGGCGACCGTCCGGTGGAGTACCCGCTGTTCGGCCGCGACTTCGCGTCGCGCGGCGCGGCGTTCCGCGAGCAGATCGCCTTGCTGCGCGACAACGCGCGCGCACAATTGCCGCCTGGCCTGGCCATGCTGCCCCGCCCGCCGTCCCCGCTGCCGCTGCTGGTGGCCGGGCTGGCGCAACAGACGCCGGACTGGATCGGCGCCCACCTGGACGGCTGCCTGGCGTACCCCGGCGCGCCGGACGACCATCTGCACCGAGCCGCGGCCTGGCGCCGCGTGGCCGGCGACAAGCCCTACATCAGCTTCATCCATCTGGACCTCGTTGAGGACGCCGACGCGCCGCTGCGCCGGTTCCGTTTCGGCGCACAGGCCGGCCGCCGCGCATTGATCGAAGAACTACGCGCGCTGCATGCCTCGGGCGTGCACCACATTGGCCTGCACCTGCGCCGCAACACCCGGCCGCTCGCCGAAACGCTGCGCGAAATCGCAGAAGAAGTCCTGCCCCATTTCCATACCGAATCCCCCGAAGAGAGCCTCCATGAAGACACGCGATCCCTTGTTTGAGCCGCTGACGCTGGGTGGCCTGACGCTACCCAACCGCGTCGTGATGCCGCCCATGACGCGCTCGCGCGCCACCCAGCCGGGCGACGAAGCCAACGCGCTGATGGCGCACTACTACGCCCAGCGCGCCGGCGCCGGGCTGATCGTCAGCGAAGGCACCTATATCTCGCCCATGGGCAAGGGTTATGCGGGCACGCCGGGTCTTTGCACCCCGGCGCAGGTGGCCGGCTGGCGCTGCGTGACCGACGCTGTGCATGCCGCCGGCGGCCGCATCTTCGCCCAGCTGTGGCACGTGGGGCGCCTGAGCCACACCAGCCTGCTGGGCGGCCGCGCGCCCGTGTCCTCGTCCGCAATCCAGGCCGACGGCGTCAACGTCTTCGTCGAGAACGCCGATGGCAGCCCGAACTTTGTGCAGGCCTCCGTGCCGCGCGCGCTGTCCAAGGCCGAAATCCGCGCCATCGTCGAGGAATACGCCCAAGCCGCGCGCAACGCCATCGTTGCCGGTTTCGACGGCGTGGAACTGCATGCCGCCAACGGCTACCTGGTCAACCAGTTCCTGGATTCGCATGCCAATGCGCGCACCGACGAGTACGGCGGTTCGCTGGAGAACCGCATCCGGTTCCTGGACGAGGTGGCGCGCGCCCTGATCGACGCCATGGGCGATCCGTCCCGCGTCGGCATCCGGCTGGCGCCGCTGACCACCCTGAACGGCTGCGTGGATGCGGACCCGGTGGCCACCTATACGGCCGCGGCAGAGCGCCTGGGCGAGATCGGCGTGGGCTACATCCACATCGCCGAGGCCGACTGGGACGATGCGCCGGACATGCCGGCGGCCTTCAAGCAGGCGCTGCGCCGCGCTTACCCCGGCGTGCTGATTTACGCCGGCAAGTACACCGCCCTGCGTGCCCGCGATGCGCTGCAAGCCGGCTGGGCCGATCTGATCGCGTTTGGCCGACCGTTCGTGGCCAACCCCGATCTGCCGGAACGGCTGCGCAACGACGAACCGCTGGCCGAGCATGACCGCGCGACCCTCTTCGGCGGCGACGCCCGGGGGCTGACTGACTATCCGGCCTACCCGCACAACCAGGAGCAACCCTCATGAAGATCTTCATCACTGGCGCCAGCGGCTTCATCGGCGGCGCGGTCGCGGCCACGCTGGCAAAGGCCGGCCACGCGGTCAGGGGACTGATCCGCGATCCGTCGCGCGCGGACGAGCTACGCGCCTTCGGTATCGAACCCGTTCTTGGCACGCTGGACGATTCGGCGCTGCTGCAGGAAGAATCCCGTGCGGCCGATGCCGTCATCAACGCCGCCGACAGCGACCACGGCGGCGCGGTCGACGCCATGCTTGAAGCGTTGCGCGGCAGCGGCAAGCGCTTTATCCACACCAGCGGCTCCAGCCTGGTCGCCGACAACGCCTTGGGCGAACCCTCAGAGGCGCGCTTTGACGAGACCACACCCATCACGCCGGTCCCGGAAAAGGCGGCCCGCATCGCGATCAACGGCCGCATCCTGGCCGCAGCACCCGGCGTGCACGGCGTGGTGCTGTGCCATAGCCTGATCTACGGCAACGCGCTGGGACCACGCGCGCAAAGCGTGCAGATCCCGCCGCTGGTCGCGCAGGCGCAAGCCAGCGGCATCGCGCGGCACGTGGGCCGTGGCCTGAACCGCTGGTCGAACGTGCATATCGCAGACGTTGCGGCGCTCTATGTCTTGGCGCTGTCTGAGGCGCCGGCCGGCAGCTTCTACTTTGTCGAGAACGGCGAGGCGTCGTTCAGCGACCTCGTCGGCGCCATCGCCGACCGGCTTGGCCTGGGCGCGGCACAGCCCTGGCCTGCGGCCGACGCGATCGCGTGCTGGGGCAAGGACCTGGGCGCCTACGCCCTGGGTTCCAACAGCCGAGTCAGCGCCGACAAGGCGCGCAAGGAACTGGGCTGGGCGCCGCAGCACGCCAGCGTGCTCGACTGGATCGAGTGCGAGATGCGGCTCTGATCCATCGGCACCTGGCAGCCACGGCGTACGCGGAGGCGATGCGCCCGCTTACTGCGTGTCGTAACGCGGCGAGCGCGGGCCGTACAGAATGCCTCCCGGCTGGCCTGCGCTCAGCAGCATGTTGTTCGTCATGCCCGCCACGCCGTAGCTACGGTCAGACAAGGTATTGACGATCTGGTCCACCACGGCCTGGACCAGCATGCCGAGCAAACCGCCGCCACCATTGTTGGCCTGCACCACTTGCTTGGTGCCGGACCACAGCTTGGCGCCGTTTCGCAGATCGACGAGCTGGGCGTCGATCGACACCGTAATCGAACTCTGTAGCACGGCGTAGCTTGACCCATACTGCTTGACGACCATGTAGAGCGCCGCGTCGGCGCCAAAGATCTCGCGCAGCTTGGCCGGCGGCAGTTCATGGATCTCGTCTGGCGTATGCAGGCCGTTCTGCTTGAACGTCTCGTCCATGACGCCAACGGGAATCACGTAGTAGCCGGATTCGGCCAACGGATAGGTCGCCTGGGACAACACCGCGGCAGCGGCGGCGACGTCCACCGACGTATTCAACGGCGGCAGGACCAGAATCGACGTCGGCTTGCTTTCGCGGAATGCCGTGTAATCCACGTCTTTCTGTGGTGCCACGCAACCTGCCAGCAACGCGACCGCGGCCAGCAGGCCCATTCGGAACAGCTTGGTCATGATCAAGACCCCTTCTTCGAGGCAAGCGCCTCCGCGGGCGCGTTGGCGTTGGCGGCAGGCGTGCTCGTGGCGGCCGGATCCGCTGCGGCTGCGGCTGCGGCGTCCTTGGGCTTGCCCACGTTTCGCATCAGGAAATCCATGAACGGCGCGGATTCCGGAAAGGCCACTTTCTCGCCCTGCAGTTGCTCGACGCCCTTGTCGCCGTCGCCCGTCTTCAAATACAGCATGCCCAGGTGCGCCCGGAATCCCGGCGGCAACTCGACATTGGCGGCGCGCGCGGTTTCGATGTTTTTCTCCAGCGCCTGGATTTGCAGCGTGCTGTCCGCGCCGTCGTCCTTCAGGTAGGCGTAGACGGACGGCTGGTAAGACTGCCAGCTGTACATGGGTTTGGGCTGCTGCACGCAGGCGCTCAGCAAGCCGGCCAGCGCCGCGATTGCCAAGCCGCGACCCGCGCGCGCAACAGTGTTCTGGCGACGCATCGCCTGAGCATTCGACATGACCGGATCCCCTTAGTTGGCGGCAGGCTGCCAGGCGCCTTGCTCGATGCCGTCGACAAGCCGGTCCACCGCTTCACGGATTGCCAGGTCCAGCACCTTGCCGTTGAGCGTGGAGTCGTAGCCCGCCGTACCGCCGAAACCGATCACTTCACGGTTCGACAGGCTGTACTCGCCTGCGCCGGACGCGGAATACACCACCTCGGAAGTCACCACGTCGACCACATTCAGATCCACCTTGGCGTAGGCGACCTGTTCCTTGCCGCGGCCCAGAATGCCGAAGAGCTGCTGGTCGCCGGTCACCTTGCGGCCAAAAGCCGTCACATCGCCCGTCACCACGTAACGCGCGCCCTTGATCTGGCTGGCCTTCTTGTTGAATCCGGCTTCCTGCGCAATCTCCGTGAGGTTTTCACGATCCATGACCTGGAAGCGGCCGCTGCGCTGAAGATGGCTGACCACAATCGTCTTGGCCTGACCGCCCAGACGATCCACGCCATCGGAAAAGACGCCTCGCAGATAGTTGGTGCGGTTGTCGAATTTGCCCACGGAGATCGGGCTACGTACGCCTTGATAGGGCTTGCTGGCCGCTGCCACGGCGGGCACCACCAGTGCTTGCGAACGCTCGGTTGCGCAACCCGAAACCACCGCCGACAAAATAGCCAGCGCGCCAATCTTCACGACTTTATTCAGCATCTTTTTTCTCCTGCCAGCCCTTTCACCTGCATCTGGGAAAGCATTTCTAGTCTTGGAATCGAGCGAGGATTATATACAACTGAATACATTTGCTTTTTTTTTGAATTACACCGTCCTGTCCTGCCTTTTTGGACACTGCCCCCGATCACGTTTCATTGACAATCTCCTGCATACACTGCCTGCTATAAAACGCCTGCAAGCCTTTGCCGGCGCGGGCCGGACAGGAGTGGTCGAGTGATGAATGAGGGTTCGGCGGACGATCCGCCACGATGGCGTGCGAGATTGTTTATTGCGGTCCTGCTGACCGGCGTCGTGGCCGGCCTGGGCGGCATGTTGCTGGGCATGCTGCTGCACGCGGTGCAGCACCTGGCCTACGGCTACAGCCTGGATCGCATCGTCAGCCACGAGTCCTTTCTGGAGGGCGTCGAAGCCGCTGACGGCACGCGGCGCCTGCTGGTGCTGATCGTGTGCGGGTTGGTCGCTGGCATCGGCTGGTGGCTGATCTACCGCTACGGGCGCCCGCTGGTCAGCGTCACCGAGGCCGTACAGGATCCCGCCGCCCGCATGCCCGCCACGACGACGTTGGCGCACGCGACCCTGCAGATCGTCACCGTAGCGCTGGGCTCGCCGCTGGGCCGCGAAGTCGCACCTCGCGAAGTGGGCGCGCTGGCGGCCAGCCGGCTATCGACGCTGCTGCGCCTGCCGCCCGATCAGCATCGCCTGATCGTGGCCTGCGGCGCGGGCGCGGGCCTGGCCGCCGTCTACAACGTGCCGCTGGGCGCCGCGCTCTTCGTGCTGGAAGTGCTGCTCGGCACTTTCGCGTGGCCCGCTGCCACCGCCGCGCTGGCTGCCAGCTGCATTGGTGCCGTCGTGGCCTGGATCGGCCTGGGCGACGAGATCCAGTACGCCCTGCCCGCCATGACGGTCAACGCGGGGCTTATCGCGTGGTCGGTGCTGGCGGGCCCGGTATTCGGCCTTGCGGCCTATGGCTTCGTCCGGCTGACGTCGGCCGCCCGCCGCCATGCCGCGCGCGGCTGGCGCCTGCCCGTGGCGGCGCTCATCAACTTCACCCTAATCGGCTGCCTGGCCATCGCGCTGCCGGCGCTGCTGGGCAACGGCAAGGGCGCCGCCCAATTGGGCTTCAGCAATGAACTGACCATCGGGATGGCGGCCACGCTGCTGGTGTTGAAAGTCGCCATCACCAGCAGCTCGCTGCGCGCCGGGGCCTCGGGCGGCCTGCTGACGCCGGGCATCGCCATCGGCGCGCTGCTGGCCGTCGTCCTGGGCGGGCTGTGGAGCCTGGCCTGGCCGGGCGCGCCGCTCGGCGCCTACGCCGTCGTCGGCGCGGCGGCGTTCCTGGCGTCCTCGATGAGCATGCCGCTAACGGCCATCGTGCTGATCGCCGAATTCACGCGTGTCGATCAGGGTTTTCTGGTGCCGATCATCCTGGCTGTGGCAGGCTCTACGGCAGCGCACCATTTTTTATCGTCCCGCGCCGCCCGATCCCCGGCGGCCGCCCAGGGGACGACGCGCAGTACCCCTTAAGAGATTAATCATGAAATCACGCAACCTGACCGGTATCCATCGTTACGACGCGCCCGCAGGCGGCTGGGGCGCGCTCAAGGCGACCGCCCAGGCGGTGGCCGACCAGATGCGCCTGGCCGAAGCGCCCGTGCTGCTGTTGCGCACCAACAAGCCCGACGGCTTCGATTGCCCCGGCTGCGCGTGGCCCGACAAGGCCCACACGTCCACCTTCCAGTTCTGCGAGAACGGCGCGAAAGCGGTCACGTGGGAAGCCACCAAAAAGCGCGTCACGCCGGAGTTCTTCGCCGCGCATACGGTGACCGAGTTGCAGACCTGGTCGGACCACGACCTGGAAAACGCCGGCCGCCTGACGCACCCGCTGATCTACGACGCAGCCAGCGACACCTACCAGCCCATCGAATGGGACGCCGCGTTCGCGCGCATCGGCAGCGCCATGGCCAGCGTGCCCGAACCCGACATGGTCGAGTTCTACACGTCGGGCCGCGCCTCGAACGAAGCGGCCTTCCTGTTCAGCCTGTACGCGCGCGAATTCGGCACGAACAACTTCCCGGACTGCTCGAACATGTGCCACGAGGCCACGAGCGTCGGGCTGCCGCAGACGATCGGCTTCGGCAAGGGCACGGTGTCGCTGGACGACTTCGACGCCTGCGACCTGATCATTTCGATGGGACACAACCCCGGCACCAACCATCCGCGCATGATGGGCACCTTGCACGAATGCGCGCGCCGCGGCGTGCCCATCATCGTGTTCAACCCCTTGCGGGAACGGGCGCTCGAGCGCTTCGCCGACCCGCAGAACGCCATTGAAATGGGCACGCTGAGTTCCACGCGCATCGCGTCCACCTATTACCAGGTGAAGGTCGGCGGCGACGCGGCCGCGCTCAAAGGCATCATGAAAGCGCTGCTGGCGGCCGACCGCCGCGCGCCCGGCGCCATTGACCACGCGTTCATCGCCGAACACACGAACGGCTTTGACGCCTACATCGAAGACCTGGACAACACCGCATGGGCCGACATCGAACAGGCCTGCGGCCTGACGCAGGCCGACCTTGAACAGGTCGCCGCCGCCTACGCCAACTCCAAGGCCGCCATCGTCACCTACGGCATGGGTATCACCCAACATGCACGCGGCACGCAGAACGTGCAGCAGATCGCCGCGCTGCTGCTGATGCGCGGCAACTTCGGCCGGCCCGGCGCCGGCATCTGCCCCCTGCGCGGACACTCCAACGTGCAAGGCAACCGGACCGTCGGCATTACCGAAAAGATCGATCCGGTGATGTTCGACAACATCGAAAAGACCTTCGGCTTCCGACCGCCCGAACGCCACGGGCACGACGCGGTCGACGCCATGAAAGCGATGGTCAGCGGCTACACCCGCGTGCTGATCTGCCTGGGCGGCAACCTCGCCATGGCCTTGTCCGACACCGAGCAATGCGAAGCCGGCATGCGCCGGCTGGAACTTGCGGTGCACATGAACACCAAGCTGAACCGGTCGCACCTGATGATCGGGCGCGACGCGATCATCCTGCCGGTGCTGGGCCGCACCGAAAGCGACGTCCAGGCCACCGGCGCCCAGTCCGTCACGGTGGAAGACTCCATGTCCATGGTGCATGCCTCGCGCGGCAAGCTGGCGCCGGCCTCCGAACACCTGCGCTCGGAGCCCGCCATCATCGCGGGCATGGCCGCCGCCACGCTGCCCAACACGCGCGTCCAATGGCATTACCTGGTTGAAGACTACGGCCGCATCCGCGACCTGATCGAAAAGGTCTACCCCGATTTCCACGGATACAACGAACGCATCCTGAAGCCGGGTGGTTTCCGCCTGCCCTTGCCGCCCACCGAGCGCATCTGGAAAACGAAGTCGGGCAAGGCCGAATTCCTGCCCTTCAAGGGGTTGCAGGAAGACCCCGGCGCCGTCGAATCGCGCAGCCTGAAACTGACGACGCTGCGCAGCCACGACCAGTACAACACCACCATCTATGGCCTGGACGACCGCTACCGCGGCGTGTTCGGCCGGCGCGACGTGCTGTTCATGAATGCCGCCGACCTGGCGCGGCACGGCCTGGAGCATGGCGATGCGGTCGACATCAGCACCGGCCTGCCCGGCGAATCCCATCGCCGCCTGCGGCTCACCGCCATTGCCTACGACATCGCTCCCGGATCGGTCGGCGCGTACTACCCCGAGGCCAACAACCTTTGCCCGCTGGACTATCAGGACAAGCAAAGCGGCACGCCCAGCTACAAGTCCATCCCGGTCGTGATCAGGAAGGCCGCCTAGCGCACGCGGAGCTCGGGGATTACCTGAGCTCCAGCGTCGCCCCGATCACGCGCAAGGTCGGCATCAGTTGCCGCCAGGCGTCCTTGGCGATGACGGCGGGGCGCTTGAGCTCGGCGGCGGCCGGGTCGTTCAGCAAATCGCCCTTACAGGCGAAGACGATGCTGTTGGTCATGTCGTCGTCCACCACTTCGAACATCGCAGACCCGAAGGCCGCGCGCACGCGGTCCAGGTAGTCATGGTGCATCGGGTGATTGACGTGGAAGTTGATGACCAGGATGCCGTCATCGCGCAACGCCCGGTGGCAATCTGCATAGAACGCCTCGGAGCACAGCGCATCGGGAATGCCACCCACGCCGAAGCCGTCCAGGAAGATCACGTCGGCGTGGTCCGACAGGCCACGCAGATGCGCCGCCGCATCGGCCTGGATCACCGAAAATCGTGCATCGTCCTGCGGCACCAGGAAGGTGTCGCGCAACGCGATGACGGCCGGATCGATCTCGACCACTTCGATCGCCGCCCGGGGCAGATGCCGATAGCAGAACTTCGGCAGCGACCCGCCGCCCAGGCCCACCATCAGGATGCGACCAGGCTCGGGGTTGAACAGCACGAAGCCCATCATCATCCGCGTGTACTCAAGCTCCAGCGCATCGGGATTGAGCACGGACATGCTGCTCTGGATTTCCTTCTGCGTGAAATGCAGCGTGCGGCGGGTGCCGTGATTCTGGACGAATGGCCTGTGGATGGCCGCCGGCGCGTCTGGGTGCTGGGCGTCGGCGGAATGCGAAGTATCGGACATGGGCAGGGCGGGTAGAGAAAACAGGCACAAGATACCACCCGGTGCGGGGCAGGGGTCCAGCACGCGTGACAGGCGGCCGGCTGGCACTCGTCATACAGGATGGTTGATTCGTCATCTTGGCCTTGTCCGGCAAGCGCCGAACGGCGATTTTCTTATCTGCCCCGTTTTCACGTCGACGCGCCGCCATGACCTCGCTGCAAGATCTCCCGAAACCGGGCCGCCACGGCCTCCGGTTCCCCTGGCTTGCCGTCCTGTTGCAGGCCGGATTATCGACGCTGTATGTGTTCGGCCGGCCGGGCTACGCCCAGTCGGAGCCGCTGTTCTACGTCAACCGCGGCGCGGACGGCACCTGCTGCTCTAGCGGCGATCACCCGAACAACGGCCACGACGGCCAATGGGCCCCCTCGGACTTCGTCCACCAGGACAGCAACCAGCGCATCAACGCGACGGCGCCCGGCCAGACCGGCATCCTTATCGATGTCAGCGGCGGCCGTGGCGGCAACGGACGGGATTCCGACCCGAATCATTGGGGCGGCAACGGCGGTGGCGGGCGGATCATCGATTACACCCTGGCGACCAGTTCCGTCACCGCCACCGGCCGCGGCATCGACCTGTATTCGGCCGGCGGCAACGGCGGCCTGTGGGGCAATGCCGACGGGCCGAACGGCGGCTATGGCATCGGCGGCGACGGCCATCGCGCTGGCGTCACGCTGAACAACGCCACCGTCATCGGCACCGGCTTCGGCGTCGCCGTCCAATCCTGGGGCGGCGCGGGGTCCGACAGCGGGATCGTCGGCGGGTTCGGCGGCGCGGACAACGCCGGCCACGGCGGCAGCGCGGGCGACGCGTACGTGACCTTGCAGGGCAGCACATCGATCACCGCACGCGGGCCCGGGCCCGACGACGTCAGCGCGGCCGTCGGCCTGATCTCGTCGGGCGGCAGCGGTGGCACCGGCTCGCGCAGCGGCGACTTCGGCGGGCACGTCAATGCCGGACGGGGCGGGGACGCGTCGACCATCACGTTCGTGTCGTCGGCGGGGTCATCGGTCACCGGCCGGGGCGATGGCGTGTATGGCGTGATCGCCCGTTCCATCGGCGGCAATGCGTCGACTGCGAACGACGTCAATACGCAAGCCGCGGCGGGCGGCAACGCCGGCCAGGTCAACATCACCAACGGCGGCACCATCACCACGACCGGCAACCGCGGAATCGGCGTCTACGCGCTGACGCAAGGCGGCAATGGCGGCAACGGCGGTGACGGATCGTGGGCGGGCGGCCACAACGGCGCCGCGGGCGGCACGCCTGGCGCCATCACCATCACCAATACCGGAACGATCACAACGGGCGCGACCGGCACCGTCGGTGCAAAAGGCATCGTGGCCAGCGTGCTGGGCGGCGAGGGCGGGCCTGGCGGTGCCAGCGGCACCTTCGGCCCGGGCGGCAACGGCGGCGCAGGCGCTGTCGCCGGCCAGGCAATCACCATCGCCAACGCGGGGACCATCAGCACCTTCGGCAACGACGCCGCGGCTGTCGTCGCCAATAGCGCGGGCGGCGGCGGCGGGATGGCGTCGTCCAGCAACGGCATCATCGGCGTGGGCGGTGGCCATGGCGGGGCGGGCGGCGCAGGCGGCGGCGTGGCGATGACGAATACCGGTGACATCGACACGTCCGGCGACCACAGCGCCGCCGTGATCCTGCAGAGCATCGGCGGCGGCGGCGGCATTGGCGGTGACGCTAACGCCACCGGCGTCATCGCCACCGTCGCGATCGGCGGCACGGGCGGCGCGGCCGGCAACGGCGGCCTGATCCAGTTCTCGTCGCAAGGCAAGATCCTGACGCGCGCGGCCAATGCCGCCGGCGTCGTCCTCCAGAGCATCGGTGGCGGTGGCGGCAGCGGCGGGTCGGCCAATGCCGTGGGCGTAGGCGTCGGGCTGAACGTGACGGTGGCGACCGGCGGCCAGGGCGGCAATGGCGGTTCTGCGGGCACCGTGTCGTTCACGCAGGCAAGCCAGGGCGCCATCACGACGCTGGGCGCGCAGAGCAACGGCGTGCTGGCACAAAGCATCGGTGGTGGCGGCGGCAACGGCGGGGTGGCCAACTCCCGCGCCATCACGATCGCGCCGCAGGTGGGCGACAACCCCAGCGGCACCGTCACGCTGACGGTCTCCAACGGTGGCGCAGGGCAAGGAGCGGGCAACGGCGGCACGGTCGTCTTCGCCAACGATGGGACGATCAGCACAGCCGCCGCGCAGAGCAACGGCGTGGTGGCGCAAAGCATCGGCGGCAGCGGCGGCAACGGCGGCGGCGTCCTGGCGCCCGTCAAGACACCGACCATCGGCAACTCGCTGATCGACCTGCAGTTAAGCGTGCGGCATGGCGCCCAAGGCGGCAAGGGCGGCAATGGCGGCTGGGTGAATGCGGGCAATTCCGGCACCGGCACCCTCTCCACGCTGGGCACGGGCTCGGCCGGCATCGTGGCGCAGAGCATTGGCGGCGGCGGCGGCAACGGCGGCATCGTCCAGGCACAAGACGCCAATTCCTTCAACGACATCCTGGGTTCGCCCGCCAACCTGGCCGGCCTGCTGGACAAGGCGGCCAGTTGGCTGGAAAGCGGTCCGCAAGTGGCGTTCAGCAAAGCCGTCAGCCTGTCCGTGGGCGTGACGACCGGCGGCAATGGCGGCGACGGCGGGGCGGCAAACGCCTTCACCGTCCGCAATGACGGCGCCATTACGACGAAGGGCGATCATGCGCCCGGCATCCTTGCGCAGAGTATCGGCGGCGGCGGCGGCAACGCCGGCATGATCGATTCGGCCGGAGCATCCAGCCTGTTATCCAGTATCGACGCCCTGATCAAGGCCGCCGAATCGGGTGTGCAGAACGTCTTCACCGTTGCGCTCCCGCAAACCAATATCACCCACCAAACCGGCGGCAGCGGCGGCGTCGGCGGCTCGGGCGGCGGCACGGCGTCCAGCCCGAGCCTCGTCGTGAACACCGGAACGGTCGCCACGCAAGGCAAGGGTTCAGCGGGCATCGTGGCGCAGAGCATCGGCGGCGGCGGTGGCCGCAGCACGGCCAGCGGACAGGACCTGCAAGCGGTCGTCTCCGCCGCGGCTGGCGACACCAGCCCCGAGATCATCGACAAGATCACGCGCATCATCAATATCCTGGGCACCAAAGGCGGCTCCCTGCTGGGCTCCCTCATCAATGTGCGCAATGGCGGCCTGGACGGCGCGAACGGCGCGGGCGGCGTGGTCACGGTCGACGCCAGCGCCTCGAGCAGCCGGATCACGACGCAAGACGTCCAGGCGCCCGGCATCCTGGCCCAGAGCGTGGGCGGGGGTGGCGGCCTATCAGTCGTCGACCAGCCGCTTTTCCTGTCCAGCGCCACCACCGCGACGATTGCGTTGGGGGTGGCGGGCGACCAAGGCCAAGGCGCCCAGCTGAGCATGGGCGGCGCCGTCAACGTCGTCCATGGTGGCACGCTGGGCACCAACGCGGCGGGCTCCGCCGGGATCATCGCGCAAAGCATCGGCGGCGGCGGCGGCCTGGGCACGCTTTCCCTGCGCAATGCCAGCCAGGCCGTGATGACGCAGACCGCCACGCTGGCGATCACGCTTGGCAGCGAGCATCCGACGAACGGCTTCGGAGGATCGAACTTCTCGCTGGTGCCGGGCGGCGCCGTGAACGTCGCCAACAACACCGGCCGCATCGTGACCCAAGGGGCGTTCTCGCCGGGGATACTGGCGCAAAGCGTGGGCGGCGGCGGCGGGGTGGCCACGGTGTCGTCCAACGCGTCGCTCGGCAGCGTCGACATCCAGCTGGGCAGCATCGCGACCAATACCTTCGGCCCCACGCCTACCACGGTCACCGGCGATGGCGGCAACGTCACCGTCGCCAACACCGGGGGCAGCATCGCCACCTACGGTGCGCTGTCCTTCGGCGTGCTGGCGCAGAGCATCGGCGGCGGCGGCGGCCTGGTCACGATCGACAACGGCGTCACGCCTGTGGCAAACGCCGCGAACGTCACCTTCGGCGCAAACTCGCCGATGCGTGGCGCCGCCGGCACGGTCACCGTCACGCAAGACGTCGGCGGCAGCCTGTACACGGCTGGCACGAATTCGCACGGCATCGTGGCGCAAAGCGTGGGCGGCGGCGGCGGCATCGCGGGGTTGGCCACCCAGCCCGGTCTGACGACGCTAAAGCCTGTGGCGTCTTCCACCGAAGATGGCGACGGCAATACCGTCAACCTGAGCATCCAGGGCACTGTCGCAACGTCGGGTAATGGCGCCGCCGGCATCCTGGCGCAAAGCGTGGGTGGCGGCGGCGGCTTGGCCGGCGACCAGTCCTCGGCGCTTTACACGACCAGCCTCATCCAGAGCGCCGGACTCACTGGCGGCATCGGCGTCGGCAGTGCCGTCAACGTGACCATCGGCACAGGAGGCACCGTCCAGACCGCCGGCGCCAACGCACCCGCGATCCTGGCCATGAGCGTGGGCGGTGGCGGCGTCTTCAAGGATGGCACGCTGTACCAATACAGCACGCCCAACAACGCCGTGACGTACGGCGGCCCGGTAACCATCGATATCGGCCAGGCCGCGCACGTGATCACGACAGGCGCCAACTCGCCCGCCATCGTGGCCATCAGCAATGGCGCAAACGGCGGCGGCCGCCCGATTACGGTCAACGTGGGTCCGAGCGCGCTGCTCAGCGCCAACAGCACGTCCGGGACGGCCATTCTTGCCGTCGCCCCGTTGGCCAGCACCACCATCACCAATGCCGGCACCATCCAGGCCAAGACCGCAATCGACACCTCCGGCCAGACCACCGTCAACAACACGGGAACCGTGGCGGGCGATGTGGTGATGGGCAGCGGCAGCACGTTCAACAACCAGGCCGGCGCCAGCCTGTACAGCGGCGCGCGCTTCCAGGGCGACTTGAACAACGCCGGCATCCTGAACCCGGGCGGGCCGGGTACCTATACCGCGACACGCCTCACCGGCACGCTGAACAACACGGGCACCTACCGGCCAGACCTGGACTTTGGCGACCACAACAGCGATTTCATTTCCGTGTCGGGCGCATCGACCTTCGCAGGCACCGTCAAACCGGTATTGCGCAACCCCGTGAAGAACGTCTGGCTGGGCATCGGCCATTTCGATGCCCCGCAAACCAGCATCCCGGCCACCGCCAGCGACAGCCCGCTGTTCCAGTATGCGATCAAGAACAACGGCGCCGGCGCCTTGCGAGACCCGCTGATTTCCGTCGACGCCAATTTCACGCCGTCGGCGCTGCCGATCAGCGCAGACCGCATCAGCATCGCGAACTCGCTGCAAGGGCTGTGGAACCAGGGCAATAGAAGCACCGCGTCCCTGTTCGACAAATTCACCGGCATCCAGACGGCCCAACAATACCGCGACGCGCTGAACGGCGTCGCGCACGACGGGCAATTCGCCCGCGCCTCCAATCAGATGCATGCGTCGTACGCCTCGATGAACCGCATGATGAGCTGCCCGGGCTTTGTCGGCGAAAGCACGATCCTGCGCGAAGGCAATTGCGTATGGTCGCGCCTGGACACGAACTGGACGCAGCGCGAAGGCACCTCGAATGACCAGGGGTACCGCATCCGGCAGACGGCGCTGACCCTTGGCGCACAGCGCGAAGTCGCCACCAACTGGTTCCTGGGGGGATCGCTCAGCTATACCTACGGCAAGACCACGTCGTCCTCCGACCTGTCCGGCAACAGCGACACTTTTGCCGGCGGCTTGGCCCTGAAGTACAACAACGCGCCGTGGCAGATCGCGCTCGCCGTGCATGGCGGCGTCGAGAAAAGCAGAATGTCGCGCGGTACGCTGGACGGCGTCGCCAAGAGCAAGCCCGATTCGTCCTTTCTTGCGGCGCGGTGGCGCACTGCCTATGAATTCAGCCAGCCGTCCTGGTACCTGCGCCCGTACGTGGATGTGGACGTGAACCACATCCGCCAGGACGGCTATCGGGAACAAGGCCCCAGCGTATTCAACCTGAAGGTACGCGGCAACGACACGACGTCGCTCATGATCTCTCCCATGATCGAAATCGGCGGGCGCCATGACCTGGACAACGGCGCGACCTTGCGATCCTATGCGGCCGCCGGGATGAGTTTTTTGAGTGGCGGCGACGTGGTGACGACCATGCAGCTAAGCGGGTTCAACACGACGCCGTTCTCGTTGAAGTCCGGCATGCCGAAAACCTACGGCAACCTGTCGGCCGGCCTGGAATACGTCACGCCCAAGGGCATGGAACTGAAGACGGAATACGCGCTGCGCGGCAACGGGCAATACCGTGACCAGTCGCTGACGCTGCGCGCCGCCTACCGCTTTTGAGCGGACGGCAGGCGGGGCCGTGGCTACTTTCGGGTCCAGCGCCCCAAGCCGTTGTCGTCGTAGAACTTGATGTCGAAGCCGCTGGCCTTGCCCTGATCCGTCTTGAAGACGATGGACGCCAGCGAGTCGACCAGGTCCGCTTCGCCGGCCGGCGCGAAGGCGAAGGTATCGCCATCCCAGTGCTTGACCGGAAAACGCATGCCCTTGGGGCCCAGCACCAGGACCAGGCCGCCATCGGCTTGCTGGATGTCGGCGGTGCCGTAGTACGGGTTTTCGAAGCGGCCCACGTACGCCGTCAATGCCTCCGCCGGCGCAGGTTTGGCGGGCCTGGCCTGTGCGGAAAGATCCGCTTGCGGTTCGAAGAAGCCCTTCATCGCGCCGTTATAGGCCGCGAACCAGTCGCGCGTCGGCTTGCCGTACAACGCCGTGTCGATGAACGACGCCGCAACGGACTCGGCCGCACCCACGGGCGCGCCGTTCGTCAGCACCACGATGCCGATGCCGGCGGACGGCACGATCCTGAACGTCGTGCCCGTCCCCATCAGGAAGGCGCCCGAATGCCCCATGGACGGCCTCCCGCCCAACTCGGTGTTGACGTTGAAGCCATAGCCGTAAAAGCCGGAACGCGAATTCAGGTCGTGCGCCCGCGCGGAAAACGCCTGGGCGGTCAGCGCGGGCAGCAGGGCGCCGGCGGCGATCATCGGCTTGCCTTGATACTGGCCGTCGGCAAGCAGCAGCTTGATCCATTGCGCCATATCGACCACCGTCGATGACGCGCCGCCGGCGGGCGCCTGTTGATCGGCGTCGCGCTGCCCCAGCGACACGAACACGCCCTTCTGGTAGCCGTGCAGCACGGCGCGGTTGTCGTGCGCCATGAAATCGCTGAACCGATAGCTCGTCGCCGTCATCCCCAGCGGTTTGAACAGCAAGTCGTCGGCCAGTCCGTCCCAGGGGCGGCCCGCGGCGCGTGCCACGGCCTCGGCGCCGATCGTCGTGCTGAAGTTCGCGTAGTGATAGGACGTCCGGAAGGCGTCCAGCGGCAACACGCGCAGGCGGGCAATGACGTCGCTGCGCGTAAAGCCCAGGTCTTCAAGGTCGTCGCCGGCCGTGCCCGGCAAACCAGATCGATGCGCGAAGAAATCCCCGATGGTGGCGTGCTCCGACACATAGGCATTGCTCAGCCTGAAGTCCGGCAGATACCGCGCGACCGGGGCGTCCCAGGCCACGGTGCCTTTGGACACTTCAATCGCCGCCACCGTCGCCGACAGCGATTTGGAGATCGAAGCGATCTGGAATACGGTCTGCGCATCCACGGGCGCATCCTTGCCCGCCTCGCGCGTGCCGTAGCCTTGCGCCAGCACTGTCTTGCCGTCGATGACGACGGCGACGGCCAGGCCGGGCACCTGGCTGCGCTTCATGATGTCTTCGACGATGCGCGGCAGGTCTTCGACCGCGCGCTCCTTGCTGCCCTTCGGGATCGCGACGGCGTCGGCCGGCGGATTCGGCGCGCTTTCAATGGCCACCGGCTGCGACCACGCCGTCATGGATGCACCAAACGCCAGAACGCATGCGCCGGCAATAAGTGATGGTTTGCTTGTCATGGTTCCCTCAGAATCCCGCTTGATAAGCGATGCGAAAAACACCCTGGTTGATGCGTGTGGTCTGGTCGCGCTGATGCGTCAACCCCGCCTGCACGATGAAGCCGATCGGCGTCACGTAGGTGACTGCGCCTGAAAGCGCCCAATCCACGTCATCCTTGAGTCCGAACTGCGCCAGCTTCTGTTCGCTGCCCGATAGCTTGCGCACGGCGGCGGTCGCAGTCAGCTGCCAGCGGTCGCGCGAGAACGACAGCGACGTCACGCCATTGCCGTTGGACACCGGCGCGCCCCGGAAGGCGCTGGAAAACGTCGCTTCGTTGAACCAGCCGAGGTTCCACGAATTGCCCAGGGGCGCGTCGTAGCGCAGCCGCGCAGACACCGTGTTGGCGCTTTCGCCCTGGTTCGGGTCGAGGTGCAGGCGGCCCGCATCCACCCCGCCCGACAAGCGCTCCAGCCCGGGCAGATCACGAAAATCGTATGACAGGATGAACGACTTCATCTGGTCGCTGAACGCGGGCGGCTGGTCCGGCCGGATGAAACCATCGTCCAGGCTCAGCCGGTGGTTCAAGCCGGTGTCGTCGCGCTTGAACAGCACTGCGGCGACCGAGTGCGTTCCCTGGCCTGCCGTATCGAAGGTATAGCGTCCGCCCACGCCGATCGATCCGCGGAACTCCGAGTTCTCGTTGAAGCCGCTATACAGGCCGTCGATGACGTGCCAGGCGTCGCCAAAGCCCAGGTCCATCTTCCCGCCATACAGCGCGTAGTTGTCGGCGGTGTAGGCGGCAAACAGGTTATCCAGGTCCGCGCCCAGGTCGGAAAACGCGTTGTCTTTCGTTTCGTTGGTCGTCGAGTTGAACGTCGCCTTCGTGCGGATCGAGAATTCCCGCGTTAGCTGCAAGACCAGCGCAGCTTCCGCCGTCGGCTGCACGCTGCTCCAATGGGAACGCGGAATCTGGCCGTTGTCGTCCTTGATCCCGAAGAAACCGGTGTACCCCGTCATCAGCAGAAAACGGCCGTTCAAACGGGGATACGAGTCTTGCCCGTCGCCCAATTCACTATAGGGCGTAAGGAAGATCTCCGTCTTGAAGATGTCCCTGGTCTCTTGCGCCGACGCGCCTTGCACGACGCATGCCGCCAAGACCGCGGCGCTGCAGAGCGATAGTCCGATACGCTTGCCCATGGCCGTCCACAAGCCTGACCCGATCACCGCGCCAGCTCGGCCGCCAGTTCGCGTACCTGGGAATGGATGTTGCCGAACATCGCGAAGTTCACGCGGCTGGCCACGACAAACACGCCCAGGTCACGGTTCGGCGACAACACGGCATAGCTCATAAAGCCGCCCAGGCCACCGCTCTTGCCCAGCAGCAGCGGCGAGCCGTTGCGCGGCAGCGTCACCACCCAGCCCAGTCCCATGCCGTCGGCGTCCGTCACTTCGGTGCCCACGACGGACTTCAGCCCGTCATACGGCAGCCACATCACATGGTCCAGCGCGAACGCCTCCTGCGCCTGCTTGGCGCCGTCCAGATGCCAACGCATCCAGCGCGCCATGTCCGAGGCTGTGGAATAGATGCCCGCGCTCGCGTACATCACGTCGGGCACCGTCGCGTTCGGGTCCGGCTTGCCGAACGGGTCCAGGCCCGTCATCAGCCGCTTCTTTTGCGCGTCGTTCAGCACATTGGTGGTATCGGCCAGGCCCGCAGGCTTGATGACCTCGTTGGCCAGCACCGTCGAATAGTCTGCTCCCCCCGCCTTCGCCAGCGCATCGCCCAGCAGGCCAAAGCCCAGGTTCGAATAGAGCGTGGTGGTGCCGGGCACGTAGGCCGGCTTGTTGCCGCCGATCCATTTCCAGTAATAGGCGCGATCGAAGGCGGCGAAAGGGTTGTCGGACGGCTTGGCGTCCGGGTCAGGCAATTCGCGCGGCAGGCCGGCCGAATGCGTGGCCAGGTCCAGCAGCGTGATCGGGCGGCCATTCGTCTCGACGCGGGCATTGTCGGGCGCGTATTTCGCCAGCGGATCGGTCAGCTTCAGCTTACCCTTGGCGGCCAGCGAGGCCAGCACGTCTGCGGCGAAGACCTTCGACACCGACGCGATCCTGAAGATGGAATTCGCGTCCGGTTCGACACCGTTGCCAGGCGCCGTCTCGCCATACCCCTGGATCACGACCTGGTCGCCGCGCACCACGGCGATGATCACGGCGGGTGCGCCCGAGTTCAGGTAAAGCTGCATGCCGGCCATGGACACGGCATCCTGCAGGGCCAGGTCGGTCGCCCGCGCCGGGGACGCGCCCAGCATGCAGGCAGCCGACAACGCCAGAAGGGTAAAGCGGGAAAAAAAGCGGGACGCCAGCATGCCGGTTCTCTCAGGGTGGCTCGCGGAACGGGGATTGCGCCGCATGCGAGATGATCCCAAGAACTTGACGAACGGTCGCGCTCGCCAGGACGAAACAACATGCCGGCATGACGAATGACATGACAGGGGGACCGCCGCCGTCAGATCCCCATGCGCTCGCGCAGCAGCTTGCGGTACGACCGCGACACCGGCCAGTTGCTGTCCACCGCGCGCATCCGGATCAGCCATTTGTCCACGCTGCGGCGGTCCACATCCATGACATGCAATGCGTTTGCAATGGCGGTCCGGTGCACGCGGAAGAACGTCTTCTCGGGCAGCAGGGTCGACCACATGCCCAGCGCGCGGGAGTCCAGCACCATCGACCCGTCCTCAAGCCAGATCTCGCTGTAGTTTCCCGCCGAGCGCACGCCCACGATCGCCTCGGGCTGCACGCCTCGCACCACGCCGCGCATGCTCAGATAGATGACCGCCGTCGACCGTTCATAGTGCGCCGTCCGGCTGTGGTCCCGGCTGTTTGCGTACTTGGCCTGGCCGATCAGGTTGGCGCATTGGAACAGGGCCTGGACCTCGTCGGGCGACCAGGTCCTGTGCTTGACGGTGGTGTCGAAACCGATGATCCCGTAGAGCTTCTTCTCATGGAAGATGGGCACGCTCAGCACGCTCTTGTTGCCCTGGCGCTGGAACTCCACCTGGATCGCCCGCGCGGTCCGCGGCAGGTCGTTCACGTCGTGGATGGCCACGGCCTGGCCTTTCATCATGAACCGGTGCAGCCAGGCGATCAGCGTGGTCGGCACGTCCTGAAGCTCGGCCACGAACGGCTGCGTCTGGCCGCGGCACCACTCATGGGTATTGCGCAGGCGCAGCAGGTCGGGCCGGTATTCGATCATCCAGGACCGGTCCACGTCCGAGGTCTCGCCCATGAACGCCAGCAACTCCGATATCGCATCATCGGCCGGGCATTTCAGCAGGCTCATCGCGCAGTGGTACACCCAGTCCGACGACGGACTGGGTTCAAGTACGGTTGCGTCGTGCGTCTTGTACTGACCAGCATCCTTCACGTGCAATTCCCCCGGCGGCCGGATCGAGCATCGTCCAGGCGCTGGCTGCGCCGCGCGCCAAGCGGGGATTTTCCTCCTGGTAACGGGGAATGACAAGAACGGACAGCAACCACTTTCGGGTCGAAATCCGAGAAATACCCCGCGGCTCACAATCAACAGGCTGTATTTTCAAAATACAGCTTATAGTTTGTATTTGCGAAATACAGCCTATATTGCGTATTTCAGTTTTACAAACTATTGTTTGTGAATCAGAACCACCGCGTGGAGCTCCCATGCCCGACTTCACTGTCCGTACCGCGCAGCAATTGCCCGGGCTGCTTCAGGCTTTCCGCAAGCAAGCGGGTTTGACCCAAGCTGCCGTCGCCTTGCGGCTTGGCGTCACCCAACAGACGCTCTCGGCGCTGGAGCGCAATGCCGAGAAAGTAAGCGCCGACAGGTTGCTGCGCCTGCTAGGCATATTGGGCGTTGAACTCGTCCTGCGCGCCGAGCACGAGACACCATCCGCGCCAGACTCATCTCGTCCGGATTGGTGACCCATGGGCCGACGCTCTCACTCGCGGGTCCTGGGTCTGTGGATGAATGGCCTGTTCGTGGGAACCTGGACCAATCATCCCCACAGCGGAGAAACCCTGCAGTACGACAACGAATGGGTCACCTCGCAACAGGGTCGACCGTTGTCGCTGTCGCTGCCGTTCAAACCCGGCAACCCCCCACATCGCGGCGATCCCGTTCGCACTTATTTTGAAAACCTGCTTCCAGACAGCACGATCATCCGGGAACGCGCTGCACGCCGCTACCGGATCGACTCGACCGAAGCCTTCGATTTGCTCACCGAAATGGGCCGCGATTGCGTGGGTGCGCTGCAGATCCTTCCCGATGGCGCGGCCCCCGGGGAGGTAACGTCGATACAGGCCACGCCGCTGACCGAGTCGGACGTCGCCCAGCTGTTGCGGGGCATCGTAGCGCCAGCAGCGCAAGATGGTCCCGGCGCCGACGACGACGCCTTTCGCATCTCGATCGCCGGGGCGCAGGAAAAGACTGCCTTGCTGTACTTCAATGGGCAATGGTGTCGGCCGCAAGGCGCAACCCCCACGTCGCACATTCTCAAGCTACCGATGGGCCTGGTCGGGAACATGAAACTCGATTTGCGCGAATCGGTCGAGAATGAATGGCTGTGTCTGGAAATCCTGGCAGCTTACGGACTCCCCGTCGCGCGCAGCGAGGCGCTGATATTCGACGACATCAAGGTGCTCGCGGTCGAACGGTTCGACCGTCGGTGGCGGCAGAACGCGGACGGCAAGCCGTATCTCGTGCGCTTGCCTCAGGAAGACATGTGCCAGGCCACCAGCACGCCGCCGCACCTGAAGTACGAAGCCGACGGCGGACCCGGCATGCAATCCATCATCGACCTGCTGGAGACCTCCCGCCGAGCAGAACAGGACCAGCGCGTGTTCTTTCAAGCTCAGGTCCTTTTCTGGATGCTGTGCGCCCCGGACGGCCACGCAAAGAACTTCAGCTTGTTCCTGAATCCCGGCGGCCGCTACGAACTCTCGCCGCTGTATGACGTGATTTCCGCATTCCCATTCTTGGGGGAAGGCCCCGGCAAGCTGTCGCCGTTCCGGGTCAGAATGGCGATGGCCGTGCGTTCAAAGAACGCGCATTGGCGTATGCGCGACATCCTGCGTCGGCACTGGGTGGCGATAGGCGAGCGATACGGGGTGGTCACACCCGATGGCCGAGAAGCGCGTTTTGTCATAGATGACCTTGTGGCACGCACGCCGGAAGTCGTACGCGCCGTTCGCGCCAAGCTGCCGCGGACGTTCCCGAAATCACTGGCCGACAGCATCCTGCAGGGGCTGCAGGCTTCGGCAGACAAGCTTGCCAGTTAGGGCTGCCGCGTTCAAAGGCGCTGTGGCCGCTACGCCCCCTCCGCCGCAAACCGCAGCAGATAGCCGTCCGGATCCTGCACCAGGAATTCCTTGCACGACGACCAGCCCGCACCGACCCGGTAGCGCTTTTCCTCGATAGGGCGAAAGAGCGGCCACTGGGCTTCGGTCAGCGCTTGCACGATGGGTTCCACGCGGTCCACCTGCATCTGGAAATTGATGCCGCGCCCGAAGGGGCGTTCAAGCGGGGCCGTGTCCCATTCATGGTTGAGTTCGCAGAGCATGATCTGAAGCGGACCGCGCTCCAGATACGCGAAGCCCGCCTCGCGCCGCGCATAGGCGATCTCGAAGCCGAGCAGCCCGCACCAGAAATCAAGGCTGGCTTCCAGACGGGTGACGTCCAGTTCCGGCACCATGGCCGCGAAGCCGCCCGTGGGAGCACGTCCTTCGGAAGATGCGCCGTTGCGTTCTTGTTGATCCATTTCGCATGTCCTGTTTTGTTGGCAGGTCACCGCAGCTGTCGACTTGCGCCAGGCGGCAGACCGGTAATGCGCTTGAAAGCGCGGCTGAAGGCCGCTTGGGACGTATAGCCCAGTTGCTGGGCCACGACTTCGATCGAAAGCCTGTCTTGGGTAAGCCACTGGCTGGCAAGGCGCATCCTCAGCTCCGTGGCGTATCGTAAGGGCGGCGTGCCGATCGTTGCCTGGAAGCGGTCCGCAAAGACGGACCGCGAGATATGGCATTCCTCTGCCAGCTCTGCCACCGTCCAATCGCGTCCTGGCTGCCGATGCAGCGCCAGGATGGCCCGGGCCAGCCGGGGGTCGCGCAAGGCGGCCACCAGACCCGAAGCATTGTCACAGCCACACTCGACCCAACCGCGCACGATCATGGCGGCCACCACTTCGGCCAGGCGGGCCAGAATGCCCGCGAACCCCACCCGCCCGGAGCAGATTTCCCCTTTCATGGAAGCCAGGATGGGCATCAGGCCGGGATAGCGCTCGCCGGCCGCATCCACCTGCATGACACCGGGCATCAGCTTGCCAAGACCCTGCATGCCGCCCAGGTCGAACTCCATGCAGCCGTAAAACAGGATGACGCTGGGAATGGGATGGGTGCTGGGACACGCATCCACGGCGCTGACCGCATCCCCAAGAGGCGCCGCCACGAAGCTGTCGATATCCTGGACCGGCACGTCCGGCCCGGATAACAGTTGATGCGCGCCACCTTGAGGAATGAACACGGCATTGCCCGCCGACAACTCGTGCAAGCTGCCGTCGGCGGTGCGTAGCACGGCGGTGCCGACCGCCAGGTAATGGAAATAGCCATGGCCGGGCTTGGCCTCGAAGCTCAGTCCGAAGGCCGGCCCGGCCTGGATACGGCGGTACTGGACGCCGCGCAGACGCATGCCGGTCAACAGTTCGCTGATGAGGTCCGAAGAAAGGGAAAAATTGTCCGACGTATCCATTCCAGGAGTTTCGATCAAATATTCAAGACGAACCATCATAGATCATCCTGACATTCAAACCTAGACTCTGGGCTGAGATTGTTTTTGTGGGAAGGAATGTGATGAGTAACTGTATCAGTGACCCCTTGGCCAATACCCCGCGGGGCCATGCGGGCGACGCCGCGCCGACCTCCGCGGCCTGGATGGCGGTGTTCTCGTTGGCGATGGGGGTGTTCGGCCTGTTGACGGCGGAGTACCTTCCGGCCAGCCTGCTGACACCGATGGCCGCCGCCCTGAGCGTGTCGGAAGCCTTAGCGGGACAGGCAGTGACCGTGACCGCCGTCGTGGCGTTGTTTGCCGGATTACTGGTGCCGGGGCTGACGCGGGGCATTGACCGGCGCGTGGTCCTGCTTGGCTTTTCCACGCTGATGATCGCCTCCAACCTGTTGGTCGCCTTGTCCTCCAGCATGTGGGTGCTGCTCACGATGCGGGTGCTGCTGGGCATCGCGCTGGGGGGATTCTGGAGCATGGCCGCTGCCGTCGCGATGCGGCTGGTGCCGCCCGCGCTGCTGCCACGCGCCCTGTCGATCATTTTCAGCGGCATCGCGGTAGGCACCGTGGTGGCCGTGCCCCTTGGCAGTTACCTGGGCGGGAGGTATGGCTGGCGCAGCGCTTTCGTCGCGGCAGCCGCAGTTGGACTGATTACGTTGGCCTTCCAGTGGTTCACGCTCCCGCGGATGGCGCCGCGCCAGCCGGCACGGCTTAGAACGGTTCTGGATGTACTGCTGCGCCCGGGAATCGCCATCGGAATGTTGGGGTGTGTGCTTGCCCATACCGGCCATTTCGCACTCTTCACCTACATCCGGCCGTTCCTGGAAAGCACAACGGGCGTCGGCACGGACGGCCTCGCGTTGATGTTGCTGGGTTTCGGTATCGCGAATTTCGCCGGCACGATGCTGGCCGGGTGGCTGATGCAGCGCAGCCTGCACATGACGTTGGCAGTAATGCCTGCGCTGGTGGGCGTGGCCGGGTTGGCCCTGGTGTTGATGCCGGCTTCGTTGGGGGGACAGGCGCTACTGGTGGCGTTCTGGGGCCTGGCCTTCGGCGGCGTGCCCGTGGCATGGTCGAACTGGGTGGCGCGCGCCGTGCCGGATCAAGCGGAAAGCGCGGGCGGAATGGTCGTGGCCTCGGTGCAATCCTCGATCGCAGCAGGTGCGGCTGCCGGCGGCGCCATGTTCAGCTTCAGTGGCATCGCGGGCGTATTCCTCGCTGGCGGCATCTTGATGCTGCTTGCTGCGCTACTGATCGCACTACGGGTCAGCGTCCGGCCCGCGCCGTCCGGGGCCGGGGCAAGCCCGGCACTGCATCTTTGAAGCCGACGCACCCGGCGCTCAGCAGCCCGACCCCACCCTTGTCGCAGGCAACGGCGTATCGCCCGCCGTGTTGCCGGCGAACTTGCGGATTTTCTCGGCCAGTTCCGGCGTGGCGCGCTCATAGCCGTAGCAATATGGCGGCGTCGGCGCCGCCTCGGGCCGGTAGTCCTGCAGTACCGGCTTCGCGTCGCCCAGGTACAGGTTGTCTTTCAAGCGCAAGAACGCCTTGTAGTCGCGCGTATAACCATGCTGCGCCTTCAGTTTTTCGTAGGCGCCGCGGTCGGATTCGCCGTTGTCCAATGCGCTGCGTTTGGACGCGACGGGAATGTAGCGGCAGTAATTCACGTTGATGCCTTCCACTGTGGGGAAGAACGCGGGCTCCACACATTTGCGCTGCGCATCGTTGCTGAAGATGTTCCCTTCGACAAACGCCTTGGCCTCCAGACTGAAGCTCATGCCATAGAAATCCCAATTCTCCAGCAGGTTGTTGAACAGGTGGAACGTGCCGAATTGACCTCTTGGGTTGCGCTGCACGGTGTTGAAGAAATAGTTGTGGTGCAGCGTCACGCGCGCGATCGAATCGCGGTCGTAGTTCTCGAACAGGTTTTTCGAGGTGATGTTGTTCAGCAGCATCACCTTGTTCGAGTTATGGAACTTCGTCCATGACACCGTGACGTCGGTCGAGCCGTTCTTCACATTGAGCAGGCGGTCGGACATGCGCGACAGATCAAGGTGGTCAACCCATACGTCGCTGCTGCCGTTGGCCACATTCACGGCCTGGGTCAGCCGCGTCAGGCGCCCGTCGATCGTCAGATGCGTCAGGATGACATTCTTGCTGCCATACACGCCCAGCCCGTCGTCGATCAACGTGACCTGCTTGCCGCGGCCGTCGATCGTGACGTTCGACGGCACACGCAATTGCGAGTTCAGCAGAATCGTCATGTCGGACGCAAAGCGGATCCACGTCGGCCCTTTCTTGGCTTGCTCCAGCGCGGCGCGCAGCGTTCCCGGACCCGTGTCCTGGTCGGACGTGACCTCGACAAACCGGCCTCCCAATCCGCCGGTGGCGCGAGCGCCGTAGCCCTCGCGCTGGGAAAGCAGCGACGCGATGGACGGGCAGTGTTCATCGGGGCTTGCGCACGTTTCATTCGCGGCCGCTGCGCCGCCATGCAATACGGTCAAGGCCAACAGCCAACGCAGCGGCTTCATTCCTGATTTCATCGGTGCATACTCCCTCTCACTGCGCGGACCGGTCCGCGGACTGCACGTGGCGCCAGATTCCCCCGCTCAGGCGCAGGTTCTCCGGCGGGCCGGCCAGGTGTTCGCGAAGCCGTTCGAAATACGCCTTCTGCCAGCGCAGCGAATAGGCCTCGGCGTCCTCGCCCGGCTCCACGGCAGGCAACATTTCCAGCGTGTACGTCACGTGGCCGTTTTCCCAGCGCGGCGCGTAGAACACCGAGGGCACGCGAAGGCGATGCGCCAGGTGCGACGCGAAACTGGAGTACGTGACTTCCTGCCCTTCGAAGGTCGTCCGCGGCGCAGCCGGATTCGCCGCGCCGTCGATCGCCAGACACAGCACGTAGCCCGATCCGATCGCACGCATGCACGCCTTGGCGACCTGCGCCTCGGTCTGGTCGGCCGTGGAGATCAAGGCCGCGGCATAACTGCTCTGGGCAATGCTGGGTGCCGTCGCAAGCCAGCGCGACGGAATGCCCAGCAACTCCAACGCCATGAGCCCGGCATACATGGGGCCGACGTGCGCGGTGGCCACCACCACGCCGCGGCCCGCCGCCAGCAGCGGCGCGAAAAAGCGCTCGCCCGTGTCCAGCTCGCCCAACACCTGCATGGCCTCTTCGACGCTGTCCTCGCGGCATTCGAGCCAATCGAACAAAAGATGGTCCACCAGATGACCCCAGCGCGCCCGGCGCTCCCATTGCGCGCGATCGGCATCGGGATCGCCACGCAGCGACCACGCCCAGTCCAGGCGCGCCTGCGGGATCGGGGCGGTATGCAGGCGCTGCTCCAGCTGGTCCAAGGCCTCCTGGAAGGTCTTAGGCAGCGCCATGCCGCGTTTGGCCACATACTGGTCAAACAGCGCTCCGGCCTCCTGCTTGCGGCCCGCCTGCGACAGCGCACCAATGGCCGCTCGCTGCCAAAGCAGCTTGTCTGGGGATTTCTCGACCAGCTTCATCATCTGGTCGGCGGCATCGTCGTACTGCAGCGTATAGCGCAGCGCGCGTGCATACAGGGCCCGCGTCTGCTCCAGCTCGGGCGCCAGGTCGATCGCCTGCGCAAGCGGCGCCACCGCTTCCTTGTATCGCCCGGCACGCAGCAAGGTCTCGCCATAGAGCGTCAGCAGCCTGACATCCGCCGGCGCCGCCTTCAGGCCCGCCTCGAAGTGCGCCAGCGCATGCACCTTGCGGTCGTCCTCGGAAGCACGCCGCAGGTGCGACATCCCCAGCGAGGCGCGCAATGCGGCGCTGTCATGGCCCGCGGCCAATGCCGCGTCGCCAAGCCGGATCGACGCCTCCACCCTGCCGTCCTCAAGCAGGGCGCGCACGGCCATCGTCGCCGCGCGTTCGTTGGGCAGATTGTCCGGCTCCAGCGCCGCGGCAATGCCCGCTGCTTCGGCGGCATCGCCGTTGCGCACGAAGGCAAGCAACCAGAAGTAGGCTTCGCCTGGGTCGCGTTGCGCCAGGTCGACGGTCGCGCGGGCGACGTCGGCCGCCTCGGCCACGCGCCCGGCCTGCACGCGCAATTGAATCCTTGCGGCATGCAGCGCTGCAGCGTCGGGCTCGATGCGGGCTGCGGCGTCCGCCTCGGCGATGGCGCGGTCCCACTGTTCCGTGCGCCCCAACAGGCTCGCCAGCATGCGGCGATCATCGGCGCGCAAGGGGTAGGCGGACGCCAGGACTTCAAGCGCGGCGATCGCCGGCGCAAACCTGCCCTCTCGCACGAAGGGAGACACCAGTAAACGCCGAACGTCGCGCCAGCCGTCGCCGACCTGCGCCAGCGCCTGCGCCAGCTGGGCCATGTGTTGTTCCGGGTCGGCCGCGGAATGAATGTCCTTGATGACCTCGCGCAGCCGGGCCGTGGCATCGGCCGCGGCACGACGGTTTTCGATCGCCGTATCAACCATGACGCAGCCCCCTCAACAATGCCATCCCGACCCGCGAGATGAACATCAGCACAAAGCCCAGTGCCAGTGCTTGCAGCAGCAGGATTCCCGTACGCGGGCTGCTCGGCCGGTCGGTCGGCACCGGTTGCGCAATGATGGACAAATACCGCTGCAACCGCAGCGCGTCCGTCACGGCCTGCTGGTACGTCTGTTGCGCCAACGTCAGGTTCGAATCCGCGAACGCCTGGGTGTTCCTCAGCGTCTCGTAGGACTTGAGCTGCTTCGCTTCGGTATTGCCGTCGCCGCTCAGGCGACGGCGCAATGACGCGATGCGCTTTTGCAGCGCCGCGACCTGCAGCTCAGCAGGTTTGAGCATGAAATGGTCTTTGTTGCCCAGCGCGCGGATCTTGTCCAGATTGATCTGCGCACTGCTGAGCTCGCCTTCAAGCTGGCTGGACAGGTTCAGCAGCATCGCCACCGTGGCGGACGGATCGATGTTGCCATGCGTGGTGCGCCACGCCGTCAGTGCCTCCCGGGCGGCAAACGCCTTCTGCTCGGCAAGCTTCACCGATTCCTCGCTGACCTTCAATTTGTCGGCGACGCCTTTTTCGTTCATCGAGCTGACGAAGTCCTCGGCCAGGCCGATCAGCGCCTTCGACAGGGTCGCGGCATCCGCAGGCGAGAACGCGCTGACGCGCAGCACGTCGATCTGCTCCAGCGCATTGAACGACACCTGCACCGACGCCTGATAGGCGCGATACAGATCATCTTCGCTCGAGTCTTCGGCAAGATGGCTGACCGGATCCATGCCCGCGCGGATCAGGTATTGGCGCAGGCCCACCTTCTTGTCCAGCTGCTGCATGGCGTCGCGCGACTTCAGGAAATCCGCAACCGCCCAACCGTCGACAAAGCCGCCCAGCATGCCGCCCATGTTGCCTGTGGTGAGCAAGCTTGCCGCGCCGCCTCCGCCGCCTTGCTGGCCGGACCCCGATTGCACGAAGAACCGCGACTCCGCCTCGTAGCGCGGCGTGGCGATGCAAAGCACGTAGATCAGTGCGAACACGACCGGCGCAATGACGATGACCGCATTGATCCAACGGTGACGCCGGCGCTCGCGCAGCGACGACTGCCGCTCACGGCGGCGGCGTTCGATCTCGGACCCGCCCTCAGAGGCCGAGCTGCCCTTCCTCGAAGCCGCCTCCGAAGCCGTCGTCGCCTGTGCCGGATTCGCTCCTTGATCGTCGCGGGGGGAACTTGCTGATGCACTGGTCGAGGTCGTCTTCGATGCTGAGAGCGCTTCGTTCATAAATCAAGCCTTTTAGGCAGTAATCCGCCATCTGATTCTGGCGGTAACTGGAAAAAATGAGTGTCCGGCCAATCAGCCGCTCTTCGAACAGAGCCAGCCAAAGGCGGGTGAAACGGCAAGGTTCGAAAGGGATGGCCCCTTCGATCACGTAGACATCGAACGCCGGCGCCAGCGCCAGGGCGAACGAAAACTCCTGCCGGGCGTAGAGCGGCCAATGTTCCATGGGCTTCGCCAGGACTTTCGGATCGCTGATCAGGTCCGCGACCAGTTCGTACGTGGCATCCACATCGATCTCGTACATCTCGCACACGAAATCGATGATGCTCAGGCCGCTTGCCTTGCCGCGGATGAAGCCTTGCCGGCCAATCGCCCACGAGACGTTTCCGTCGTGCTTGACGAAGCCCTGGCGCGGCGGCCGCAGGCAGCACAACACGTCGACGATCTGGCGATGCAGCTCGGGCGAATGCGACAGCAAGGCATAGCGCCCGACAGGAATGTCGAGGTCGACATTGGCCAGCAGCGGTTGCCGGCTTCCGAATGCATAGGGTTCGTCAGTGACGCCATTGAGATGAATCATTCTCTTGCCTCACATCGGCTGGACGTTGGGACGGGCCAGACGCTCGGCCGCCAAGGCGACCACCATCAGGAACACCAGCGACGTCAGGAAATAGCCCAGGCTCGCGTCATGCGACTCGTAGGCCTCGAAGTACGCCGAGCGCAGCAGTTGCATGCCGTGCGCGAAAGGCGACCACAGGATCCAGGGGCGCAGGTGCTCCGGCAGTTGCTCCGACACGAAGAAGACGCTTGAAAAGATCTGGAGAAACCGCTCGATCACCGGCGCCAGCCGCAGGTAGAAATGCCAGAAGGTCGCGATCGACCCGAACAACACGCCCATCGCCGCGCCGCAACATCCCATCAGCACGACGAAAAGGATGAACCCCGCCCAACTTTCCGGCAGCGTGATCAGGTCCAACGCATGTCCCGCACTGATCAACACCGCGAACACCACCAGATACACCGATACATAGATCAGCGCCTGCACCAGCGCGCACATCAGTGGCGTCACGCCCTGGAAATTCAGCAGGCCCCGCGCGGATATGTACGCCGCGCTGCTTCGGAAGATGATCTGCCGGAACATGATCCAGGTCGTTGCGCCCAACAGCGAGAACGTCTGCACATCCATGCCCAGGATGTAGTGCGTGCCCATCAGGATGTACAACGACGAAATCAGCGTCAGCAACACCACCGGGCCGACCAGCGCCCACAGCAATGCGATCCGGCTTTCGCCATGTATCACGCGCAGCTGGTAGACGAACAACGCCAACAGCGTGCGCCCCACGGGCCGGACATTGCCGGCACCGTTTGCGGGATGTCCTTCATGCAAGGCCTGCAAGCGTTCACGCAAGATCGCAAGATCGCCCGCCTCGCTGTCGGGCAGTTCTATCTCCAGCGCAATGTCATTGCGGGAGGCATGGCGGCGCGCTTCGCGCGCCTCGTCCTGCTTGCGCCGCTCCACGCGCCGCGCGTGCGCGGCGGCCAGTCGCGCGTCTTCCGCCACCAGCTTGGCCGGCATGTACCCCGGCCCGAACACCTCGACGCCCGCGCGGATATCCTGTTCCAGCAGGCGCACGATGAGACGCAGGCGCCGCCGTGAAAAATCGGCCAGCGTCTCGTCGACCGCGCTGCTTGCTATCTCGGCGTCCAACTCCGCCTGCACGGCCTCGTACACCGCCCGGCGGGCAGCCACGGAGTCGTGCGGCTCGCCCTGCAGGCGGGCGAGCAACGGCTTGAACAAAACCGCCGGTGTGGCGTTTGCTTCAAACAGGGCGGCAGGATCCAGGCGCCAGGCCGCGACGCCCGCTCCCACCGCGTAGTTGCTGTCTTTGCGGCGCGAGCGCCAGCCCTTGATCCGGTCCTCGTTACTCATCGACACGCTATTGGGATACGCCGGAACTGGAGCCCGAATCGCTATCAATAGCTCGCGTGGCGCTGAAGCCGGCACTCATGGTGACGCGGAAGGCCGACAAGACCTTCTGCACCTGCGTGAACGGCGCATCCGAGATATAGATGGCCTGGCCTTCGTGCACGCTGAATTCACGCGCCAGCGCCACCTGCTCCGGCCGGGTCAGATCGAACTGGTAGACGACCGGCAGCAAGTCCGGCTTGCCTTCGGCCCCGGCCTTGGCAGGCGTGAACAGGAACACGGAACGCGGATCCGCCGTCTTGTCGTCAAGCCCCTTGGAATCGGCCAGCGCATCCAGCACCGTGTAGTTGCGCTTGCTGATGGCCACACGCCCTTGATTGCCCGCCGCGCCCAGGACGGTCAGGTACTCTTTCGAGTCATAGGCGGTAATGACGTCACCCGGCCGCAGCAGAATGTCGTTGTTCTGGTTGCGGTAGATATCCGACAACCGCACCGACGCCACCTGGTTGTCGCGCCTCAGGCTGATGACGAGCTGCTCGGGGTTGGTCTGCACGGGCGCCGCTTGCGCCAGCGCACTGCTCAGGCGTTGCGCGGTCTGCGTGATCGGGAACATGCCGGGCTTGGTCAGGTTGCCCTGCACCGTCACCATCTGCCCGCGCGCGTCCGCAGCGCGCGTGACACTGACGTCGGCGCCGACGACAAGCTTGGCCAGACGCGCAACGATGGCGTCATGCAGCTTGCCCAGCGTCAGGCCCTCGGCGTGGAATTTCCCCAGGATGGGAAAACTGACGTTCCCCGCCCGGTCTATCTCCTGGTTGCCCAGGTCGCTCACGCCCGACGGGTCCGCGGCGAACACGCCCAGGCCGCCGCGCTCCCACACCTTCACGTTGATGCCGTCACCGGGCACCAGGCTGTCGAATCCGGCCTGCGTCAGGTCCCGGTAACGCACGGGAAAGTCCGCGACCTCCGGGACCCGACTTGCCTGCGCAAGCTGGCGCGACACGGGCATCACGATGACATCCTTCTCGTCGTGAGCCCCCGTCATCTCGCTCAACATCGGACCGGAACGCGGCAGCTGGCATCCCGAGAGTGAAAGTGCGGCAAGCAGCACCATGGTCAAGCCTGCCTTGCGCCGCAGGCCCGAGGCCGGGACGTTCATTTGCATAAAACCCTTTATTTTCAGAACACCGAAAGACACGCCGGCAATCAGGCCGTCATCCGGCACAGCGGCGCGGCATCCATGCGTTCATCATTCTCGGACATGCCCATGACCGGCATGCACAGGCCCAGGAACTTGGTCAGCATCGCGTCAAGCGAAAACAGCTTCTGCGCCCGCTCACGGCTTTGCTGTCGAAGTTGCGCATTGCTGCGCACCCGATCCACCATCGACGCGACTTTTCCGCATGCCTCGTGCAGGTCCGGGTGATCGACGTCGCTGAGCAGATGCCCCGTCTCGTCCTCCACGAAGCACTCGCCCGCGCCGCCGGCCGGCGTCGAGATCACCGGCACGCCCAGCAGCTGGGCTTCGATCAGCACGTTCGGCAAACCTTCGTAGCGCGACAGCAGCACGCTGGCATCCATTTGCGAATACCAATAGCCGACGTGGTTCGACAGCCCGACAAGCAACAACCGGTCGGTCACGCTCAGCTCTAGCGCCAGCGCCTCGATGATGTCGCGCAGGCGCCCGTCGCCGACGATGACAAAGCGGGCTTGCGGGCGTTCCTTCAGATACAGCGCCGCCAGCTTGATCCACAGTTGCGGCCGCTTGTCCGGCTCCAGCCGGAACACGCCGCCGATCGTCTCGGTGGCGTCGGTCGTACTTTCCTGGAAGGCCTTCCACTTTTCCTGGTCGGCGGGCGATGCGTCGGTCGCCAGATCCGGCACGCCGTTGTACAGAATGTGAAAGCGCATGATCGGGATGTCGAGCCATTCCGAATACGCTTCCGCAGCCTTGCGGCTATTGCTGACGAAGACCACGCCCGGCACCTGCGCCAGGGCCTGGTACAGCTCGGGATACTCTTCGCGGAAGCGGTCCTTGCGGATATTCGGCGGCAGCCCGCGGAAGACCAGATGGATGGTCGGCGCGCCGGCCAGCAACGCGGCCAACGCACCGAACAGGCACGTTCCGTCCTGCCACAGGCTCACCACGTCGAACGAGTTGGCGCGCAACACCGGCGCCAGACGCGTCACGCCGTAATGGACGGGGGGAGGCAGCTGTTCAAGCAGGCGGCCCAGGCTGCCTTCGGGAACGGTTTGATGAGACACCGAAATGGCGGGCAGCTTGTTGATTTCCGTGACCGGGATCTGCGCCTTGACCAGCACGGGCAGGAAGAAATCCAGCTCCTGCTTCTTCTTCGCGGAGCCCGCCGGGTCGGTGTGCTGCTTCACCAGCACTTCCACCTTCTTCGGCTTCATCAGCACGTCGGCCAGCTGCAGGTCGGGCGACTCCGCCCAACGCGTCAGTTCGCCGGCCAGCCGCGTCAGCTGCCGCTCTGCGCCGCCCGGCCCAAGACTGCCGGTCACCAGCGCCACCGATACGGGCTTTTCAGGGGGATTCTCGGCAATCTGCCGGTCCCGGAAGTGCAGGATCGCATGCTTCATCGACACGATCCTGATGTCCTTTCCCGCCAACGCTTCTTCGGTTTCGAAGCGCTGGTAGAAGGCGTAGTCGCTTGCCAAGCCGTCGGCCAGCTCCGCCGCCTTGCTGCCGGGCGCCAGGTGTTTCGCAACCGGCGCGATCGCCTCGAAGGCGTCGGCCAGCAGACCGCGCTTGCGCAGACGCTTGGCGAACTCGACCCGCATGTTGCGGTCCGTGTATTGCGTGATCAGCCGGCGAAACAGCGCGTCCGATTGCTCGTGCGCGCGGATGTCGCTCAGCAGCTTGGCCCGCGCGAACAGGCGGTCAGGGCTTTCCGCCGACTCGGGAAGGTGGCGGTCGACGAGCGACAGGGCCTCGTCGACATGCCGTTCCTTCACGAGACGGGTCGCGCAGTAGCGCACGATCTGAAGGTCGTCCGGGCACTCTTGCAAGAGCGTGGCCCACTGCTCGGCCATGCCCTCGTTCAAGCCCGCCGATTCCTTCAACCTCAGCAGAAGAAAGCGGACCTTCGAATCTTCCATGTAATCCCGGGCCAGCACTTTCGCCCGAGCCAGGTTCTCCTGTGCCACCTGAACCCGCCCCGACGCGGCGACGATCTCCTCCAATTGCGCTTGGACCCATTGAAGATCGGACTTGGCGTCCGCCCGTTCGGTTATCAGTGGCGGATTCATGCGGCCTTTCTCCGGTTGATCTTTTCGATCCACACCTGGCAGCGTTCGATGTAGTGGTCAAACTGCGCCGGATTCTCGGAACGTTCCTGCAGCTTTCGCCAGTAAGGCAGAGCCTGCTCGAAGCGATGCAGACGCATGGCCCCCACCGCGGCCAGACGCAGGCCGATGGGATCCTCGGGCACGAGCTGCACGATCTTTTCGCCCAGCGCCAGGCGCTCGGTGGTGCTGGTGGGTTCCAGCGCGCGCGCTTCGGCGTACAGGACGGTGAGGATGCGCCGCTTTTCGTGGTCGACTTCCGACATTCCCGGCCACGACTGGGCCACGCGGTCCAGCAGCTGCCACGCCTTCAGCGGGTCGCCGGCAGACAGGATCTCGCGGGCGCCACGGATGGCGCGGGGGCCGAGCCTGCCCAGCTGGCGCTCGGCTTCTTCCTTGGCGCTCTCGTCGGCCGACGAATGGGCCAGCACCGACTTGTAGGCGTCGATCGCTTCACCGAACCAGCCGCCGTTGAATGCCACCCGGGCGAAATACAGCTGCGTGCTGAGCGGCGCGGATTCGCCCGCGGCCGCCTGTTCCAGATGTCGCATGGCGGTTTGCTTGTCGCCCAGCGCGTCCGCGGCGCGGCCGCGCATGGCGTCCAGCTCGGGGAAATCGACTTGCGTGTCGATGGCGATGTCCGTCAGGTCGATCACTTCCTTGTGGTTGCCCGCCACCAGCGCGGCGCGCACACCCAGGCGCATCGCACGTTCGAACGCCCGCTGCGCACGTGCGCCAGCCAAGGCATTGGGGTTGAGCAAGCGATGCGCGCAGATGCGTTCCGCCGCATCGCGCAGGCGTCCTTCTTCCAGGGCGCGATTGCCTTCCTCGGCCCACGCCGTCGACTGCGCAAGCAGCCACGCGCGAATGTCCTCTTGCTCGCTGTTGGCCAGGTCGCACGACACGGCAAGCGCCGCCGCCGCCATGATGCAACCGCGCCACGACGCTTCCTTGACGAGCTCCAGCGCGTCCACGTCCTCCAGCGCGGGGGACTCGGAGGCCAGGGCGCGCAGTCCGGCGCGGTCGCTGGCCAGCAGCCGGTCGCGCCACAGCACCGCGAAGCCTCGGCCATACGTGGGGATGGCCGCACGGACTTCATGCACCCAGCGAATGGCAGATTCCATGTCGCCGCTTGCCTGCAGCAGCGACAGCACCGTGTCCGCCGCTTCCACGGCGCCTGCCTCGTCCGGCGAGGAAATGCGGAACAGTTGCTTCCAGTTGCCCAGGGACTCGTCGCCGTGGCCCAGTTGGCCCGCCGACACCGCGGCGATCCGGACGATCTCAGGCGTCTCGATCTCATCGCCCAGCAGGCCGGCCGCCAGCGAGTACGCCACGTCATGGCGTCCCAGCTTGAACTGGTTGCGCATCAGGATCTGCTCGGCCTTGCTGCCGGAAGCCAGCGCGCCGTCGGCGCTGCCCAGAAGCGCCAGCGATCCTTCGTAATCGCCCAGCTCTTCCTGAATCTTCGCGAACAGCAGCATGTGGTCGGGCAGTCCGGGATGGCGGCGCAGCACCTCGCGCACTCGGCGCGAGGCCTCGCGCAGTTCGCCCGAATCCCACAGCTTTTCAATACGCTCGACGCTTTCGTCGGCGCTGAGCTTGGGCACGGCCAGCTGCGGCGTCGAGGCGCTCATTCTCGGGCGCATGAAGTTCTTGAACCAATCGACGTACAGGCGCTCGGCAAAGACCGACGTGTAGTGCGTCAGGTCCAGGCCGCCGTCTTCCATCGCATCGGCTTGCCCGATCTTGTTCATCAGCGGCGTCGGGTCGTAGCACGGCACGCCGATGCGCTGCGCGCTGGCGGTGATCGTGGCGATCAACTGCTCGCGCTGTTCGATCGGCACGTTATCCGGCGTCAGGGCGTTGACGTGCGTGACGAACACCACCTTGTCGCGGCCCAGCAGTTCGACCAGCTGGCGCATCTCCGTCTCGATCTCTTCATCGGTCTGGTCGCGCTTGACGATGCGGGACAGCAGGTCGCGGTCATCCGAAGACAGGCTCTTGAACACGGGGTCCTGGTCCAGCAAGGCGCGCCGTTCGGCAAGCTTGTCGGCGTGGGCCAGCGACCAGAACATGCGGGTGCGCGTGCGGTCGGCGAAGAACTCGCTGAAGTAGCGCACCAGATAGTTGGACTGGATGGGATAGCCGTCGACGGTCAGCAGCTTGCGCGAGGACAGTTCGACCATGTACAGGTCTGCCGGCTTGTGCATGCCGCGGCGCGCCTGCTCGCCATTCGAGGGCCGGAAGATCACGCGTTGCACGGCGGCGGGAATATCGGCTTGCCCGAACATGAAACGCGCCTGCTGTAGCGCTTCGGCGGTGGTGTGCACGAAACCGTAGTTACGGCCCAGTTGCAGCTTGATCGGGTAGCGGCCCACGGCATCGCGCAGCGGCGTATGGATGCGGCAGGTTCCAATCGGAGCGGTAGTGAATGCGGTCATTGAGGGTCTCTCCTGTAGAGATGGATCGCGAGACCGAACTTAGAGAGTCCAGTACAAGAGGTCGGATTGCAGACGTTTGCTGTCAAGCACGGACTTCAGGTCGCACACCATGCCCCCGCTCTTGACCAGCTGCGGCATGTCTTCCCAGATGGAGTCCATGGTTTCGCGGTGCGGAACTGCCAGAATCAGCACATCCATGTCCCGGAATTCGTCGCGCTTCACAAGCTTGATTCCGTACTCGTGTTCCATCTGGTCGGCGTCGGCCATCGGATCGCACGCCACCGGCGTAATGCCGTACTTGCCCAGGGCGTTGTATAGGTCCACGACCTTCGAATTGCGGATGTCGGGGACGTTCTCCTTGAACGTCATCCCCAGGATGCCGACGCGCGTCGACGCGTTCAGGCGGCCGTTACGGGCCAGGGTCTGGACCACGCGCGAGGCGACGTGGGTCGCCATGCCGTCGTTGATGCGGCGGCCCGACAGGATGACCTCGGGGTGGTAGCCCAGTTCCTGCGCCTTGGACGTCAGGTAGTAGGGATCCACGCCGATGCAGTGCCCGCCCACGAGCCCGGGCGTGAACTTCAGGAAGTTCCACTTGGTGCCTGCGGCGGCCAGCACTTCCGACGTGCGGATGCCGACCAGGTCGCAGATCTTCGACATTTCGTTCATCAACGCGATGTTGATGTCGCGCTGGGTGTTCTCAAGCACCTTCGCCGCTTCGGCCACCTTGATGGACGAGGCACGGTGCACGCCCGCGTCGATGATCTTTTCGTAGACGCCGGCGATGATTTCCAGGGATTGCTCATCCTGGCCCGACACGATCTTGACGATCTTCTCAAGCGGATGCTCGCGATCGCCCGGGTTGATCCGTTCGGGGCTGTAGCCCAGCTTGAAGTCGACACCGCAGCGCAGGCCGGATACTTTTTCCAGCTCCGGTCCGCAGATTTCCTCGGTGGCGCCAGGGTGGACGGTGGATTCGAAAACCACGATGCATCCCGGGCGCAGCACGGGGCCGATCGAGCGGCACGCCCGGACCAGCAAAGAAAAATCGGGGTTGTTTTTCTCGTCGACCGGCGTGGGCACGGCGACGACGAAAAAGTCGCAGCCTTCCAGTTCCGTCACCTGGTCGGTGAACTGCATCGGGGAAGCCAGCAATACGTCGCGTTCGATCTCGCCTGTCCAGTCATCACCCTCTTTCAGTCGTGCGATTCGCCGCTTGTCCACATCGAAGCCGATGACATCAAAGCGCTTGGAAAATGCGACGGCTACGGGCAGGCCGACATATCCAAGGCCACACACTGCGATTCTCTTTACCACGGGGGACCTCACTGTCTTCATCGTGTCGCAGACACTAGAAATTGACGCCCAGCGACAAGTTATCGACGTGAAATCGAAATAACTTTGTGCTAGTTGGGCGGACGTATTGCTTAAAAATAATTACAGCTCGATACCCCTTAATACGTGGGGCGAGACGAGCCAACGAATGGTAGAGGTCCCCGACAGCAAACTTTTTTCTAAAAATTTTTATTGCTGTGGAAATAAATCAGAGATGCCCGTAATAAACCCGGGATTTCCCTCAAATAATTACATTCATTACACAAACAGCAACACAACCAGGCGGCTGAGTTGTTAGTAAATATGAAAAAGCGTTTTTCTTATTTTTGTTTAACCAAACTGAAAAGACATAATACCCTACCGCGCATTATTTATTAATTACCCGGGGGTATAGCGGCGTAAATGACCGGGATCTCCCCGCATTATTCGCCTTGTGCCGCGCAAATCGGAACCGATCCTGGGCCGCGAGGCAATCCGCATTTGAGCGCCACGCCCGGGATCGCCTCTTAATTTGAAACATCGATCAACCTTATGTTTAATAGCGGCCAATCGCGCCCCCTGAAATTCGCTAGCATGCACCCGCGAAGCCAATCCAGGGGCTGCCCATTAAGGGGATGGCCAACCCGTGGCAGGCAACCCACCCTCTAACCCGACACCGAGGATTCCCATGAGGCCGGCAGTACAAAAAGAAGGGCCGGCCCCGTGAGCGAGGCGTGGACCATCGGCAAATCGCGCTTCAAGCGTCCGATCCAGGCCGCGCTTGCCGCGGCGGCGCTGCTGTATGCCTCCTGGCTGAGCTTTGACGCGGCGGACGGTCTCATCCTGCCTCCCGACCCGGCGTCCCTGCACAGCGTGACGATGCAGGTGGACAAGGTCGCCGAATGCCCGTATTCGGACCGGATCCGGGTCGGCAGCCAGACGAGTTGGCGCAGCCCGCGCTGCCTCTATTCCAACGCGTACCCCGGTGCGGCATTGGAGGTGCGCGGCGCGACCGCCCGCTACACATTCGAACCGCCCATCCGCCTGGACCTGCTGATCGATCGCGACCCGGCGGCCAACCTGGCCAACGAATACCACGGGAAGATGGCCAGTGTGTTCACGCGGATCGGGGTTTACGGCCTGCGCCAGGACGGCACATGGCTGGCGGATCCGACTGCCCAGTACCAGAGTGTCCTGGCCAACAAGCAGGGCAAAAAGCGCAACGGCTGGCTGTTGATCCTGGCGGCGCTGGGCGCCTTGGCCTATGCCTACCGGCAGGCCAGGAAGGTGTTCAAAGACAACCCCTACCTGTGGTGAGCCGATGACCTCACCGAACGCTGTCGAAGACCTGGGTAATTCGGAATAGCCCCTTCAATTCGTACGGAGACATGCCGCTGGCAGAGCGGAGTCCTAGTCTTGCGATGCGGTCCAACTCGCTAGCACGCGGTCGCAAACTGAGTACGCCTCGCCCACGTAGTTCGCGGGATCGCCGAGGTGGTCGAGGTCGTGGTCGCTGAGCAACTCCCGGGTCTCTTCATGCTTGGCTAACACCTCCCTCACGCTTATTTTTAGCGAGCAGTTCCTGCGCGCTGCTTCCTGCGATGCCCGTTCGATCAGTTCGTGCGCCTCCAAGCGGCCGATTCGAGCGCCCAGAGCAAGCGCATACGCTTCGGCAAGTATCAATCCGTTTGTCGCGTCAAGATTGCGCGCCATTCTGGCGGGGTGGACCTCAAGGCCGTCCAGCATGCCCACTAGGTGGCGTAGCGCACCACCGGTCAATGCGCAGATTTGTGGCAAGACGTCCCATTCCGCCTGCCAGCCGCCCAACGCGCGTTCGTGTTCCTGCACCATGGCGGACAGCAGCGTCGACACCAGCGGCGGCACACGGGTGGCAGCGGCCAGAATGGCAGCGCTGGCGACGGGATTGCGTTTATGCGGCATGGTGCTTGAGCCGCCGCGTCCCCGGCCGCCAGGTTCGGACAGTTCGCCCACCTCGGTCTGCGCCATCAACGACACATCGCGGGCGATCTTGCCCAGCGTGCCAGTCAGTATGCCCAGCGTCGCCGCCATATCGGCCAATCGGTCGCGGTGCGTGTGCCATGGCATATCTGGCAGCGCCAGGCCCAACTCTTTTGCGAAGGCGCTGGCAACGGCGGGGGCAGCGTCGGCCAGGCTGGCCAGCGTGCCGGCAGCGCCGCCAAATTGAAGCAGGGCGATTTGTGGGGCGTCTTGCCGCAGGCGATGCTGCGCGCGCGCCAAGGCCTCTAGCCAACCCGCCGTCTTCCGTCCAAAAGTGGTGGGCAGCGCGTGTTGCAACCACGTGCGGCCAACCATGATCGTGTCGCGATGCGCCGCCGTCAACCGTGCGCATGCTGCTTGCGCCGCACCCAGATCCTGGTCGATCTGGGCGACAACCTGTTGCAGCTGCAAGACCAGCGCAGTGTCCAGGACGTCTTGGCTGGTCGCGCCCCAGTGCACATAACGCGCCGCCTCGGGATCTGCCTTGCGCACGGCAGCGGTCAGTTGCTTGACGAAGGGGATGGCGATGTTGCCAGCAAGCACCGACGCGGCCGCGATTTCCCCCACGTCCAGGAGGCCGTCGATATTCTCGCCGTGGCAGACGTCATGGATGCTGCGGGCGGCGCTCTCGGGGATGACGCCGCAGCCCGCCTCTGCCCGCGCCAATGCCGCTTCCACCCGCAGCATCTGCCTGAGTGTTCCCGTGCTGGAGAACAGGCCCATGATGTCGGGATCGGAATAGATCTGTTCGGTCAGGCCAGAGAGTATCGTCATGGTTCGGAGCGACTGTGGCCGCTGTCAGATATCGAAGAAGACAGTCTCACCGGCGCCTTGCAGCGCGACATTCCAGCGCAGCACGCCAATGTCCGACTGCTGCGCGACGAGCGTTGCGCGCCGCGCGGCAGGCACCCGATGCAGAATCCAATCCTGCTCATTGGCCTGTGCTTCGTCGGGGAAGTACATTCGCGTGGACAGATGCTTGAGCAGGCCGCGCATGAACAGCGACACGACCAGATGCGGCGCTTGCAGCGTGCCGCCGGGGCCAGCCACGCGGCCGGGTTTGATCGTGGTCAAGCGGAAGGTGCCGTCAGGTTCGGTCGGCACACGGCCAAAGCCCGTGAAGCTGGACCGCGCTGCATCGGTGGCGGAATAACTGGGGTCGTCCGGATGCTGGTACACGCCGCGCGCGTCGGCCTGCCAGATTTCGATCATGCCGTCGGGCACGGGGTTGCCCTGTCCATCGGTGACGCGACCTTCAATCACGACGGCGGGCGCGCCCAGGTCGGACCGGCCGGCAGTCAGGTCCGCACAGTTCAATCCAGACAGGCCAATATGCAGATACGGGCCGACGGTTTGCGAAGTAGTGGGATAGAGCATGCATTACTCCATGGGAGTGGCGTTGCGACCGCGCAGCACAATGTCGAACCGGTAGCCCAGCGCGTATTCGGGCACGGTGGTCTCCCAATCGAGCGTGGCGATCAGCCGGTTGCGCGCCTTCACGTCCGGAACACATTGAAAGATGGGGTCGAACTCCAGCAGCGGGTCGCCCGGGAAATACATCTGCGTGACCAGGCGTGTGGCGTAGGCGCGGCCGAACAAGGAAAAATGGATGTGCTGCGGGCGCCATCCGTTGTAATGGTTGCCCCACGGGTATGCGCCGGGCTTGATCGTCTTGAACTGATAGCGGCCGTCCGCGTCGGTAACCGTGCGGCCCTCACCGCTGAAATTCGGGTCCAGCGGCGCGTCGTGCTGGTCGCGCTTATGCAGATATCGTCCGGCGGCGTTGGCTTGCCAAATCTCGATCAGCGCATCAGGAACGGGCCGGCCGTTCTCGTCCAACACGCGCCCAGACACAATGATCCGTTCACCAATGGCGTCAGCGTTGGCGATGCATGTCAGGTCGTTGTCGCCTTGTTTGACGAACGCTCCGCCGAACGCCGGGCCGGTGATTTCGGACAGGGTTTGCGGAACGATGATCAACGGCTCGTTGGGTGAACGCAGTTGGGTCGAACCGTAGGGATCGAAGCGGTATGCCGGCTGGGTATCCCAGAACGGACGCCGGTATTGAGCAAGATGGGACATTGCGGCAAATCTCCTTGAGGGGGCCGCCGGACTCGGTTATCCGCCCCGGCGGCGCGAACGAGCCGAGCGTCAACCGCCGAACCACCGGGCGGGAACGATCACCAGGGCTGGGAAGGCCACCATCAGGAACATGATCAGGAACTCCGCCACCATGAACGGCACTACGCCGCGAGTGACGTCGTCCATCTTCATCTTCCCCACGCCCGCCACCACATTAAGGACGGTACCTACGGGTGGCGTGACCAGGCCAATAGAGTTGTTAATGATGAACAGCACACCGAAGTACACCGGGTCGATGCCGGCTGCGCGTACCAGTGGCATCAGCACAGGCGTCAGGATCAGGATGGTGGGCGTCATGTCCATGGCGGTGCCCACAACCATGACCAACACCATGATGGCGGCCATCAGCAGGATCTTGTTGCCCATGAAAGGCTGCAGCAAGTCCACCACTTTTGCGGGCAGGTCGGCCACTGTGATGAGCCAGGCGCTGACCATCGCGGCAGCAATCAGGAACATGACGATGGCGCTGGTCTTGGCCGCCGAGACGAACACCGCGTACAGCTGGTTGAACTTCAATTCCCGGTAGACCAACGTCGACACGAACAAGGCATACGCCGCCGCAACGACGGCGGCCTCCGTCGGCGTGAAGACGCCCATGCGCAGGCCGACCAGGATAATGACCGGCAGCATCAGCGCCCATAACGCCTTGCGAAACGCCGTGGCAATCTCCTGCGCCGATTTGCGTGGCGGCGGCACAACCTTTTCCCGACGGACAAGCCAGGCCCACGTCAGCCACAAGGAACCACCGATCATCAGCCCGGGAACGATGGCCGCCATGAACAGCTTGGAGATGGACACGTTGGCCGCTACGCCAAAGATGACCAAGCCGATGCTGGGCGGAATCACTGGGCCGATGACGCCGGTTGCCGCAATCAGGCCCCCCGCCGTTTCCTTCTTATGCCCGGCGCTGACCATCATGGGCAGCAACAGGGCGGTCAGTGCCGCGGCGTCGGCCACCGCGGAGCCGGACAATGCCGACAGCAGGCAGCCCGCCATGATGGTGACGTAGCCCAGACCGCCTTTGACATGCCCCACCAACGCGAGCGCCAGGTCGACGATGCGGCGCGACAGCCCCCCGACGTTCATGATTTCGCCGGCCAGCATGAAGAATGGCACGGCCAACAACGGAAAACTGTCCGCGCCGCCGATGACGTTCTGCGCCAGAATCTGCGAATCGAAAATGTCCAGGTGCCACATGAGCGCCACGCCGCTGGCCAGCAGCGCAAAGGCGATCGGCACGCCCAGCGCCATGACGCCCAGCAGCGATCCAATAAAAACGGCGATCGTCATGCGCCTCTCCCCGGCGCGCCCTGTTGGGCGTCATCCAGAATCTGCTTGAGCTGCACCGCTTCTTCGGACTCCTGGACCATGATCAGGTCTCGCTCATGCAGCTTGCCGGTAAGAACGCGATAGAGGTCCAGCGCAATAATCAGGCCGGCTAAGGCTGAGAACACCAGGCCCGACGCATAGACGATGGCCATCGGCAAACCGCTGACCGGCGCGCTGACGTCCGCATTGATCACGGCTTGTTCCCAGCTGCCCTTGAACATCAGACCCACGATGTACAGCATGATGACCTGCCCCACCACCAGGCAGATTTTCTTGCCCGCCGTCGGCAGCTTGGCAACCACCATGTCCATGCCCAGGTGTCCTCGTTCTTTCAACGCGATGACGGCGCCCAGAAACGTCAGCCAGATGAACATCCAGCGCGAGATCTCTTCCGACAGCGTGATACCCGAATTGAAGCCATAGCGCGCGACGACATTGCCGAAAACCAGCACCACCATCGCCGCCAGCAGCAACGCGATGGCCAGTTCAAGCACGCGGCAGATAACTTCAATGAATCTGTCTATGAAGACCATGGCGCGTCCTCTTTAAGAACCGGATGATGGTGCGGCCGCGTCATGCCTGCGCTTCCCGAACGATATCGACCAGGCCGCGCAGCGCCGTCAGATAGGAATGCGGCCCCAAGCCCTGCACGGTGCCACGCACGGCGGGCGAGATGATCGAATGCGCGCGCCACGTCTCACGCGCCGCGATGTTCGACATATGCACTTCCAGGGTGGGAAAAGGCATGGCCTTGATCGCGTCGTGTAGCGGCACGCCGTGCTGGGTCAGGCCGGCCGGATTCACCAGGGCCCCCTGCGCGGTATCGATGTTCTCGTGCAGGAAATCGATCAACGCACCCTCGTGGTTCGATTGCACCGTGTCGAGCTCGACGCCCAGCTCGCCAGCCAACGCGGCCAGTCGCTGGTTGATTTCCGCCAATGTGGTGGTGCCATAGATGTGCGGCTCGCGGCGGCCAAACAGGTTGAGGTTCGGGCCGTGCAGAACAAGTATCTTCATGATGGATGGCCGGTGCGTTTACTTGCGAAGGCGGGCGAGTTCGTCGTTGTACAGCTTGACGACCGCGGGATCGTAGCTGCCGGTGAAGTGCTCGATGACCGGCTTCACAACCTGCTGCATACGGGCCTTTTCGGCCGGCTCGATCGTGTTGTATTGGATCCCCTTGGCCTGCAGTTCAGCCACGGCCTTCTGCGCCGCTTCGCGACTGACCTTGCGCTGGTAGACACGCGCTTCATCGGCAGCTTCATTCATGATGCGCTGCTCGGCGGGCGACAGCTTGTCCCAGAACTTCTTGCTGACCAGCACGATGTTCGCGGCATAGACATGGTTGGTGGCGCTGACGTACTTCTGCACCTCGTAGAACTTGTTCGACAGGATCACCGAGTACGGATTCTCCTGGCCGTCCACGGCCTTGGATTCCAGGGCACCGTACAGTTCCGCGAACGGCATGGGGACGGGGTTGGCCTTGAACGCCTTGAAGGTGTCCAGGAAGACCGGGTTGGGAATGACGCGGATCTTCAAGCCCGCCAGATCTTCCGGCTTGGTAATGGCATGCTTGGAGTTAGTGACATTGCGAAAGCCCAGATCCCAGAAGCCCAATGCAACCAGGCCCTTTTCGGGCAGTTTGGCGGTCAGTGCTTTACCCAACGGGCCGTCCAGCAGTGCGTCTGCCTGGCCAAAGTCGGTCACGGAAAAGGGCAAGTCGATCAGCCCGAATTCCTTGACGATGCCTGCCAGTGACGTCGACGCGGGTGCCGACATTTCCTGCACGCCGCCTTGTAAGCCCGACTGCTGCTGCATTTCATTGCCCAATTGCGACGCCGGGAACTCCTTGACCTTCATCTTCCCGCCGCTCTTGGCGGATACCAGCTCTGCAAACTTCTGTACGCCGGCGCTGACTGGGTGGTCGGTATTGTTCAAATGGCCGAACCGGATCGTGCGTTCCTGGATGTCTTGCGCCGTAGCCGTCATGGCCGCGGAGCATAGGGCGCCTATCAAAGCCAAACGGAAAATGTGGGTCTTCATCGTTGTCTCCTTCCGGGTTTTTTTGGAATGTTCTCGATGTCTTGCAAGACTCGGTAGTGGAATGTAATTCCGAGTGGAATACTTTTCCACCTAGGGTTATCATCCATCATCCACCCACTTCTTGAGATGTCATGGCCGGAATACTCGAACGCGCGCTTGCCGTCATGGAGCACCTCTCTTCCCGACCAGAAGGTGTTCCGCTCGCATCCCTTGCCCAGCAGCTGGAGATTCCACAAAGCGCCGCCCACCGTCTATTGACCGATTTATGCCGTTGCGGCTATGTGCGGCAGATTCGCGATCACGGTGATTACGCGCTCACCGCTCGCGTGGCGTCTATTGGCCTGAGTTATCTGGCCGCAACCGGCATTGTCGATATCGCCCAGCCACTGGTGGATCGCCTTGCGGACATCTCGGGCGAACTCGTGCGCCTGGCAATCGTGGACAACGAACGGCTTACCTGGGTCGCCAAGGCGCAAGGCGCACGTCACGGCCTGCGCTATGACCCGGAAATGGGTTCGGACGCCAGGCTGTCGTGCAGCGCTTCGGGACACGCCTGGATGTTGACGATGTCCGATGAACGAGCGCTGGATCTGGTCTCGCGGCAAGGCTTCGGCACGCCCGAGGAATACGGTCCCAATGCCCCGACCACGATTTCTGCCTTGACCAAGATATTGCATGCCGGCCGCAAGCGCGGCTACGCAATGATCAATGAAGTGTTCGCGCCGGGCATGACTGCCATGGCGGCGCCGGTGCAGCGTAAAGGCGAAGACGCCATCGGCGTGCTGAGTATCGCGGGCCCCGCCATGCGTCTGACCGAAGCGCGCATGCTTGAATTGGGGCCGGATTTGCTGGCCGCAGCAGGCGAGCTGGCGCTGGCCAGTCTGGCATCGCCCATGTTCCGCACCCGCTTTCCCATGCAAGGCCGCAATGCCGGCGACGAGACATCCCCCCAGTAAGCAGAGGAGACAAGCATGAATGAGCACGAACGATTCGAGCAGGGGCTGGCGGTGCGTACCGAAGTCCTGGGTGAAGCGCACGTCAGCCGCTCGCTGGCGTCATCGACAAACTTGAATCGCGAATTCCAGGATCTGATCACGCGCTATGCCTGGGGCGAAATCTGGACGCGTCCGGGGCTGCCACGCCACACGCGCAGCCTGCTCGTGATTGCAACGATGATCGCCTTGAACCGCGAGACCGAACTCAAGCTGCATCTGCGCGCCGCCGCCAACAACGGCGTCACGTTGGACGAGGTGAAGGAAGTGCTGCTGCAATCGGCCATCTACTGTGGCGTGCCCGCGGCCAACTCAGCGTTCCACACGGCCGCGGAAATCTTCGCCGAAGAAATCGGCCATTGAATTACGGCGCGGGAGCGCTGCCTGCCGCACCTTCCGCAGGACCATTGCCCCACGTCCCCACCCGGGCCGACCGCAGCAACGGCGACGCGTCTCCGGCTTGCGCCAGCTCGCTTGCGGCGCGCAACAAGGCGGGTCCGAATTTCTCCATCGCCTTGAGCGTCAGTCGTTGCGAAGGGCCGGCCACAACCAGGATGCCGGTGCTTTGTTGGCCAGGATGGCGCACAGGCGCGGCCATCGCGCTCATGCCCGCGGCATACACGTCTTGCAGGATGCTGTACCCGCGCCGGCGGTGGCCGTCCAGGCTGGCCAGCAGCGCGCGTATCGACGTAGGCGCGTTTGGTCCGAAGTCACGTGGTTTGCCGAGCCCTTGCCCGGTGACATACGCAATGGCTTGATCCTCGGGCAAGGTCATCAACCAGGCATGGCCCGCCGCGCTGCATGACAGACGCAGATCTATGCCCATGTCGGGGTCGTAGAGCAGGCCCGATTTCGCGCCCTGAGCTTTAGCTACCAATGTCAGCCGCTTGCCGTCAACGATCGCCAGCCGCACCAGTTCTCCGGTGGCCAAGGCCAAACGGTCGATGACGGGTTGCGCAATGTCGACCACCCCTGATCGGCTCAGAAAGCTCAGTCCCATCGACGCCAGCTTCGTCGTAAGCGCGTATTCCCCCCGAACCGGCGTCTGTCGCACATAGCCGTACTTCATCAATTCGTGCAGCGTGCGATGGCATCCGCTGCGCAACTGGTTCAGGTCGTCGGCAATGTTGGCAAGCGCGACGCCGTCGGGATGGTTCGCCAGATACTCAAGCAACGCCAGTGTTTTTTCGATTGCTCCGCTCATCGCCGTCTCCCGAGGATGTCACGCCGTTATTCAAATTTTGAATTCACTCAATTTTTGAACGGCATTCAAAATTATGCCCTATGCTCGCAGCCGAATATTCAACGATAAGGTCTGCTGCGGCTGTCGCTGGATGCGGGCCACTTGCCACCATCAATTGGAGAAAAGGGGTTGGAGATGAAGACGAAACAATCGCCGGTTCGCTTTGCTGCAACGGCCGCCGCATCCCTCTTGACGAGCCTGACGCTGATGGGCACGGCGGCCGCACAGGACATCAAGACGCGTACGTTGAAATTCGCGTTCAGCCTGGCGCAGGATCATCCACTAGGCCAGGGCGCGCAGACATTCGCTGATCTCGTCGCCGAGAAAAGTGGCGGCAAGATGAAGGTGTCGATCTATGCCAACGCGGTGCTGGGCGGAGACCCCCAGAACCTCTCGGCGGTGCGCGGCGGCACGCTGGATTTCACCTCAATGGCGACGGGCCTGCTGGCCGGCATCGACAAGCGATTCATGGTGTTCGACCTGCCGTTCCTGTTCAACGATGCGCAAGAAGCCTACGCGGTGTCCGACGGCCCCGTCGGACAGCGTCTGCTGGGCGGATTGGCCGATCACGGCCTGATCGGGCTGGGCATCTGGGACCTGGGCTTTCGCAACATGACCAACAGCAAGCACCCGATTTCAACGGTGCGAGACTTTCAGGGCTTGAAAATCCGCGTGATCGCCGCGCCGGTCTATATCGAGATGTTCAAGAGCTTGGGCTCCAACCCGGTCCCGATGACTTTTGGCGAAGTCTATGGCGCCTTGGAATCCAAGGCGATTGATGGGCAGGACAATCCCGTTGGCGTCATCCAGTCCGCCAAGTTCGCAGAGGTGCAGAAATATCTGTCACTCACCCGCCATATCTACACGGGCATGCCGTTCTTGATGAGCAAGAAGACGTGGGACGGCATGACACAGGCCGAGCGCCAAATCATCCTGGATGCGGCCGCCGAGGCCAAGGCGCAGGAACGTAAGATCTCGCAGGCGAAGGAAGCCGTGGCTATCGACGACCTGAGGAAGGTTATGCAGGTCAATGGTCTGAACCCCGATGAGGTCGCCCGGCTACGCGAAGCCGTAAAGCCCGTGGTCGACAAGTTTGCGGGAGAAATCGGCCCGGAAGTGATGCAGCAGACTGCGACCCAACTTTCCACGCTGCGGGCCAAGCGCTGATCATGGCGCTCCTTGGAAACGCCGCCATCGCCATGTGGTGGGACATAGCGCCGGCCTGGCGCGCCGAATTCGAAGACTGGCATTCCCACGAACACTTTCCGGAACGGATGAGCGTGCCTGGGTTCTTGCGAGGTTCGCGTTGGGTCAGCGCGCGGGGGGGCGAAGGGTTCTTCGTCCTGTACGAGCTGGACGCCTACGAAACGCTGGTTTCACCGGCCTATCTGAACCGGCTTAATCGTCCAACACCCTGGTCGACGACCCTGATGCCACAGCATCGCAACATGATCCGCAGCCAATGCCGGGTGCTTGAGAGCACGGGCGGCGGATTGGCCAGATACGCACTGACGATCCGTCTGGCGCCACGCCCAGGAGCGCAAGACGATTTGCGGGCATATCTGAAGGCGCATGCCGCGGCCGTTTCCATGCAACCGGGAATATCGGGCGCACACCTGCTTATGACACAGACACCGCCAATCGCCGCGACGACGGAGCAACAGATTCGCGGCGGCATGGACCAGGCGGCCGACTGGATCTACGTCATCAACGGCTACGAGATCGGCGCAGTGGCCGCCTGCGACGGCGACGTGCTAAATGCTGCGGAAGTACGTGCCTACCGGGAGACCCCAATTTGGTCTGACATCTACTGTTTGTCTCACACAGATGAATCAGTCTAGGTCGCCCGAGGATCACCCCTTTCGTTGCTTACATCACTCCACCGTCACGCTCTTGGCCAGGTTGCGCGGCTTGTCCACGTCGGTGCCGCGTGCGCAGGCCGTGTGGTACGACAGCAGTTGCAGCGGGATCGTGTGCAGGATCGGCGACAGCTTGCCGTAGTTCTCCGGCATGCGGATCACGTGCATGCCTTCGGCGCTCTGGATCTTGCTGTCGGCGTCGGCAAAGACGTAGAGCTCGCCGCCGCGCGCGCGCACTTCCTGCATGTTGGACTTCAGCTTTTCCAGCAGCTCGTCCTTGGGCGCGATGGTCACAACGGGCATGTGCTCCGTCACCAGCGCCAGCGGGCCGTGCTTCAGTTCGCCGGCCGGATAGGCTTCGGCGTGGATGTAGCTGATTTCCTTCAGCTTCAGCGCGCCTTCCAGCGCGATCGGATAGTGCATGCCGCGGCCCAGGAACAACGCGTTTTCCTTGGAGGCGAAGCGGTCGGCCCACGCCATGATCTGCGGTTCCAGCGCCAGCACCGAACCGATGGCCACCGGCAGGTGGCGCAGCGCCTTCAGGTGCTCGGCTTCCTGCTCGTCGGTCAGGCGGCCGCGCACTTGCGCCAGCGTCAGCGTCAAGAGGAACAGGGCGGTCAGCTGCGTAGTGAAGGCCTTGGTCGACGCCACGCCGATTTCAACGCCGGCACGCGTGATGTAAGACAGCTTGCACTCGCGCACCATCGCGCTGGTGGACACGTTGCAGATGGTCAGCGTGTTTTCCATGCCCAGCGAGCGGGCGTGCTTCAGCGCTGCCAGCGTGTCGGCCGTTTCACCGGACTGCGAAATGGTCACGACCAGCGAACGCGGGTTGGGCACGCTGTCGCGGTAGCGGTATTCGCTGGCGATTTCGACAGCGACGGGGATCTTGGCGATGGACTCGATCCAGTACTTGGCGGTCAGGCCCGCGTAGTAGCTGGTGCCGCAAGCCAGGATCAGGAGCGAATCGATGTCCTTGAAAATCTTGAAGGCATCATCGCCGAACAGCTCGGGCGTGATGGCTTCGATGTCTTGCAGCGTATCGCCGACGGCGCGCGGCTGCTCGAAGATTTCCTTCTGCATGTAGTGGCGGTACGGGCCGAGTTCGGCGGCGCCGGTGTGCACGTGCACCGTGTGGACTTCGCGGTCCACGTTCTTGCCGTTAGCATCCACGATCCACACACGCGACAGCTGCAGGTCGACGACGTCGCCGTCTTCCAGGTAGATGATCTGGTCGGTCGTGCCGGCCAGGGCCAGCGCGTCGGAGGCCAGGAAATTCTCGTTCTGGCCCACGCCCACCACCAGCGGCGAGCCTTGGCGCGCACCGACCACGCGGTGCGGTTCGTCGCGGCAGAACACGGCGATGGCGTAGGCGCCATGCAGGCGGCGCACGGCGTTTTGCACGGCTTCGAACAGGTCGCCGGCGTACAGGTGGTTCACCAGGTGCGCGATGACTTCGGTGTCGGTCTGGCTTTCAAACACGTAGCCGACGGCCTGCAGCTCGGCGCGCAGTTCGTCGTGGTTTTCGATGATGCCGTTGTGGACCAGCGCAATGCGCGGCTCGTCGTTGCCCAGGCGCGAGAAATGCGGATGGGCGTTGTGCGTGGCCGGCACGCCGTGCGTGGCCCAGCGAGTGTGGGCGATGCCGGTGAAGCCTTGGACCTTGTCCTCGGCAACCTGCTCGGCCAATTCAGCCACGCGCTGCGTGCTGCGCGTGCGGCGCAGATGGCCGTCGGCGTAGACGGCGACGCCGCAGGAGTCGTAGCCACGGTATTCCAGCCGCTTCAGGCCTTCAACCAGGATCGGGGTGATGTCGCGCTGGGCGACGGCGCCAACAATGCCGCACATAGGAGAGACTCCGCTAAGTTCGTGTACCGACGCATTGTGCGCGACCCGCGAAGAAATTTGATTTCTTTATGTGGCTAAAAATGGAAGTTAATTCACTTACATAATTGTGATTAAATAATCTTTCTTCCAGACCACGATTTTGAATTAATCATGCAAAACATGCCGATTTCGCTACCGGAACTGGATGATCTCGACCGGCGCATTCTTGAACAGTTACAAGAAGACAGCGCGCTGACCAATCAGGATCTGGCCGCGCGCGTGCATGCGTCGCCCCCGACCTGCCTGCGGCGCGTGCGGCGGCTGGTGGACGAGGGCGTGATCGACCGGCAGGTCGCCATCCTGGCCGCCGAGAAACTGGGCAGCACGCTGACGGCGATCGTGGAGATCACGTTGGACGTGCAGGCGGCGGAAAGCCTGGATGCGTTCGAGCAAAGCATGCTGGCCGAACCCGCGGTGCTGCAGTGCTACCGGGTGTCGCCGGGGCCGGATTTCGTGGTGATCGCGCAGGTCAAGGACATGCCGGCCTATCACGCGCTGGTGCACCGGGCCTTTACCGCCCAGGCCAACGTGCGCAATGTGCGCACGTTCTTTTCGGTGCACCGCGCCAAGTTCGAGACGCGGATCGACGTGCGGGGGTGATGCCGCGGCGGGTGCCGCCTACTGGCGGCCCAGCAGGCGCTGGAACTGCGCCAGGTAACGGTTGCCCATCTCCTGGACGTCGTGCTCGCTCTTCACGTACGCATAAGCGCGCTCGGTGACCTCGTAGCGGAAGGCCGCGTCGTCCAGGCAGCGGGCCATGCCGGCCGCCATGGCCTGGTGATCGCCCACCGCAACCAGCACGCCGCGGCCGTCAGCCAGGCTTTCCTTCAAGCCGCCCGCGTCGGTGGAGACCACCGGCACGCGTTGCAGGAAGGCGTCCAGCACGCTGCTGCCCAGCGCTTCTTCCTCTGAGCTCATGACGAACACGTCGAGGATGCTGTAGAAGTCTTCGACGCCCTTGCGGAACCCGGCGAAACGGTAAATGTCTTCGATGCCAAGCTTTTTCGCCTCGTCCTTGGCCTGCTGCTCGCGGTCGCCGCCGGCGCCGAAGTGCAGGAAGACGAAGTCGCGGCGCGTCTTGGCCAGTTCCCCCACCGCACGCACCAGCGTCACGGGGTCCTTGTCGCGGATCAGCGCAGCAGACGTTGCCATGACCTTCTTGCCGGCCAGATCGAACTCGCGCACCAGGTTGGCAACGTTATCGGCGTTGATCTCGTGCGGCTCGACGGCGCTGCGGATGATGACCGGTTCGATGCCCAGCCGGCGCGGTTCACTCGCCGCCATCTCGCTGATGGCCACGAACAGGTTCGCGTGGCGCCACTTGAAACCGGTCTTCCATTCGTCGCCCGGCTTGACCACGAACGACGTGCGGCGCGAGAACGCCACCGGGCTGCGGTGCAGCCATTTGGTCAGGACGGCCCAGGTGATGGTGTTGGCCGTCTGCGCGTGAATGATGTCGTAACGGCTGGCGCCCGCCAGGAACGCCAGCTGCCCCGGCACGTTGCGGCAGGTGTGGGCCACAAAGCCCTCCTGGCGCGCGCGTTCGGCCAGCGGCGCGCCCTCGCGGCACATCACTTCGACGTCATGGCCCGCCTTGCGGAAGGCGCGCATGCAATACAGCGTCTGCCGTTCACCGCCGCGCCAGCCTTTCTCGAAGTTCAGTTGCAGGATCTTCATGCGCGCCCGATGCCGGAATACTCGAAGCCCAGGCCGCGCACGTCGGCCGGCGTGTACAGGTTGCGGCCGTCGATGATCAGCGGCGTCTTCAGCAAGGCCTTCACGCGGTCGAAGTCCGGCGCGCGGAAGACCTTCCATTCGGTGGCGATCAAGAGCGCGTCGGCGCCGTCCAGCGCGTCGTACATGTCGGTGGCGAAGCTGATGCCCGGCTGGCCGACCAGCACGCGGGCGGCCTCGTGCATGGCCACGGGGTCATAGGCCCGCACGTCGGCGCCGCGGCGCGTCAGTTCGGCGATGACCGTCAAGCTGGGGGCCTCGCGCATATCGTCGGTGTTGGGCTTGAACGACAAGCCCCACAGCGCGATCTTGCGGCCGCGCAGGTCTTCGCCGTAGCGCTGCACCAGCTTTTCCGACAAGCGGAACTTCTGCGCGTGATTGGCGGCTTCGGCAGCTTCGATCACCCGCATGGGCAGGGAATTTTCGGCAGCGGTATTGACCAGCGCCTGCACGTCCTTGGGGAAGCAGGAACCGCCGTAACCCGCGCCGGGGTACAGGAAGTGGTAGCCGATGCGGGGATCGGCGCCGATCCCGCGGCGCACCTGCTCGATGTCCGCGCCCAGCGCTTCGGCCAGGTTCGCCATCTCGTTCATGAACGAGATGCGCGTGGCCAGCATGGCGTTCGCGGCGTACTTCGTCAGTTCGGCCGAACGCACGTCCATCACCATCAGGCGGTCGTGCGTGCGCTGGAACGGTTCGTAGATGCGGCGCATCACGCCGACGGTGTAGTCGTCGTCGGCGCCGACGACCACGCGGTCCGGGCTCATGAAGTCATTGATGGCGGCCCCTTCCTTCAGGAATTCGGGGTTGGAGGCCACGCTGAACGGGATCTCCACGCCGCGCGCGGCCAGTTCCTTGTTCACCACCGCGCGCACCTTGTCGGCTGTGCCGACGGGCACGGTGGATTTGTCCACGATCAGCTTGCGGGACGTCATGTGCCGCGCGATGTTCTGGGCGGCGGCCAGCACGTACTTCAGGTCGGCAGAGCCGTCTTCGCCCGGCGGCGTACCCACGGCGATGAACTGCACGTCGCCGAAGGCCACGCTTTGCGCCACGTCGTCGGTGAAATGCAGGCGGCCCGCCTGCACGTTGCGGCGGACCAGGTCTTCCAGACCGGGCTCGTAGATGGGGATGCCGCCCTGGCGCAACAGGGCGATCTTCGCCGCGTCCACGTCCAGACACATGACGTCGTTGCCCATGTCGGCCAGGCACGCTCCCGACACCAACCCCACGTAACCGGTACCCACGACCGTGATTTTCATGCCTGCACGCCTTCAAAATAGGGAATCTTGCGCGCCTGGCCTCAGGACCAGGCGCCGGCCGCCATTATAGAAGCGGCCGCAAGCCAGGGGCGGAACCGCCCTAGACCCGCAGTTTGTTGAACCGGACGGTGTTGACGACCACCGCCAGGGCGGCGCACACCGTCCCCAACACCAGCGCCAGTCCGGGGCCATGCGCCACACTGACGCTGAAGGCGATGGCCACCAACGCCGTGCCGAAGCTCTGGCCGAAGACCCGGGTGGTGGCCTGCAAGCCGCCTGCCGCGCCGCTGCGCGAGCGGGGCGCGGCCGACAGCATGGCGCGGTTGTTCGGCGTCTGGAAAAAGCCGAAGCCCACCCCCGCCACGAACATGCCCGCCACGATGGGCCAGTTCGACACCGAAGAAGGCAGCAGCGCCAGCCACAGCATGCCGGCCACCATGGTCGCCGCCCCCACGCCGCTCAGGGTAGCGGCGGAATAGCGGTCGGACAGGCGGCCCGCCAGCGGGGCGATGATGGCCGTGCCCACGGGCCAGGCGCCCATCAGCATGCCCACCTCCAGATACGGCCGGCCCAGCACCTGCTGGAAATAGAAGGGCAGCGACACGTAAGACGCCATCTGCGCCGCGAAGGTACAGGCCGACGCCCCCACCGCAAACGCCAGCGGGCGGATGCGCAGCAGGTCCACCGGCACCAGCGGCGCCGGTTGCTTGCGGACGCGGCGCACCAGCACCAGTCCTGCGACGCAGGCGATCGCCACCAGCCCGATGCCACGCAGCAGGTCCTGGCCCATCATGTCCACGCCCGAAATGAAAACGCCCAGCGTCGCCATGCACAGCAGGGCGCTCACCCAGTCCAGCTTCACGTCGTTGCGGGGCACTTCAGGCAGATGGCGCAGGCCGAACATGGCCAGCACGCAGATCGGCAGGTTTACCGCGAAGATCCACGGCCAGGGCGCCACCGACAGGATGGCGGACCCGATGGTGGGGCCCAGCACCGACATCACGGCCACCGTGGTGGCGTTGATGCTGATGCCCCGGCCCAGCATTTTCAGGGGATAGATATTGCGCACCAGGCCGCCGAACATGCACATCAGCGTCGCTGCGCCCACGCCCTGGAACACGCGCGCCGCGGTCAGCTGCCACAGCGTGCCGGCCAGCGCGCACCCCAGCGAGGCCAGGGTGAACAGCATCAGGCCGAAGGTGAACATGCGGCGAAAGCCGATGCGCTCGGCCAGCGCCGACAGCGGCAGCAGCGTCATCACCACCGCCAGGTTGTAGGCGTTGACGACCCAGACAGCTTCGGCGGGCGAGGCGTGCAGATCGACGGCAATGGTGGGCAGGGCCACGTTGGCGATGGTGGTGTCCAGCACCGACAGGCTGATGCCCGTCATCACCGTGGCCGCCGCCCAGTACCGGCGCGGGGCCGGCAAACCGTCGGGCGGGGCGGGTTTGGCGCCGCCGCCCTGGGGCGTGTCCTTTGCGGCGTCGTTCTCCGCCATCACGACTTCTTGACCGGACGCTGCCAACCCTCAACGGTGAGCTGTTTCGCGCGCGACACGGTCAGCTTGTCGGCCGGTGCGTCGCGGGTCAGGGTGGTGCCGGCGCCCAGGGTCGCGCCGCGGCCCACGCGCACGGGCGCCACCAGTTGCGTATCCGAGCCGATGAAGGCGTCGTCCTCGATGATGGTGCGGTGCTTGTTGACGCCGTCGTAGTTGCAGGTAATGGTGCCGGCGCCCACATTCACGCGCTCGCCGATGTCAGCGTCGCCGATGTAGGCCAGGTGATTGGCCTTGCTGTCGGCGCCCAGCACGCTCTTCTTGATCTCGACGAAGTTGCCGACGTGGCTGCGGTCGCCCAGCTCGGCGCCCGGACGCAGGCGGGCGTACGGACCCACGCGCGCGTCGCGGCCCACTTCAGCCTGCTGCAGATGGCTGAACGCTTCGATCTGCGTGCCCGCGCCGACGGTCACGTCGCGCAGGACGCAGTGCGGGCCCACGCGCACGCCATCAGCCAGCGTCACGGTGCCTTCGAACACGCAGCCCACGTCGATGAACACGTCGCGTCCGCAGGACAGCGTGCCGCGCACGTCGAAGCGCGCCGGATCGGCCAGCGTGACGCCGGCTTCCAGCTGGCGGCGCGCCTGCTCACCCTGCCAGCGGCGTTCCAGTTCGGCTTGCTGCACGCGGCTGTTCACGCCCAGCGTTTCCCAGCCCGCGCCGGGTTGCGCCGCGCCCACCGGCACGCCATCGACGACCGCCAGCCCGACCACATCGGTCAGGTAGTACTCGCCCTGGGCGTTCTTGTTGTCGATGCGGGTCAGCCAGTCTTTCAGCTTGGCGGTCGGCGCGGTCAGGATGCCGGTGTTCACTTCCTTGATGGCGTGTTCGGCTTCCGAGGCGTCCTTGTGTTCGACGATGCGGCACACGTTGCCCTGGGCGTCACGCACGATGCGGCCATAGCCGGTGGAGTCCGCCAGCACTTCGGTCAGTACCGCTGCGCCCGAAGCGCGCGCGGCCAGCAGGCGTTGCAGCGTGTCCGGCTGCACCAGCGGCACGTCGCCATACAGCACCAGGGTCACGTCGTCCTTGCCATCGCCTTCCAGCAGCAGCGGCACCGCCTGCTGCACGGCGTGGCCGGTGCCTTGCTGCGGCTGCTGCAGCACGAAGTGCAGATCGGCCTGGCCGTCGAACGCCTGTTTGACGCGGTCGGCGCCATGGCCCACCACGACGATGATGCGCGCCGGCTTCAGTTGGCGCGCGCTATCCAGCACGTGGGCCAGCATGGGCTTGCCCGCCAGCGTGTGCAGCACTTTGGGAAGGTCGGACTGCATGCGTTTGCCCAGTCCGGCGGCAAGGATCACTACATTAAGCATAAGTTCCAGGAAAGGTTGGGACGGTCGAGCGGCCTTGCGGCCGTCTCGCGTGTCGATTGAAAAGGGTCAGGGCTTGCCGTCGGCAGGCCCCGTTTTCTTGGCGGTCTTGGCCGCAGATTTGGCGGCGGGCTTGCGTGCCGCGGGCTTGGACGCCTTGGCCTCGGTCTTCGCGGCGGACTTGGATTCGCCGGGTTTGGCCTTGGCATCCGCCCCCGGGTCCGCGCCGGGCGCGGCGGGATTGGCCGGCATGGACGCCGCGGTGGCCGCGGCGATCTGGTTGAACTGCTGCTGCAGCAGGTCCCACCAGGCCTTGGACGCCGATTGCGCGGCGGCGCCCATCTGTTCGCTCATGCCTTGCATGGCCGATTCCGGCCCGGCCTTGTCCGCGGACGCGTCCGCCTCCTTGCCGTCCGGATCCTGCTGGGCCTTGTCTTGCCCTGACGGCGGATTCGATGGCGGCTTGGCGGCGGCCTTGGGCGCGGGTTTCAGGCCCAGCACCACTTCCAGCGGAGACGCCGCGCCGCTGTCACGGACCGCGCCCAGGTCCATGTTGGCCGCGCTATCCACAAACGCGCGCAGCGTGCTGATGGTGGAGCGCTGCACTTCCATGCCCTGGATGGTGGAAGACAGCATCGACAGGTTCATGCGCAGCCAGTTTTCCACCGAACGCAATTCGGCGATGCGGCGGTCCAGGTCTTCAAGGTTCATGGGAGGCGCCATCGGCAGGCTGCTGGCCAGACCGCCCGGCCCGGTCAGGCCGGCCCAGGCCTGGCGCATCATTTCCATGCTGGCCAGAAGGGGATTGCCCGACAGGTCGGAGTTCTGTCCCATGCCAGGAAGGACGAACGGATTCGTGAATTGGTCGCTCATGCCAGGTCTCCCCAAATACGGATGGTTTCCGCCGGCCGCCGGTCAACCCGGCAGCAGCTGATTATTCTCCACGCGCACACGGTCGCCCGAGGCAAAGGCGAACGGCTGCGCGCTACGGAACTGGCGCGCACTACCGTCGCCCATACGGACCGTGAGTTCATAGTGCGTCACCGTTTGTTGCTGTCTGATATTACGCTCAACTTCACGGCCTGCCAAAGCACCGCCGACCGCGCCCAACACGGTCAGGGCCGTCTTGCCGCTGCCTCCGCCAAACTGATTACCCACAACGCCTCCCACCACCCCGCCACCAATGGTGCCTACCAGATGGTCGCTATTGTCCTTCACAGGCACCTGCACCTGGCGGACCGATTCCACCACGCCGCAGCTCTGGCAAGCCTGCTGCGCCGGCG